>CAZHKN010000213.1:0-8950 GCA_964532725.1 uncultured Occallatibacter sp.
TCGCCGGTGTTCTGGGCCTCCACATCATTGCGCCAATCCATCACCAGTGGGCGCATGAGAGTTCCATGCTTGCTTGTAACATCCCATGCCTGCGAGTAAATGTAGGGCAGCAAACGATAGCGGAGTTTATCGTAGTCTACAAGAATCTTTTCCGCCTCCTTACCGTACGACCATAACTCATTCTCACTGGGGTAGCGCGTTCCATGCACGCGGAAGATCGGCGAGAACGCACCGAACTCAAACCAGCGAACAAATAACTCGCGGAAATATGGATCATTCAGATTGCCACCTGAAATAAATCCGCCAATATCGGTTGTCCAATAGGGCATTCCGGAGATGGAGTAGTTCAAGCCAGCGGGAATCTGGCGCTGAAATGTGACCCAGTCAGACAAGACATCGCCTGACCAAGCGGTTATTCCGTAGCGTTGCGAGCCGGAATAGGCCGAACGGGAAAGGATGAATACGCGTTTCTGATCTGAAGCGGCCCGCTGCCCATCGGAGACGCCGCCGATGTGAAAGAGCGGATAAATATTCGCATAGCGCGCGCCAGAACCGATGTGCATCTGATTCGCCGTCAGGATATTATCCTCGTGGCCCTCGGTCTCCGGTTCATCCGTATCCAGCCACCAGGCGTCCACGCCTTTCTGGAAAAGAGCTGCGTTGGCATTGGCCCAGTATTGTTTGCGAGCCTCGGGATTAGTCGGGTCGTAGAGAGCCTGCCCTACAGGATGAAAACTCGGCTGCCGGGTCTTGGCAATGAACCAGCCGTTTTTATCGAATTCGTCGTACACAGGGCTGCCAGGGCGGAAATAGGGCCAGATGGAAACCATCAGATGAAAATGCTCGTCATGCAGTGTATTGATCAGTCCTTGCGGGTCGGGGTAATTGGGGTTCCACTTCATCTCGCCCATTGTGATCCACCAGAACCAATCCTGAACGATGTTGTCCACTGGGATATGTTCGGCACGATATTTCGCGGCGACAGTCTCTAGCTCCTGCTGTGACTCGTACCTGTTCTTGCATTGCCAGAATCCATATGCCCAGCGACCAAAGAGGGGAACTTCGCCCGTCAGTTGGCGATAACTAGCGATAATCTGATCTGGCTCAGGTCCGTAGATAAAGTAATAGTCGATCTGATCGGCAACTTCGGCGCTGAGATAAAGCGCATGAATAAATCGGTTATTGACCCGGCTGCGCGAGGAGTTATTCCAGAAGATTCCGTAACCGTTGGTTGAAACCAGAAGCGGAATGGCGATATTGGTATTTTCCTGGGAGAGATCAACAGTTTCGCCACGATAATTCCACACGCCAGCCTGATGCTGGCCGAGGCCGTAGAAGCCTTCATGCGAGCCGTAAATGGCAAATGAAACTTCCGCATGAAATGTTTTTTCGCCATTGACTTCTACAGGCCGCAGCGAGCGGTAGCTATCGGTGGTGAGCAGCTTGCCCTTGGGGGCTTGGGCTGTCGATCCCGGCCCGGTGGCAATGATTCCGGCAGATGCGGCGGCATCGGGTCCAAAGTACTGGAGCGCGCCTGTTTCACGATCAACCACGGCCCGCAGCCGGGAAGTGGTCAGGGTCACCGATTTGGCATCTTGGGCTAGATCGAATGCGGCACCGGGCCAGTCTTTTTTGATGACCACGCCGTCTGACTGGTGTGCGGGTTCTGCGGGGCCATTTGAAGCATAAGTGACATGGAGCAGATCAGCAGCTTTGACTTCAAGGCGGAGAACGCCGTCCTGCTGTCGCACCACTACCCCGTCAGCCTGTCTTTCTATGCTCACTACCGGATTCGGAGTGTTCCACTGCGCCACAGCGCAGGGCAGCGCAAGCAATCCGCCAAGAAACACGCCAAAGATTCTCTTCCTATTCATCGAAAAACCGCGCATCAAGCCACTTCCTCCGGTGCAACAACTCCGCAAACCCATCAGTTTACGCCTTTGGGGGCAGGCCGCGCAGGCGGAGAGGGGCAAGCGAGGCACAACCAGCAATCTGTGCGCGATTCGCTGCCGAAGGAAGTCCAGGCATATTTACCAAGTAATCAAGCCGCGCGCCGCCCATCACCGATCCGCCGTCCGGCATGGTATCTTGCTGTCAACGAGCAACGTGCTTTGTTCTGGATATGTGCAGCAACTGGCAAGGGCGTTAAGTCGTCGTATCTTGAAGCTCCCAACGAGTTTTCGAGAGAGTCCATATTGGAGTTTTCAATGAAATACAGCAGGCTTGCCGTTACAGCTCTTCTCCTGGCCGGAGCCGTGCCAGCGGTGCTCAATGCTCAGTTCCAGCAGCCGACTACGGACGAGTTGAATATGACCGCTGATCCGAAAGCGCCGGGAGCAGCAGCGGTCTATTTGTATCGCGAAGAAGTCACCGACGACATGCTGCATTACCACAGCGTGTATGCGCGGATTAAGGTCCTTACCGAGAAGGGAAAAGAGCTGGCCACGGTACAACTGCCCTATCTCAGCGGAGCCACGAAGATCGACGATATCAAGGCTCGCACCATCCACTCAGATGGGACGATCATTCCGCTGCAAGGCAAGCCAGAGGATTTGCTGGCTGAGAAAAGCGGAGATCGTACGATCAGCCGCAAGGTCTTTAACCTGCCCAGCGTAGAGGTGGGCAGCATCCTTGAGTACCGCTATCAGATTCGGTATGACGACAACCGCTATTCTTCGCCTCATTGGGAGGTTCAGCAGAAATATTTTGTGCATAAGGCCCATTATGCTTTCACCCCCTTCAAGGCCTTTCTGAAGGGCAATCAAAACGAGACCAGTCATTATCTGATCGACGAAGACGGCAATGCGGCGAATACGCTGATCTGGTGGCATATCTTGCCGCCGGGAGCGGATGTAAAAACAGACGCTGTCGGGCGTTTTAGCGTCGATGTGATCGACGTTCCGGCTATTCCGGACGAGGAATGGATGCCGCCAATTCAAAGCCTGTTTTATCAGGTGCTTTTCTATTACAAAAGTTCAAGAAACAGCGGAGAATTCTGGCTAGACGCGGCCAAGCGCTGGAGCAAGGAGGTAAATGAATTTGCCGAGCCGACGAAGCAGATCCGAGACGCGGCTGATGGCCTTGTCTCCTCCGGCGACAGCGATCTGGAAAAGGCGAAAAAGCTTTACAAAGGCGTACAGGCTCTGGATAACACGGACTTTTCACGCGAGAAGGGGGTTTCAGAGCGCAAGCAGCTCAAGCTGAAAGCCGCAAAGCGCGCTGAAGATACCTGGGCGCAGAAGAGCGGGTCGAGCGAGGACATTGCGCTGCTTTATCTTGCTCTGTTGCGCGCCGAAGGACTCCAGGCCTACGCGATGAAGGTCGTCGATCGGGATGAGGGAATTTTTGCTCCGGGTTACCTCAACTTTCACCAGCTTGACGACAACATTATCCTCCTCAACAATGGCGGCAAGGAGATTCTCCTCGATCCAGGCGAAAAGATGTGCCCTTTCCAGACGGTTCACTGGCGCCACTCCAGCGCCGGGGGTGTACGACAGAGTGCCGGCGGCCCTGGAGCGGCCACCTCGCCGCTGCAGCCCTATACCGCGAACACCCTGATGCGCACCGCAGATTTGACGGTGGATAGCCAGGGTGGCATTGACGGAACGATTCGATTCGCCCTGAAAGGGCAAGAGGCTCTCCGGTGGCGGCAGGAGGCAGTGAAAAATGACGAGGCAGAGGTAAAAAAACTCTTCGACAAATGGATTGCGACGATGGTGCCGGAAGGCGTTGAAGCGCATGTTGACCACTTTCTCGCCCTCGACGATCCAGAGTCGAATCTTCTTGTCGTAATCAAGGTGCAAGGCGCCATCGGCTCAGTTACCTCGAAGCGGCTGATCATTCCCGGACTCTTCTTTGAAACGCGCAGCCACCATCCTTTTGTGGATCAGGAGAAGCGCCAGGAGCCGGTGGACATGCATTACGGCAGCCTAACCAACGATGAGGTGGTCTACCATCTTCCAGCGGAGCTTTCGGTGGAAAGCACCCCCCAAGACACCAAGATTCCGTGGGAGGGGCATGCTGTTTTCGTGGTCAAATCTCAGGCAGAAGCCGGCCAGATCACGATTGCACGCAGCCTGGCGCGCGCCTTTACCTTTGCCAAGGCCGAAGAGTATCAGAGCCTGCGCGACTTTTATCAGAAAGTGGCAGCGGCGGATCAACAGCAACTGGTTTTGACCAATGCTCCCAGAGCAACTGCGACACCCGCAGTGAAAGGAAACTGATGCCCTCGCGCATTTTGCATTTTTCTGTTGCGTCAGCTTTTGCCACGGTCCTGTGTGCATCGCTGCCTGCCGTCGCCGGCAGCAAGGCTGAACCTGCACCGGATTGGGCAGTGAATGCGGCCAAAACGCCCAATCCGCCCAATATCAAAGATGCGCCGGCGGTGGTTCTCTACGATGAATATCTGCTAACGATTGATGATCAGAATCATGCGGTGGAGCGTGAGCGCTACGTCGTGCGCATCATTAAGCCGCAGGGAAGGGGATACGCGCAGTGCGAAGCGGCCTACGACATTGACGAAAAGCTGAATATCTTTCGCTCCTGGACTTTTACCGCGGATGGACGGCAGTTGCAGGCCAAGGACTCCGATTTTACGGATCACGGTGCTATGGTTGCGCCTGTATTGCAGATGACCGAGAAGATTCGAGTACTGAATCCGCCGGGTGGAGATCCGGGCGCGGTTGTTGCCTGCGAAACAGAGGTTCGGCTAAGGCCTTACATGTATGAAGAGGAGTGGAATGTTCAGTCGTCTATTCCTATCGCAGATACGGCGCTGGAGCTTGACCTGCCACCGGGCGGGCACTACGCCGACTCGTGGCGGAACTACCCGGCACTGAAGCCCGAAGAAGTTGCCCCAAATCATCTGCGTTGGGAGGTTAAACAGATGCCCGCGCTCGATCTGGAGAATATACACGCGACGCCGCCGTGGAGCGCGCTGGTCGCTCGCATGTCGGTGAAGTGGGGCGATCAGGCAGTAAAAGGCACGGACGCACAGTGGCGCGCAATTGGTCTTTGGGTAGATCATCTGGAGGAACATCGGACTGATCCAACGCCGGAGATTGCCGCCAAGGCGCAGGAACTGTCTGCGAACGCTCCTGATCTGTATACGAAACTGAGCCGAATTACGGACTACATTCAGAAGAACGTCCGCTATTTTGTTGTTGAGGCGGGAATTGGAGGCTGGCAGGCGCACTATGCCGGAGATATTTATCGCAACCGCTACGGCGACTGCAAAGACAAGGCTACGCTGCTGATTTCGATGCTCCAGGCCGTGGGTATTAAAGCATATTATCTGCATGTGGACAGCCGCAGGGGCATTATTGATCCCAATGCTCCATCGCGCTGGGGCAATCATATGATTGCAGCCATCGAATTGCCTGATGGGGAAAATGATCCGCGCCTGGCGGCCCGCGCAAAGGCTGTTAACGGTAAGACACTGCTGATTTTTGATCCAACCGACGAAGTGACGCCTGTTGGGTTGATTCGAGAGCAGCTGCAAGGCGCGTACGGGAATTTGTCGAACGGAGCGGAGAGTCAGGTGCTCCAGATGCCAGTGCTCGCGCCGGATAGTGCAGGACGGGAGCGCAAAGGGGAATTCACATTAGCCATCGACGGCTCACTGTCCGGGAACATATTTGAGACGTTTACCGGTGATGATGCAATGGTATGGCGTGATCGGATCAAGTATAGTGATGCGAAAGAGATGCACGACCACATCGAGAAGCAGCTTGGCTCCGATCTGCCTGGATTGGCTTTTAAAGGCTATGAATTCCGCCAGACATCCGAGCTGAACAAACCGTTGGGGCTTGAACTCAACTTCAGCGCGACGAATTATGCGCATAGCGCCGGTCCGTTGTTGCTATTGCGGCCGCGCGTGATCGGGAGCCATGCCCACGATGTTCAAGATGTGATGGAAAGTAAGCCGCGCATTTATCCAATTGAGATTGGGCACCCTGGGCGTTGGCGCGATAGTTTTAACATTGCCCTTCCGCAGGGATATAGCGTGGATGACACGCCGGCTCCGGTGGATATCGATCTGGATTTCGCCAGCTACCACTCTGCTGTAACCGCGAAAGACAATGTGCTGCATTACGAAAGGGAATACGTTGTGCGCCAGGTGGAGGTTCCGGCTGCGAAGGCCGCTGAATTCCGCAAACTGGAACGGGCGATCCTGAGCGACGAAAAGAGTGCTGCTGTGCTGAAGAGGCAGTGACAGCCGGAGTGCGGACGCGGGTTCGGCGACAATAGATATTGCGATGATATTGCCTGAACCGCGTGAATTCGACGCAGCCTTGCGAGTGATCGACGACCTGCGCACGGCCGGTTATGAGGCGTACCTTGCGGGTGGCTGTGTCCGCGATCTGCTGCTGGGACGTGAGCCGAAGGATTTTGACGTGGCGACCAGCGCGACACCGGATGTGGTGTTGCAGATGTTTCCGCGCACCTTTGCGGTTGGAGCGCACTTTGGCGTGGTACTGGTTGTCAGCACCTGCGGTGCGGCGGACTCTGCGTTTGAAGGTACCCGCGGCGCAATGGAAAATGAGCCGGACCACATTGTCACCGAGGTGGCAACCTTTCGCTCGGATGGAGTCTATTCCGACGGACGGCATCCGGATGCGGTGCGTTATACGCTGAGCGCCGAGGAGGATGTTCGGCGGCGGGACTTCACGATCAACGGTTTGTTATTGGATGCCATTGACCGTTTCCCTACGGGGCGAAAGCCCGGTTTTTTTGAGGATCTGAATTTACGGGGTGCTGCCTGTACCCTTCGGCACGCAATCATTGATCATGTAGGTGGACTTGCTGACCTGGATCGAGGCGTGATTCGGGCGATTGGCGAGCCTTCCCAACGTTTTGAAGAAGACCATCTCCGCATGTTGCGCGCGGTGCGCTTCGCAGCGCGGTTCGGTTTTGAGATTGAATCAGCGACTTTCGCCTCAATTCGCGCTCTTGCAAGAAAAACTACCGTTGTGAGCCGGGAGCGTGTGCGGGACGAGCTGACCAAGATGTTGACCGAGGGAAATGCGCGGCGCGCCTTTGAGCTGCTGGATGAAACTGGCCTTCTTGAAGAAGTATTGCCGGAGATTGCGCGGATGAAGGGCGTGGAGCAGCCTCCGCTGTACCATCCAGAGGGCGATGTTTGGATTCATACGCTGGGGTTGCTGGGCCAACTGGAGGCTGGTTGCCCGTTGACGGTGGCTTGGGGCGCGCTGCTGCATGACGTGGGCAAGCCACCGACTTTTCGCGTCGCTGATCGCATTCGCTTTGACGGGCATGTGGAAGTGGGGGTGGCGATAGGCGCGGAGATTTGCCGCAGGTTTCGATTTTCCAACGATGAGACGAGCCAGATTCTTTCGCTGATTGAGAACCACATGCGATTTGCCGATGCGCGGCGAATGAAGACCTCAACGTTGAAGAGGTTCTTCCGGTTGGAAAGCTTTGAGCAGCATCTGGCGCTGCACCGGATGGACTGTCTTGCGGGCAGCGGCAACCTTGAGAATTGGAAGTTTGCCCGTGAGCAGTATGAGACGATTCCTCAAGAAGTTGTACGGCCCAAGCCGCTGATCACCGGGCGAGAGCTGATTGCTTCCGGTTACGCGCCGGGCGCGCATTTCAAACAGATGTTGCGGGCAGTAGAAGATGCACAACTGGAAGGGCAAATACACACATCAGATGAAGCGCTGGCTCTGATCCAGAGAGATTTTCCCAGAATGTGACGTCGGGCACTGCCAACTGTGACGGGGAATGAGATAAAGGGTGTGTGGCCGTTGCGGCGTATTTTGGAAATCTGTAGCCCTTATCAAGTGTTTTTATGTGCTTCGCATTTTGGGCCAAGCCGAGCCACTTCTGCAAAATTCATTCCGGAAGGTGAGCCGACCATGACCACTGCCGTCGCTGAATCCTTTGTCGATTTTCAAGCCTGCTGGGCAAAGATGGAGCTTCCCACGCACGTTCGCGAGGTACTGAGCGCAGCTCCGCTGGTGCAAACTCCGGAAAACCGCCAGCAACTGCTGGACTGGGCGTTGGGCCGTTCGACAGGCGCAACAGATTGGCGACATGGCAACCGGGACGATCACGGCGTTTACGAGGCTATTTTCACTGTGCCTGGCGTTGGCCGCGTGGTTGAGGCAGTGGTGACCAAGGCGCGCAATGGGTTGGCGATCAACTTTCCTGACCCTGCGATGCGGCGGCGCGATCCGGATGCGATGGTGATTGGCGACCTATTCCCAACCGATAAACCTACTTATAATGAGCGGTTCGGCGAGAATTTCGATAAGACGCGCCAGCAGACCCTGGACTGGCTGAAGACGCAGGAACTGGTGGTGATGCCCTTTTATGCCGGCACGGACTCGCTGGGATACGGCTCCCTGCTAATTGTCCCTCGTCAGGCTGCGTTTTTCGCTGCGGCGCTGGCGGATTTACAGGGGATGATTCCCCGCAGTCATCTCCCTGCGGATTTTAAAATTACCGGCGGCGTACTGTTTGTTGCCCCACCCTTTCGGCACACGCACTTTGGCGGGCGGCAGGTGGTGGTGCATGACCGGACAGCAACGCATCAAGAGGTTTTTGCCTACAACCTCTATCCCGGACCCAGCGCGAAAAAGGGCGCTTACTCGATTCTGCTCGATATCGGCGAGCGCGAAGGCTGGGTGACGAATCATTGCGCCGCCGTTTCCGTCGTTACTCCTTACGAAAACCAGCTCGTGATCATGCATGAAGGCGCATCGGGCGGCGGCAAGAGCGAGATGACAGAGCACATCCATCGGATGGAAGATGGTCGTTTGCTGATTGGCCGCAATGTGGTCACCAATGAAGAGCGGACGCTGAACCTACCTGAGGCCTGCCATCTACAACCGATTGCCGACGATATGGCCTGCGCACATCCGAGCATTCAGGGCAGCCACGGACGGCTGACTATAGCTGATGCAGAAAACGGATGGTTCGTACG
>CAZHKN010000214.1:0-8948 GCA_964532725.1 uncultured Occallatibacter sp.
GCAGGTCCTTCGACTGCGCTGCGCTCCGCTCAGGATGACAGCGTGTGAGGGCAAAAAAGGCATGTGATGGGAAACGTGAAATCTGGAGGCGCAGGGACGGATCAGGGGCGTCCGTTGGGGCGTCCGGATGGCCGGGGTGCGTGGCCAAAATGCCGGGTCTGCCGTCTGCCTCGTCCATAAAGCTCCGGCAGGCGCGTGGCGGTGGAATTCAGACGATTCCGCCAAGCGTCTATCACTTAGAAAGCGGATGCTATCACAGCGGGATTATGAACGTCTTGTGACTTGGGGCACGAAAAGAATGCGGCCCTCGTGAAAGGCCGCGCTTGAGTTGGAAACGGGAGAGGTTCGGTGAAAGAAATCAGGAAAAATCTAGTGCCCAGACTGAGTGATTTGATAATTTTCACCTAATGAGTGCGGGCGAGGACGCCCACACGACAGCCGGTCTGGAGACCGGCGCTACAGTCAGGCGACTACATAATCAAACGTGCACGGTGCTAGTCGTAGCGCTCGAAGACAATCTGCTTGCGCTGCCAGCCGTAGGCGGTGAGTTTTTCGCGGACGGCAGAGACCATGTTGTTGAGACCGCAGCTATAGGTGTAGATGTCGTAATTTTGCTCTTTGGCGGGAATTGCCGGGTCGGGCGCGGGCTGGGGTAGCGGTTGGCCGAGCTTTGCGGCGCGCTCTTCGACGATCTGGCCGACGTATTCCTGTACATAGCCGTGCAGGCCCGGCCACTCCGGCGCGCGGCTGAGCGTGGCCAGGTAGTGGAAGTTGGGATAGCGCTGGGCGAGGGCTTCGAATTCAGCCCGGTAGTAGAGTTCGCTTTCATGGCGGGTGCCGTAGACGAGCCAGATCTGCTTGCCGCCGCTCAGGTCTTTGCCTGCATCAGGTCCGTCCGAGGGGAAGAGCGACTGCAGAAAGCCGCGCATGGGGGCGATGCCGGTCCCGGTCGCCACCAGAATCGAATCGGTGACAGGCTGTTGGAGAATGAAGTGGCCGTGGGGTCCATGCAACTGAATGGAGCCGCCAACGGCCAGATCAGTCAGGTCGGCCAAGTGATTGGAGAAGAAGCCGCCCTCGACGCGGTTGACGCACAGCTCAAAGCGATTGCCGCGCGTGGCCGAGGCAATGGAGTAGGCGCGCGTCTGCTGCTTGCCATTCTGGTCCTGGGCCACGGCGGAGACGAACTGGCCGGAGGCAAAGGGGAAGCTCTCCAGCTCGTCGATGACGAACTCGAAGTGAAAGCACTGTGCAGACTCGGAGATGCAGATTTTGCGTTCCAGCCTTGCTGTATAAAGTTCGCGGGCCAAGGTTATCTCTCTTTTTCCGGGGAAGTTTAAGGCCGTTCAAAGACCTGCGGCAATTATAGGGGGCGGGAGGGTGAGATTGTCACCCGCGTCTGCGCTTGTTTTGCATCCGAGCATTTGCCTGGTGTCTCGAAAAATGCGGTGCGCTGGCTTTGAGATACGGTTTTATTTAAATTCGCGAAATGCAGATCCTTTGACTCCGCTGAAGAACGCTTCGCTCAGGATGACAGCATTTTAGCTGAAAGAAGTGTTGGCTGAAAGCGCGTGATAGCAGGCTGCTATAGATTGAAGAGTTCGCGCAGCCGGCGGGTCTGCGCGCGACTTACGGGAATCTCGGTCTGCTTTTTGTCGTTCATGCGCAACTGGTAGCTGGACTTGAACCACGGCACCACTTCGCGAATGTGATTGATGTTAACGACAAAGCCGCGATGGGCGCGCCAGAAGAGCGCGGGGTCCAGTTGCTCGAGCAGTTCTTCCAGTGTGCGGCACTTGGAATGGCCTTCGAAGTTCTGCGTTGAGACGCGGATTACGCCTTCGTCAATGGCGGCAAAACAGATATCAGCCTGGTCGATGAGGAGGAGGCGGCTCTGCGCCTGGACGACAAGCTTGGCAGGCGCGTTCCGTGCCGCGCCCTGAGGACGGTTGAGCACACGGAGCAGCTCTTCCAACTGAGTCTCGACGGTGGACTCGGCGGGCGAAGCTGCTGAGGCGCCAGATCCGGCGGACCCAGCGACGTTGATGCGTGTGTGAACCCGCGCCAATGCTTGTTGCAGCCGCGTGCGGTCAAAGGGCTTGAGCAGGTAATCGACCGCATTCACCTCGAAGGCGCGGACGGCGTATTGGTCGTAGGCAGTTGCAAAAACAATCTGCGGCAGAGGTTGCTTGCCGTCGCGATTGCTCTCCATGAGGCGCTTGATCACCGCAAAGCCATCGAGTCCAGGCATCTGCACGTCGAGAAAAACCAGATCGGGGTGGTGCTCCTCAATGAGGTCGACGGCCTCGATGCCGTTGCTGCCCTCCGCAACGACTTCAACGCCGCCCAGCGAGTCGAGCAGATATTGCAGCTCTTCGCGGGCCAGTTGTTCGTCGTCGATGATCAGCGCAGTGAGGGTCATTTTTATCGTACGGAGTGAAAGTGGATTGCAGGGCTGGCGGAGGGGAGCGCGCAAACCAGGTAAACGTGCTTGATCGGCGGTGAAAGATCAAAAGGCGCGGAGAACCCCTAGCCGCCCATGACATGGAGCCGGGCGGGCATGTGGTCATTGGCCAACTCATGGCCGCAGCAGGTACAGAACTGGTCGGTCGTGCGGACGGTGCGGAAACAGTTGCCGCAACTAGCCGTGACCTGATAGCTGCATTGCGGGCAGAAGTGAAAATCGCTTTGCACGTGGGTTCCGCAGGCCGGGCAGCGGGAGACCAGCGGCTGGCGCAGTAAAAAATACAGGACGGCTCCGATGCCCCCTGGCATGACAAAACAGATCAGCATCCAGAAGCGGGTACTCATGGCGCGGCGCGCCGCATCCCGGCTGACGTAGCCAATCATCAGGAAGTAGATGGCGGCCAGCACGCCCCAGGAGAGATTGAAGTAGATGCGCAGGCCCAGCGGCGGCAGATGGTGCGCCTGGGTAGGCAAAACCTGCCAGAAGTAGTACTCGACCAGCCCGAACGCAGCGCTGGCCGCGACGATTGACCAGACGGGAATCAGGCGTGCGTCTTCGTCGACCGTGATGGATTGTGGATCACGCATAAGCTGCCCCTCCCCAGAGAGGGCCTTTCAGGAGTGTAGAAATAGCTTACCTCCTGAACGAATGGACGGGAAGAGGAATCGGGAAGTTGCGTTGCAGAAAGAGAAATAAGTAACAGATAAGTGAGTTAGGATTTGTGCCGCAACCAGCCGGCCAGCAGCACGGCAGCCACGAGCGCCGCGCAGAAGAAAAAGATCCAGAGGCCGAATTGCCCCATTTCCCCGGCCACATGCTCCTCTTCAAGGAATGTGTCTGCGGCCCACCAGACTAGCGGACCGAGAACAAAAATCACCAGGAAAACGGCAGCCAGCGCCACTCTGCGAATCCGCCTGCGATCTGCCTTTTGCTCCTTGATTACGCCCAGCGAAGCCTGAACCACACGCCGGGTGCGATGAGCGGCGGAGCAATCTCGATCAGCATCGCCACGATACAAATCGCTGCCACTCACACGGCCTCCGCCGGCAGTGGATCGTGGCTCTCAAAGCTAGGCTTCAGCGAGGCAAGTCCGCGATAAAGCCTTGATTTTACAGTTGAAAGCGGCGCGCGAGTTACCTTGGCAATTTCATCCAGCGACAGTTCTTCATGAAAGCGCAGCACCAACACCTCGCGATACAGCGTATCCAGCTTCATCAGAGCGGCCCCGATGCGCTCCCGGTCTTCGATGTTTGCGCAGCGATCAAAGGGGGAAGGCTCATCGTCGGCAATCTCAAAGCTCATCGGACGGTCTTCTTCGTTTTTGCCCTCAAAGAGCTGGTCCAGGCTCGTAAGCGTGCGCTTGCGACGCTGGTCGATGACCAGATTGCGGGCGATGGCGAAGAGCCAGGTGTCAAAGCGCGCTTTGCCGTTGAACTGCGCACCGCGCACCAGAACCCGCATCCAGACCTCTTGAAAGAGGTCTTCGGCCATCTCGCGGTTGCCGCATAAAAACAACAGGTAGCGCAGCAGCCGGTGCTGGTAGCGAACAATCAGCTCGTCGAGCAGGCCGGCGTCTTGACGCTTGAGTCCTGCGGCAATAGCGAGATTTCCCTGGCGAACCAGCTCGGCTTGCTGCTCCTGAACCGAAGCGGCGCTGGACGCAAAAAACGGGCGGATTGCTGCTGTAACACTCATGCTGCTTGTATAGACGCGGAAATTGGGTAGGTAGTCGCGAAAAAAGGCCCTTCAGTTGGAAATATCTCGGTACGCGCGGAATTTAATCGCTGTATATTATTAAGAATCTGTATGTTAGTCGGCGGTTCGGGAATGTTTCCTGGCTAGGCGCAAAGCCTCTTCTACAGCCTTGGCTGCGCGGCGCTCCCGGCTTTCCACGCCCTTATAGTAGAAGATTCCCAGCAAATGACCGCGACGCTGCGCCGGCGTCATCGCGTTCCAACCGGCGCGGGCTAGCGGCTGGCGAAGAAAGGCCGCATGCAGAATCGGCGGCAGGTCGGCTTCGCCCTCCATCGCCTGAAGGAGCGTCTCAGCCATTTGCTCGGCGCGCTTCTCGCGGCTTGCGGGCGTCTTGGCTTCGCTGACTATTGCTCCGAGTGTTTTGCGATAGTAGGGACTCAGACCGTCAAACCATTTACGCAGTTGCCGCTCTCCCTTGAGCGCCTGCGCCAGCTCCGGTGGGATTATGGCCTCGCGTTCCTCCAGATCCGGTTCGAGGATGATTCGCACCTGGGCGCCGACTGCAGCCCCGGCCGCCTTCTGCATCTTCTTGTTAACCAACAGAAAATGGCCTTCGCCATTGGAGGCGGCGAAGAGCGAGGAACGGAACTGAAAGCCTTCGATCTCGCCGCGAACACGGAGGCGGCGGCGCTCTGGCCATGCCTTGGCCACGTCGAAGGGGATACGCGCAATTACCCAGCCCAGGCCATTGCGAAGCGGCTCCAGCACGGCGCGAAAGGATTTTTTGGCGGAGGTCATCATGGGTGGTCTTGTAGGCTCCAGTATGGCATCAAACCACACCAGAGCATACAAGATGTACTGCAAGACTACTAAGAGGCCCTATTTTATCGCCTAATATCGTAATCCGTTAGCGCAAAACGAATGCTTGAATGTATATCGGTACACCAACTAAAGTGCATATGCATGAAGCCGTTCATTGGTCATTCTGCGTTGCTCTTCATAAAGCACACGCTCCTCAATGACTACCACCCCAGCTCTTGTGATCTGGTTTTTTTCCCTATCTATTCTTATGTGTGCGCGCGAAACGGTGAAATTTTGAAAGTCTTTCTTTCCCACAAGCAATAGTAAGAAAGACTCGACTACCCCCCAAAAAACTCTGAGTAATATGTAGGGAACCAGAGTAAGGGACCCTCCAACGATATGGCTCGCGAAGGCCTCTGATAGACGCGAATAGATAGAAAGTATTTCCTCTTGTGCGTCACTTGGCAGCCTGCCTACGTCCTTCTTCCAAGCATTCAGTGCATCTGTCGGCGAATCGCCGGATTGCACACTCGCTACTATCAATGTGGGAAAGGAGGCACGATGGGCATATCTGATCACCCCATTTATCATGAGTCTCAGTTGAGCGTAAGCAGGATGCTCAAATGACACCTTACCATTTGCCGCAATATCGAAAAGATCGCTCCGAAGCGCAAAGAGTCTCTGCCTAAAAAAGTCTACGCGCTGCGGCTTCCACAGGTGATGCCAGAATCCCCACAGAAAAATCAAACCCAGGAATGACATGGTTTGCTCATATAATGCATTGTTCATGGCTCATCCTCGGGACGGCTCCTGCCGTCAAGTGTTAGACCGCTTGAAGTACGACTTGGATTCAACCGCTTCTCAAGTTCTACTACACGATTTCCCAATCTTTTGATTTCTTTTCGCTTTTGAGATCTCTCCCGCAGACCATAACCAGCTCCGCCTAGCCCAAAAATTGCCATTACTGCATGGCTTAGCACTGTGTTCGCTTTAAGATCCGCAAGTAAAAAAACACCAAGGCCCGCCAACGTAGTCTTTCCAGCAAACGCTTCAAGAGTCAAGGAAAGTCTCCATATGCACCAGCAGAGCGTCCCATATTTGATCAGGGCTTGCCCCAGTCTTGACACAATGTCCCACTTCCGGACTTGGAGCTTGTACTCAAGTTCTTTCATCGGCCATTCGCTTTCACCACTTGAGGACCAGTCCTCCTCATTGTGCCGAAATGGTATCACGTGTTGGCACAATCTTTCGCTGTCTTTGGTTAGCCCTCCTAATCCAGCCGGGTCAAGAAGGCCGCACCCTCGGCGGGGTGGACACGGCCGGCAATCTGTTCGGCCAGCTCCCGGTTATCGCCAGCCGGACGGATGCGCACCCAGTAGCTGTTCTGGCCGGAAAACTCGATCACCGTGGAGCCGGGATATTTACGCAGCAACTGTTCCTTGAGCCTGTTAGCCTTGCCTTCGCTCTGGAATGCGCCGATCTGCACACACCAGCGGCCACCGCTATCAATTGGCTTAGGCGTCTGGTATACATCCATCCGCACCCGCGCGAGTCCAGCGCGGTAGACGCCAGTTGCCTTGGCCGAGGCAATGGAAAGATCGAGAATTCGCTCCTCGACAAACGGTCCGCGGTCCGTGATGCGCATCGCGCTGGATTGGCCGGTCTTGATGTTCGTCACCACCACCAGTGACCCCATTGGCAGGGTGCGGTGCGCAGCGGTCAGGGCGCTGTCGTCAAAAACCTGCCCATTGGCGGCGCGGCGGCCTTTGTAGGGCGCTGTATACCAGGTAGCTAGCCCTTCCTCTGTGTAGATGGGCTTGTGGATCGCAACGTAGTCGCGGTCTTCCGCGCTGACGCCGCCGGGAGGAACCGGGGTAGGAGCCAGTGCCGGTGGATGCGGGGCATGGGCAGCGACGGGTTTGTGGCCGCACCCAGTGGCCAATAACATTGCCAGCGACAGAGCGATCCATCCGGCAGCCAGCCGGCGACTTGTTGCCCGATGACAGCCTTCAGTCAAGCTTGGGGGCCTTTCGGCGGGTTGGCTTGCTGTCCGCCTTGCGGGGTGCTCTGGTTTGCATCCATGCGGTCGGTCAGATTGCGCAGCGTATCCGCGACAGTACGCATGGCTGAGATGGACTCCTTGCGCACCTGGGGAACGACCGCTTCGTTGACAAAGCGAACTGCATGACGCAGTTCCATCTCGATCAGCTCAACGGTCTCTTCGATGCGCTGACCTACACCACCGGGTCCGGGAGGGGGATAGCTGCTCATAACTACCTCGTCCCCAGTCTGAGCTTTGCAGCACGGCTCGTCAACCGCCAAGAGCAGGGTGTGCCGGTTTGGTCAATATGGAGTGATTTATATAGATAGCGAAGAAAAGCATATAGCGAGTTGTGTCCTGCGGGATTGGCTCCGCCCGGATGGTCTGCAAGCCTCGCTGGATTCTGTTACTCGGCTGATAAATTACCCTAAAAAAGGTTCTCGCCGGAATGGCAACAGCAGTGTATATTATACTTTTATTGCTTGCAGCGAGAGGGTCGCATTCCGGATAATCGGCGGTGCAATCCCTCACCTCATTTTTGCTGCGGCGACCCTGACAGGATGCGCTATCTATCGCGCTTCATAGAGCTGCCGAACGTAGACGGGCATTCCCCTAAGTCTTCGTCCGCGCGAGCCCAGAAAATAATTGAAATGATAGTTTTGTTGATGCCGGGCATCAGTCCAGGCTGGACCAATTGAGTTTAGCCGGCTGCTCCGTGCATTGCTTATCTTACAGGTTGGCGTTTTTTCCAAGATGCTGCATTGTTCTTTGAAGCGTTGCCTGGAACGATTCTGAATTGTTTCTCAGATAGCAGGTAGATGGCAATGACTCCCCAACTTGCGATGACGATTCTCTGCGCGATAGAGAATAGCTTGTGGATTTTGATAGGAATCCTCTTTTGGCGTAGGAGGCTCCAGCGACGCTTCCCTGCATTCGCAATCTATGTGTGGCTCCATGTTGCTACGACTCCATTGTTTATGGGTCTTGAATACGTGAACCTATTTTGGCTACAAAAGAGAAGCAATCTGCAATACTTTTTTCTGTTTTGGTCCGTTTACATAGTGAGTGCGATTCTTCTGATTTATATTTGCAGGGAGATTTTTCTCTCAATGACTTCTGACCACCCAAACCTGTTAAAGCTATGCAAGATTCCTTTTCGTTGGATGACTATTGTGTTGGTTATATTGAGCGCCTCTTCAATCTCCTATTCGCCTATTTCTATATTGAGCCTATCTGTGTTCTCTATTCACCTGCAGCGTTCCGCGAGCATGGCCACTCTTTGCCTTCTTGCCTTTCTTTTTCAGCGCATGAGATCCTTCCGTGTTTCCGGCCGGGATGTCTCATTCGGCATCGTTCTCGGAATGGCTGTATTATCGTGCGCGGACTTGGTTGAGTCGTTTTGCCTCTCGACCCATACTAAGCTTGTCGATCCATTTCAGTTTGTTTATGAAATAGGGATTCTGGCGGGAATGTTCATATGGGCTATCTATTTAGCTTTGCCGGAGCACGAAACGAGTTCCGTTCTCTCGCAAGCGGAGGGAGTGGATGGAACGATGGCTCAGCTTCAACAATAAAGCCCGGACCTAAAAGGTCCGGGCTTTATTGTTGTTCAATTCTTTTCACCGATCAAGGCTGAGATTCGTTGGATTCCGTTCGATGCGCAAAAATCCGGTCTGCTACCTGCTGGACATCGGAGAGCAAGGAGCTGTTGGCGGTCTGAAGAGCAACCTGTGTTTCGCTGTGGCCCAGAGCAGTGGCGATTTCATTCCAGCGAAAAATCAGTGAACTGGCAGGAAGCAGAACCGGCTTGCGAACCCGTTCGGGCAGAGCAAAGAACGCTATCCAGCCGCCGATCACGCACAGAATTGTGGATTGATAGACAAATTGCCAGGGCGCAGTCAAAGACGTGTGGATCGAGCTTGTGAGCGACTGGATAAAATCGTT
>CAZHKN010000215.1:0-8878 GCA_964532725.1 uncultured Occallatibacter sp.
CCGCGCCGGTCTGGGGGTTGCGGCCGATGCGGGCCTTGCGCTCTGCCTTCACGAGACGGCCGATGCCGGGGATCACGAAGACGCCGTTCTTCTTGGTTTCCTTGATGGCGGTCTCTGCCAGCAGGTCTAGAAAACCCGCGACTTGCTTGTTGGTCAGTTGGAGCTTCTCAGCCAGAAGCCGAGTCAGGGCGGTCTTTGTCAGTCCAGTAGCCATGTTTCTTTTTCTCCTCTGGGCGTACCCTCAGGGCAGCCGTTGTTGCCAGGCTTCCGCCGCTTGCGCGTACCGCATGAAGGGAGGCGAGCAGATAAACCTTGGCTCAAATCCCCTGTATTCATGCGGGTCCGGAGTACCCGTCGTTGGATACCATGCAGCTTTTAAGGGGGTAATGTCAACGGCAAAAGCCCATTTTCCACAAGTTTTTCGGGTTTTTCCCTATATTTATTGTTTTTTCTCCTATTTTTGGCCCAAATGAGACTAATTTCGCAGATGTTTTGTATCAGGGCTGGACTTCAGTCCAGCCACAACTGCACACCGAAAAGCACTGGGCTTTAGCCCCCGCGGCAGGAACAAGACGCAGCCGAGACGCCTACTTCAAACCGAAAAGCACCTTTTTGCGTGGTGCAACCGAGGCAGCTATCGGCGTATTCAGCGCATCCACCACCGGCGCGGCCAGCTTGAAATGCTTGATCACCGTCGCGGCAATGTTGCCCTCAAGCGCCGCTGAAGCAGGCAGCGTCGCGCTCAGCCCCCACTGCTTGCACTTGATCAAATCCATCGCCGGATGATCGATCGGAAACCCCTTCGGAGGCCTCGTCAGCGCCTCCCCTTCAAACTCCGTAAAGGCCTTGCGCACGGCGGCCCGATTCAGCAGCGTTCTAAACTCCGCATGATGATCGACCAGCCAATTGCGGATCGCCGCCAGTTGTTCCTTCTCCGGCATATAGGCTCCGGCGGCAATCACCACCTCTTTCGCGCTCACATGAAAGTAATACCCCGCGCCCGAGGTCTTCTCCAGCCCTTGCAACGACCACCACGCGGCCACATGCGTCTTGTAAGGCTTTTTATCGGCGCTGAAGCGCGTATCGCGATAGATGCGGAAGAGGGATTTCTCCGCAGGCCGCACATGCCCCGGAGCAAAGTCGAGCATTGCGTCGGTGACCTTGCGAATAATCGCCAGCATCGGCTCCTTCAGCTCGGCCTCAAAGACAGCCTTGCGCGGAGTGAACCACTCGCGGTCATTGTGCTTGGCAAGGTTGCGCAAAAAGGCAATGCCTTCCGGGCGGAAGTGGGCGGGAGCAGATTGAGGTGTAGATCTGGAAATCATGACTAGAAAAGTGTATCGCGAATGCAGCCGATAGTTCGCTATATGCACCAATGAATTGAAACGGCATAGCCTCAGTTGAGCCTAAAAAATGCGCAAAATCCGAGTTATTTTTTGCCCGAACCAGACACCCCGCCAACCCGCCAATGGGCTTGAGAATATCCACGCAAATGTCGCTTGTGATGCAAAGGGATCACGCGCGCTCTTCGGAAAACTTAGCAGAGTTACTTCGAAAGCGAAACTCTACTCGGTGGCGCTCAAAATCCAGTATCCAATCGCTGAAGGTCCCAAACATCGGTCGGAGGGAATCTAGCTCAGCGGCGATGATGTCAAGCCCACGGTCATCGTACATATGCATGATGATCTTTGAGAGGGGATCAATGACATACACACCGCTCACGACCTTAGGCACACCGTCTTGCTCTCTATTTGCGATTGCCTGAAACATTTGCGCCGAATCAAAGGCTAGTGGGGATAGACGAGTCCAGGTCAATCGATACGGGGTTTCGTCGAATGGTGTGACCTCAACCTCTTGGAAACGTGACGGCTCTGTTGGAAAGATGCCAGGAGTGTCAAACAAAGACGAGCAGTGCTCTGGGAGCCGTCGATTAGGTTCCCAGTCCTGAGAGACAAGAATGCAGTCTTCGGTTTTTGCGAATGCAAACTCATATAGCTTGGCCGCGCGAAAAACTTGCTTGATCCCAATCTCAAAGCGAATGCCAACTGGCCATTGTGCGAATAGGTTGCCTCCAAAGTCCACGCCGCAGAAATGCGAGAACATGAATTCTGGCAGGTTGAAGGGAACGGAATGGTCCATCTGAAGAGAATAGACTACCGACTCGCCAGCAGCTTGGAATCTTGGCTTTCAGGCAGCTTCGAGGCGACTAGCCACATTCCACACATGCCCCTGCGGATCGACAATCCGCCCGACGCGATCACCCCAGAACTGATCTTCCGCCGGCAGCAGAATCCTCGCTCCCGCCGCAACAGCGCGCTCAATCGTCGCGTCTACATCTTCGAGATAAATATAGATCACCACCGGCGAACTGCCATCCCCCAGCGGAGCCTGGCTGGCCAAGTGCCCGGTCTCCCCATGAACCATCAGCAGCAGCGCGCCAACCGCCAGCGTCGCATGAATCACGCTGCCATTCTCCGCAACCCGCCGGTCCAGCTCAACCGCGCCAAAGGCAGCTTTGCAGAACTCAATCTCCGCCCCGCCATCGCGGCAGGTCAGCATCGGAATAATGGCCTTCACATACTTGGGCATACGGTTTTTTCGAGGCTCCTACGAACTCCCGTGCATTAAAGTGAACCCGATGAACCCCAGCGCATTGATCAAAAAAAGCAGGATTGTACCCACGAGAATAAAGCGCCTTCCTGGTCCCGAGTACAGATAGGCCAGAAGCATGGTGATGAGTACAAAAACAAAGCCAGCAACCATAGAGGACGTCCACAGCCGCGATAACATCTCATCTGAAAAAACTCCGATTCCTGGCGCATCTGGACGTAGGTTAAAATATAGCAGTAAACCCGCTAAGCCAAGAAACGAGGACGCAGAGAGCGTATAAAGCATAGATGGAATGTTCCAGCGCTGCCCCTTGGGTAGGTTTGAAACAACCCCAATCCAGGCAATCAATGAAAAAAAACAGCCGATAACAGCGCATCCAAGACTTACAAAGACGCCAGGCAAAATATACTCAAGACCTCCAAACCACATCTCTGCTCTCCTACCGGATGATTTTTAGCGCAGCACGGAACAGCCCGTCGAAATCGGCAGCCAGCGCAGCTTCTTTGGCCACTGACTGCTGAATCGCCTTCTCCGCCGCAGGCCGCTGATAGCCCAGATTCACCAGCGCCGACAAAACATCCTCAGCCACCGGACCCTGAACCGCAGACTGCGCGGGCGGGGCGGCAAAGTCGTCGAGCTTGTCTTTGAGTTCAACCACCAACCGCTCGGCGAGCTTTTTGCCCACGCCGGGAATCAGAGTCAATTGCGCATGATCCTGTCCGCGAATCGCCTGGACCGTGCGTTCAGGCGAGAGGCCGCTGAGCATCTTGACGGCCAGCCTGGGTCCAACGCCGCTCACGGTAATCAGCCGCTCGAAGAGCCGCTTTTCTTCGCGGTCGAGAAAGCCGAAAAGGGCTATCTGATCCTCGCTCACCTGCGTATGAATGTGCAGCGAGGCCTCCTGACCGACAGAGGGCAGCGCTGTAAAAGTGGGCACTGAGATGGTGACGTCGTAGCCCACACCCGCGGCCTCGACAATCGCCTGACCGGGCTGTTTGTAGATGAGTTTGCCGCGCAGATGAGCGATCATTTTATGGTTAGACCGCTAGCTTTTCGAGGTATTGCTTAACCCGCTCAATCTTCGGCTCGATCTTATCGGATGAACGGCGGGCGAGTTCCAGCAGTCCCATGAGCGGAATGTAGACCTCGCTGCGCATTGCACCTCCAGCACGTTCGATGGAGATCGCTAATAGATCACGCCCAGTGGCGAGGGGAAGTGGCGCTGAGTGGGCTTGTACGTTCAAGGGCGGGTTTCCCATTGGATCCCCTCCCTCCCAGCGCTGGCTCGTGTTTCCCGCCGGCGGATTCTTTTCAAAAATCCTAAACCCTATCTCTTTATCTGTTGACCACACAGCGGCTTCTAAATCTCCGTCAATTGTTGTATGAAACCGCGTAGTTCCCGGGAAGATTCCCAGTGTCTTCTGAGACCAATTGATCTTGCCCTCGCGTGTAAGTTCAACGAGCTTTGCAATGAGTACAGCAGATTCAGTGAAATCATAAGGCGTGTTCATTGGCTCGCTCCTTCGCTAAGGCGTTCCATCCTACCCGCCAGGTCACAAACAGTGCGATGAATCTGGTGGCAAAGCATCACCAACTCCTCAAGCTTAGCGGCATCGGCGGGTGTACCGTCAACCGTGAGCCGTATCGCGACAGACAGAATGTCGTTTACGCATGCATTCAGTGTATCCGCATCGGGGGCGCGTGGGAGGCTCCGGGAGCGGATGACCGAGAGGGCGTGCACTAGATTGTTTGCGGATGCGATGGCGCTTTCCGTGCGATTTTGCTGGACGGCTGCTAGGAATTCCTTTGCATCTCCCGCAAGCCTGAGGACCTCCTGTGAAATGATCCGTTTTCGGACCGCCGCCGTTGCCTCTCGCGCGGCATCTTTCGCTTTTGCAGCCTGAACCCACGCCATCCAACTAAAGACGACTCCGGCAATGCTTGCAATGGTTCCGACGATGGCCAGGATCCAGTTCCAGGCGTTTGCCGTCATGCGCGCGACTTTCTCGCTGTGCCGATGTAGGGATTCTACCCTCATTTTAAGCATTTTGAACAGACCAGGGCGCGATTCGTTCGATTCGATCCAGCAGATGTCATCGCGTTCTCGCAGGGTGCCAGCCGGGGGGCCTCTGGAGGGACAGAGGTTTTCAGGGCAGCCGGATTTACTGATCCGTTAATAATCACTTTCTTATTAAACAAATTGGCACTTGACACAGGACACAGTTCCGCCGCAATCTGTCTGCGCTCCTGTACGCCTGTTTTTCACGCTCTCATCCCGAAAATGCATTTGGCGCAAGGCACACAGCGCCTGGAACAGCCCCATTCCCTCCGTAAAGGATCGATGATGAAGATTTTCTTGTACCTGATCGCCATTCCCGCGGCGGTTGTTGCCGTTCTTGCCGTTGCCATCACCGCCGTAAATCTCCCCATCCTGGCGGCACTCTGGATTCCCTTGTCGCTGTTGCTATTTCTTGCGGCTTATCCTTTCTTTGCCATCACAGCAGGCAAATCAATGCTGGAAGGAATGTTTGACCTGGATGTGACTCCAAAATTCCATCTGCCCGCGCGTCTATTTCTGGCTACGCTCGCGGCTTTCTCCATCGCCGGCGCCGCATCGCGGGCGGCGCGGCTGGCGCTACGCTACGCTCCGGTCCGCTTCGGCACCGGCGCGCCGTTTGAGTGGGACTGGGTCAAGGCCTGGGTGGATCTAAGCGGCCACAGCTCCTGGTGCACGGCAGCCTGGGCCATTGGAGCGCTGATCGCGCTCACGCTGCCTACGGCTGGAGTCGCTATCTGGATCTCCAAAACCCAGGACAACCGCCGCAGCCTGTTCCTGATGATTGTGAGCGTCCTGTTGGCGCTGGCCATCGGCGCGGGCGTTGCCGATTGGCTGATTCGCGGCAGTCACGGGTTTACCACCTACGTCGCCTCCTCCACGCAGGACAATAGCCTCTCGGCCATGCTCGGTAACGGCTACACCGGCGCGGCCTGGCAGAGCCATATGAGCGCTCTCCTGACCTTGCTGGTTACGGGAGGCTTTTATCTTGTGCTTGGCTTCTATGGCTGGGCGCAGTTGGGCAAGCCGCGCACCGTTCCCGCGCTGGTCGGGTTGCAAATGGTGGTGCTGATGGCGGGTTGGATTGGTTCAGGGACTGAGTTCTTTCTCGGCCGATGGCATATTCCGTTGCTGCTGGTGCTTGCCGCATGGGGCATGCTCAACTCCTTTTTCCGGCTGGCGGATCACACCTATTCGCTGCTCGATCGCTCACCGGTACCCGCTGCGGAGCCGGACGTTGTGCTGACCGCCAATGGCAGAAAGTGCGCAATCGTAGTCGCCTCTGCCGGCGGCGGAATTCAATCCGCCGCATGGACCGCGCAGGTGCTCGAGGGGCTGCGACGGGAGCATGGCGAGGCATTCGACAAGGCGCTCTGCCTGATCAGCTCCATCTCCGGCGGCAGCACGGGCAGCGCCTGCTACGTCAACTGGCTGGCCAATCCGGCGGCTGCGGTTTCACCTACAACAGCCGCCAGCGCCAGCAGCCTCGACGAAGTAGCCTGGGGTCTCGCCTGGCCGGATCTCTGGCGTTTTCTCTTCCCCTGGCCCTTCGGATTGCTGATCGACCGCGCCCGTGCGATGGAGATTGCCTGGGCCGGAAACGCCACCGTTTCCGGAAATCCCCCACAACTGGAGACCCCCCTGAGCGATTGGAACCAGCCGGTTGCTGAAGGTAAACTGCCCGCGCTGATCATGAACTCGACAATGGTCGAGGTGGGCGCGCCGCTGCTCAACGGAACCTCGGATGTGAACGCGGTTCACTCGCGCGTATCCGGCGGATGGATGGACGGCGACACGCTGCATCGCATCGGCAACCGGGAGATGGACATCTCCGTGGCCCGCGCCGCGCGCCTGTCGGCGACCTTTCCCTACGTAACCCCGGTAGCCCGCCCGGCAGACGCCGATCTGCAGCCGCACATGATCGACGGCGGATTTTATGACAACTACGGCATGGCCACGCTGACCGAGTGGCTGGACCAGGCGTTGGAAGCAACCCATAAACCAGGAGTTGAACCGCCTGTCAGCCGGGTTCTGGTATTGGAAATCAGCGGTTTTCCGCCGCCGAACTTCAAGGTTCCGCCCACGCCGCAAACCCACGGGGGATGGTTGTTACAGCTCATCGCGCCGATTACTACGCTGACGAACGCCCGTACCGCCGGCCAGGTCTCGCATCGGGATATTGAGCTGAAACTGCTGGAAGCGAAATGGAAGAGCCGCGGGGTGCTCATCGAAGACGCCAAGTTTGATTTCGATCCCACACTCCCCGGCGGCAAGCAGCCAGATCCGCCGCTCTCCTGGCATCTGATGCCGCTCCAGATCAAAGCCATCCGGGATGAATGGAACCTCAGCAGCCCAAATATCAATAAGGCCAAGAAGCAGGTAGCGGAGTTCCTGGAAAAATGCTGAAGAGGCTTCTTCCTGGCCACACACTGGAGCCACTGAATCTGCGACGTTATAGAAAGTACCTCTCCCGCTGTCATTCACCGGGGTTTTGCGTCCAATGAGCAGGCTGTCAATGGCTGGGACCACCCCGCGCCGGGTACAATGGGATTTGCGGCCCAATCGGTAGGCCTACATTTTTTGTGAGATTTGGAGCAGGTGCACGTGAGAGGCATTTTCTGCCGCAGCCCGCGGCTTGAAGGGTTTTCGACGAAAGCGTTGGTTGCAGGACTGGGTATTGCGTTGGTTCTTCCAGCGCTGGGAATGCACGCAGAGACCGCGCCCGCCGTGGCGACCTACACCACTCTCTCCGCGCAGACCCGCAATCAGGACGGTCGTTCGATTGCCTCCGCTTCCGTGGTTGTAACCGGCGAAGACGGGTTGCCCGCTTCTGGCGCGGTTGCCATTGAAGAGCGCGGCAGGCAACTGGTTGGCGCGGCGCTTGACGCGAAGGGCAAGGCCACCCTCGAGGTCGCGCTGCCTGCCGGTCATCATGCGTTGCACGCGGTTTACTTTGGCGATAGCGAACATCAGGTATCTACCTCTGACGTGACCGAAGTGCATGCGGATGCGGCCACAACCGGGACACCGAATTTTTCCGTGAGCGTGGCTCCGGTTCCTCCCGCCGCATTTCCTCTTACGCTGACACCGGGCCAATCCGGTAACGTTGCGGTTACGGTAACGCCGGTGAACAACGCTGCTTTGTCCGGCCCGATGTTCGTAACTCTCTCCTGCTCCGGCCTCCCCGATTTTTCTTCGTGCACCTTTACTCCGGAAAATGTTGAGATTTCTGCCACCACCGCCACCGTAACAAGCTCCATGGTCATCGAGACGCAGGCGGAATCCGGCAGCCTTTCCAAGCCGGCAATTGGCCCCAAGGCAAATCCGGTTGCATGGGCATTCTTGCTGCCTGGGGCATTGGCCTTAGCCGGCTTTGGCTGGCGGCGGCGAACCATGCTGGGCCGGTTATCTCTGCTGGTTCTGGTTGCGCTGGTTTCCGTGCTGGGCACAACGGCTTGCGCGCCCCGCTATAACTACTTCCATCACGGCCCGCAGCCGAACCTGCCAACCCCGGCCGGCACCTACACCATTACTGTCATTGGGCAATCCAGCAACGGAATTACGGCCATCACCCAAAGCACAACCATGACGCTGACCGTAAAGTAAACAGATAAGCGCATGAACCGCTGGCATTCCCTTCCCGCAGGGGTCTATGCGCTGGTTGAGCAGGCGCCGGCGACGGTTCTTCTCGAGTCCGCGAAACAAGAAAACGGCGAGCAATTTAGCCGGCTCTTTCTTGGGCCGAAGCGGGTTTGCGTCGCTCACAATACCGAGGGAATTCCCGCGCTCTTTGCCGAGATTGAAAGTGTAGTCGCAGCCGGTTACTTTGCCGCCGGCTATTTTTCCTACGAGTGCGGCAGCTTCTTCGAACCCTCGGTGACGCAGCCATTGCAGCCATCGCGCCAGCCATTGGCCTGGTTCGGAATTTACGAGTACTGCTTCTCCTTTGATCACCACGCAGGAACCTTTGTAGACGGCGATCCACTTGGGCTTGCCGAATTTCATACACTCCCATCGGACCCCCGCGCTAAATTCCAGTTGCAATCGAGTCTCGCGCTCACTGAGCAGCAATATTCTGAGCGCATTGTCGCTATTCACGAGTTGATTCGCGCCGGCGATATCTATCAGCTCAACTTCACCGTGCCCATCAAAATTCAGGCCTCTGGCAGCAAGGCCGCGCTTTTTGCTGCACTGCGCCAGCGCCAGACGGTG
>CAZHKN010000216.1:0-8828 GCA_964532725.1 uncultured Occallatibacter sp.
TGCTCTGCCGCTCGGACCGAAACCTGAGCCGCGAGATCAAGCAGAAGATTGCCGCATTCTGCAACGTCGAAGAGCGAGCGGTCGTGGGAGCGACCACTGTGCCGTCCATCTACGAGGTGCCGCTACGCTTTGCCGAGGAGGGACTGGACGCGCTAATCCTGAAATATCTCCACAAGGATGCGCCCGAGGCCGATCTTAGCAAGTGGAAGAATCTGGTGGAACGCTGCTACCACCCCAGAGACGAGGTGCATATCGCCATCGTCGGCAAGTATGTGGAGTACGAGGATAGTTATAAGTCGCTGAAAGAAGCTCTGACGCACGGAGCGATAGCTCAGAACCTGAAGCTTAAAGTTACCTGGATCGAGGCCGAGGGATTGGAATCAAAGACACTCGAAGACCGGAGTTATGAGGACCAGTTAGCTGGATTTGATGGCATTCTGGTTCCCGGCGGCTTCGGCAAGCGCGGAATTGAAGGCATGTTAAACGCCATTCGCTACGCCCGCGAAAAGCAAGTGCCATATTTTGGAATCTGCCTCGGCATGCAAACCGCGTGCATCGAGTTTGCGCGCAATGTTTGCGGATTGAAGGATGCAAATTCAAGCGAGTTCGACCCCGCCAGCCAGCACCGCATTATCTACAAACTACGCGAGCTGCTCGGCGTCGAAGAGATGGGCGGAACGATGCGGCTGGGCGCGTGGACCTGCGTACTGCAAGCGGATTCGCTGGCGGCCAAAGCCTACGGTGGCGCAACCGAGATCAGCGAACGCCATCGCCACCGCTATGAATTCAACCGCGAGTACGAGGCCCTGCTCACCGGCGGCGGCCTGCGCCTCAGCGGCACCACTCCCGACGCGACTTATGTGGAGATTGTCGAGCTTCCCGGCCACCCGTACTTTCTTGGCTGCCAGTTCCACCCCGAGTTCAAGTCCAAGCCACTCGAGCCGCATCCGTTGTTCCACGAATTTGTGAAGGCGAGTTATAAGAACAGGCAGAAGCCGACACAACCATCCCAGTCGATTGAGTCGGACTCCCTGACCAAGGCCTTCACTTCCTGAATTCGAACTGAATCCCTGCCCCAATGCCCCGCGCCCGGTTCTCCCGGCACGGGGCATCGGTCGTTTCGCCATTTTGCCGAGAATGGTAGAATGATAGAAGCAAATGGTAGAAAGGTGGACTTCGGTGTCACTCAACATCAAGAACGAAGAAACCCACCGGCTGGCGCGTGAACTTGCAAAGCGCAATGGGGAGACAGTGACCACGGCCGTGACAATCGCACTCAAAGAGCGCCTGGAGCGGCTCGACGAGACTCCAAAACGAAAGAATCGCTTCGATGCTCTGATGAAATATTCGGAGATGGCAGCGCCGTTCTTCAAGGATGCTCCCAGCGGCAATTAACTGATCAATGACCTCTATGACGAAGAAACAGGACTGGCGAAATCTAGCCCAGCGCTGAACGGGGAAAAAATGAGCCTCAACATCAAGAACGAAGAAACTGCGCGTCTGGTTCGCGAACTGGCTACTCTCAAAGGAGTCAGCTTGGTTGTTGCAGTCACCGAAGCCGTACAGGAAAAGCTGGAGCGGGAGCGAGAAAAGTCTGACAGCCCTGAAACCCGCCTACAGCGCATCCAGAAGATCGTTGAACGGACTGCTCCACTTTGGAACGATGAGCGATCTTCCAAAGAACTCTTTGACGAGCTTTACGACGAAACAGGTTTACCCAGATGATTGTTGACTCGTCAGTGATTGTCGCCATTCTGAAAAATGAATCAGATGGACTCGCCTTCTCGAAGAAGCTCGTTTCCGGAGTTCCGGTTCGCCTGTCCGCCGCATCGTATTTTGAGAGTTCAATCGTCTTGGACAAGAACCGCGACCCTGTTCTCAGCGCTGGTCTCGACGATCTCATCGAAGATGCAGAAATCATCATCGAACCCGTCACCCCCGAGCAAGCCCGCATCGCCCGCCAGGCCTATCGCGACTACGGCCGGGGCAGCGGCCACCTCGCCAACCTCAACTTTGGCGACTGCTTCAGCTACGCCCTGGCCCGCGCCAAGCGCGAACCCATCCTCTACAAAGGCAACAATTTTCTGCACACCGATTTGCGCAGCGCTGCGGCTACCGAATAGCTCTGCATTGATTGTCTAACTGATCGTTTGAAGGATAGCGGGGGTCGCACCCTAAATTTCTGAAATCCAGACCAGCCCAACACCGTGGATGCCCCATCCTTGGCTTTTTTCTAGCCTAGGGTGGGCCGCAACGCCGCTGGTTCTCCAAGCTGAAGACAGTTCGCCGTCGTGCAGGCGCTCAGCTCCAAACGCGATCCATCTTGAGTAGGAAACCAGCAACCGGGCCGGAGCCCTCCAAGGCGGCAGGGCGACTTAGCACGACGGGCGGGTTTTCAGCGGAGTAAATTGCAACGCTTCCGCCGAAGGGGTCGATGCGCCAGGCCAGACGAACGCCATTCGCGATCCACTGCTCCATCTTCGCGTCCAACTCAGCGAGCGAATCCGACGGGGAGAGAATTTCGATCAGAAAATCAGGCGCAAAAGGCAGAAAGCGCTCTCGCGCGTGTGCGGTCAGCTGAGCCAGCCGGGCAGACTCGACCCAACCCGCATCCGGGCTAAGCGTCGAGCCATCCGGCAGGTTGAATCCGGCGTTAGAGCTGAAGGCCTCGCCCCGCCCGTCTGCATCGGCCCAGGCAAATAGCACCGCCACCACATACGCCTCGCGGCGATTGTTCTCAAAACCGCTCGGAGTCATCACCTGAATCTCTCCCGACGCCAGCCGCTCCACCTTGCAAGGCTTGTTCGCCTCGGAAAAGGCGATCAGCTCGTCATCCGACCACGGAACCGGAGGGCGAAACCGTGTGGGCAACTCGACATTTTGAAGCGTTCCCTGCATTGTCTCCTCCTTGGTGGATTGGTTTGCCGCCGTACGAATAGACGCTGTTAAAGATAGTGTAGACCGGAATCTGTGCTGATACCATCTGTACGTTTTGATGTACGATGTATGCGAGTCCTTCACTCCATCATGATTTTTGCAAAGGTGGCTATTTCCGATGAGCCAAAAACCGATTATAGCGCTCGACACAAGCGTGTTGAACCGACTAGTAAAAGATACTGATCCGGAACCGTTCATTGCTGCTATTTTGACCGGCTATGCAATCCGAATTCCGGAAATGAGCTACGGGGAAATTGCCGCCACGCGCAACCCTGAGGTGAGAAAGAAACTGCATGATGTTTGCCGCCGACTCCTAAATGTAGGAATGTGCATCATGCCTGCCCATTGGATTATTGACCTCCATATCAAGCAATTTCATCATAATCCAGGCCACTACAATTGGCTTAACGTCAGTGCGCGGGCCACAATCATTGAGGAAGAGATCCAGCGGGGCGACTTTGTGAATGATGAGTTTCTAGTCGAAAAGCAGGCGACAGCGTTGCGTTGTCTGCAAGACGAGTTTGAAGGTGCTTTTCCGAGATCTTCAAGAGAGACGGGTATTCCATGCACCTTTAATGAGTGGCTCGTCGAGAGTCAAGCAGGGGGTGGTTCGTTCTGGAACACGGCGAGCGGTCTTTATAAGGCGGCTTTCGGATCGAACTCCGCAATAGACACAAGCGTCGTCTTGGACTCCGCTCCAGATGATGCAACAGTCAAGCTGCTTCTTAATGCTTGTCCACCATTCAGGGCCATGGTGTATGCCTTCGAGCTAACTCATTATGACCGCAGCTTGCGTCCGATAAATCGAGGACCTGCTTATAAAGCGAAACGAAACGATCAAATGATGGCGGTTTTCTTGCCATACTGTGACCAGTTCTTGACTAATGACGGCGACCAATTGAAATGCCTGCGCGAGGTGGCCTCCTGTGCTCATATCCCGGTAAATGTTCGATCATACGACGATTTTTGTTCAAGCCTAATTGTAGGAAGCTAAGTATCGAGGACCATCCTTCACACTCGCCGTGTCACTCTGGCCACGATGATCGCCTGCTCGCTGTATTCTGTTAGCGACAGAGGAGCACCCCATGACCGTCATCCGGCAAGAAGATTTTGTTGCAAGCGTAGCAGGCGCGTTGCAGTACATCAGCTACTACCACCCGGTGGATTTCATCACTTCGCTGGCCGCGGCCTACGAGCGCGAGCAGTCTCCTGCCGCCAAGGACGCGATTGCGCAGATTCTGATCAACAGCCGCATGTGTGCCGAGGGCCACCGGCCCATCTGCCAGGACACCGGCATCGTGACCGCCTTCCTCAAAATCGGCCTCGACGCGCAGTTCGTTGCTGAGCCCGGCGAGGAGCGCAAAGACATTCAGCAGTTGGTCGATGAAGGCGTTCGCCGCGCCTATCTCGACCCGGACAACAAGCTGCGGCTCTCGATACTGGCTGACCCGGCAGGCAAGCGCACCAACACCAAAGACAACACCCCGGCCTGCATCAATGTAGAACTGGTCAAGGGCGATAAAGTCGATGTCACCGTCGCGGCCAAAGGCGGAGGCTCCGAGGCGAAGTCGAAGTTCGTCATGCTCGACCCGTCAGACTCCGTCGTCGAGTGGGTGCTGAAAACCGTGCCGACGATGGGCGCGGGCTGGTGCCCGCCGGGGATGCTGGGCATCGGCATTGGCGGCACTGCTGAAAAAGCCATGCTGATGGCGAAAGAGTCCTTGATGGACCCCATCAATATTCAAGAGCTGATTGCGCGCGGACCCTCGAACCGCGCTGAGGAGTTACGCCTCGAACTCTACGAGAAGGTGAACCGCCTCGGCATCGGCGCGCAGGGCCTCGGCGGCCTCACCACCGTTCTTGACGTGAAGGTGCGCGATTATCCCACCCACGCAGTCAATTTGCCGGTAGCCATGATTCCCAACTGCGCCGCGACACGCCATGCGCACTTTGTGCTGGATGGTTCAGGTCCGGTATACCTCGACCCACCGAGTCTTGAATACTGGCCGAAGCTGACCCGCGATGTGAGCGGTGCGCGACGTGTGAATCTGGATACAACGACCCACTCTGAAGTCGCCACATGGAAGCCCGGAGAAGTCCTGCTGCTCACCGGCAAGCTGCTCACCGGGCGCGACGCCGCGCACAAACGCATTACCGATATGCTGAACCGCGGCGAAAAGCTGCCCGTTGATTTCAAGGACCGCTTCATCTATTACGTTGGCCCAGTGGCCCCGGTGCGCGAAGAGGTTGTTGGCCCCGCCGGTCCCACCACGTCCACGCGCATGGATAAGTTCACTCACCAGATGCTGGCCGAAACCGGCTTGCTCGGCATGGTCGGCAAAGCCGAGCGCGGCCCGCTGGCAATTGACGCAATCCGCGAGTTCGGCGCAGTCTATCTGATGGCCGTGGGAGGCGCGGCGTATCTCGTGGCCAAGGCTATCGTCGGTTCACGGGTTCTGGCATTTGAGGATCTCGGCATGGAAGCGATTTACGAGTTTGACGTGCGTGATATGCCCGTCACCGTCGCGGTCGATTCCAAAGGCACGAGCGTCCACCAAACTGGGCCGGCAGAGTGGCAGCAGCGGATTGCTGGGATTCCAATCTTGCAGTGAAAATACCAGGCTGGGCGATTGCGGCCAAAATCTGGATACGTGCTGAAACAGTCCGGCAAGCAAGGATTTAGGACGGACCATAGACGGATGTCCGGGCGCTTCCCTATCCGGAGCAGGAGAGCGTCCGCATCGCAAGGCCTGTCCAAATTTAGCAAAAGTTCCTGCTGGGTTCTCAAGTTACTCGTTTTCTTATCCGATAAAGTTACAGGCCAAAGCTGCGGTCTTAGGATAAGGAAAGTCCAATGAATTTTTCACTGAAGCAGAAACTTCTCGCTGGATTTGCTGTGAACTGTCTGCTGACAGTAGCCAGCTCAGTGTGCATCATCGTGCAAGTACAGCACATGCGCGCCGTAGAAAAACAGATCAACACGGTACGCATTCCCTCTGCCCTGGCTTCGGTGCGGTTGAGCCGTTACATCTCCGATGCAGCTTCCGCTTTCCGCAACTATTTGCTGTACGGCGATGACCCGGCGCTGGCAACAAAGTACGAGAATTCCCGTGAAGCCGCATGGAAAAACGTATTTACCCAGTTGGAGATACTCAAGCAACTCGGGTCGGTGGAGGATCAGGCGCTACTGACCCAGCTTGAGAGCGATATACGTGATCGCTCGGTAAAAGTGCAAGTATTGGCGCTGGCCGATATGGCTGGAAATGGTGAAGAGGGCAAGAAAAAGGCATTGGAGCGCATGAAGAGCGGCAGTGCCTTCGCTGCACAAGTCCAGTCCGACAGCGTTGAGGTAACCCAACGGGCAGAGAATGACCTCGCGCACGACAATGCCGCCCTTACCAGCGCCCAAACCACTACTTGGTTTATGGCGCTTGTTGCCGGGCTGCTCACCGCTGTCTCAGGGGTTTTTATTGGCGTGACGCTGGGCAGGCAGATTCTCTCCGGTATTAGCAAAATCTCCAATCGGATCGGCGAGGTGGCCGAAGGCAACCTGAGCGGCGATCCCCTCGAACATGGCACCCACGACGAGATTGGAGCGGCGGTGGAGAATATCAACCGCATGTGCGCTAACCTTCGCGGCATGATCCAATCTGTCCGCGCCGGGTCGGAACAAGTGGCGAGCGCGGCAACGCAGCTCTCCGTTTCCTCAGAACAACTTTTACAGAATGCCAACCAGCAGAAGGGGCAGAGCGACCACATCGTGACCGCGATGCACCAGATGGCGGCGGCCATCAGCGAGGTCAGCAACAATGCCGCGAGAGCTGCGGAAAGCGCGGTCGATGCTCGCCAGGAGGCTCACGCGGGCGGAGAGGTGGTCTCGCAGACCGTCTCCGCAATGCAGAACCTCACAGACACCAGCCGCGCCACCAGCAACCAGATCGAGGGACTAGCGCGCAGTTCCGATGAGATCGGCAAAGTCATCTCGGTCATCGGAGAGATCGCCGGGCAAACGAATCTATTGGCTTTGAACGCGGCCATTGAGGCGGCGCGCGCAGGTGAGCAGGGCCGAGGATTTGCCGTAGTGGCCGGCGAGGTACGGCGGCTGGCGGAACGGACCGGGCAGGCCACACGCGAGATAGACGGCATGATCACCAACATCCAGGGAGAAGCCCAAAAAGCCGTGGACTCAATCAAGACCGAAATTATGCACGTGAATGAAAGCGCGGAAAGCGCTGGCCGTGCAGGTACATCCATCACCGGCATCATCAAAGCCTCGGACAACGTCAAAGAGATGATCAGCCAGATCGCAGCCGCCTCCCATCAGCAGTCCGCGGCCACTGATGAAGTCAACCGGACACTGAATGAGATCTCCCACATCATCGATCTCTCCACATCCGGCACACAAGATTCGGCCAAGGCCTGCGCCGCGCTCTCGCAACTGGCCTCCGACCTCCTCGGAAGCGTATCGCAGTTCCAGTTAGAGCGCGGTACGCCGCAACATGCCTTCGGAAGAGCACGCTAATCGACCTGCGGCGCGGGCACTGAAGGCGGCAAAGTCTCTTCGTTCACCGCGAAAGCGTGAGCCTACCGGGATCGAGCGCGACTTCGTAGTATCCCGCATCGTTCCAAGGAAGCACTTTCCCATCCTGCTTGAGTATGCCGCCTGTTACGGTAACACGCACGTACTTCCCGGGCGGGAAATGAGGCGGCAAGGTCCATGTGAGCACAGTATCTTTGCCGGTTTTCTTGCTGACTGCATTGGTAACTGCTTTTTGACCCGCCCAGTAAGCGCCGACGTTGACCATGCTGTCGATCCACACGCTATCCAGTGACTTGGCGTGGTTGATGCTTGCAATCACGTCCGCGATATTGACTGGCGCATAGCCGTTATCGCCGCCCAGCGAGTGGAACAAAAATATCTGCCATTTACCGGCCTTCTGCGCCGAGTCAATATACGAGTTGAACGTGGTCGCAGTGTCGCCGGCGCGTGCGCTCTGAATCAGCAAGTTATATGGATCGGTAGTATCGTTCGCGGCGATCTGCCCATCCCAGACACCGCGATTCAGAAAGAAGCGCGTCTTGGCGACGGTGTCGAACCCTGTGTCGCCAAACGGAGAAGCTGTGGTCCACACGGCGCCCACTCCATAATTCTGTTCGATGAACGCCGTGCACTGGTCGTATTCCGCTTCGATGCTGCCCGCCCACGCCGCGCCGCAGGCGGCGCCGTCAGCATGGCAGTGGTGAGCCGTGTGATTGCCAAGCTCGTTGCCGTCTTTCGCAATCTGGGTCCATGCCGGGTGATATCCGCCGCCTGAATTTAGAAAAAATGTCATCCGAATGCCGGTAGCATGAAGCTGCGGATAGTTGGCAATCTGCGAAGGAAGCGCGTCATCGAAAGTGTATGTCAGCGCGGAGGTAAAGCCTGCCCAATTTAGGACTTTCAGATTTCCCACCGAGCCTGCGGGTTTGGGGACTCCGCTGTGTGCTAGTGTCGGCAATCCGCTCACCGATACGGGCTGCGCGGTTTGAGCAGGGCAAGTTATACCGCTCAATGCAGCGAAAAGAGATGCCGCGATGCTCAAGTGTGCGAATCGACAAGGATTCATGCGGACTTCCTTTAAGTTAGTGCCAAAAATTACTATAAATGCAGCACCGAAGCAGCGAAAATGCTTGCAGTCACAATCTTCGTCCCGCCCAGTGAATTCAGTTGCAAAATGCCCGCCCGCTTGTCGCCGGTAATGGCATAATCCGGCTCGGCCGCATCAATCAAATCGAGTAGATAGTTGTCCGCCGGGTCAGCAGCCTGATGCTTGCGCGGTATCGGTGCAGGCCACACAGTTGCTCTATATAGATTGTTCAGCATTTCCCCAACCAGATGGGGTTGAAGCCTG
>CAZHKN010000217.1:0-8666 GCA_964532725.1 uncultured Occallatibacter sp.
TTGCCAATCCAGCGCTCGGCGATCTCGTGGATCGGCATCGGATTCAGATAGTGCAACTTCTCTCGGCCCCGCCAGATGGTCGCCACCAGCGTGGCCCCTTCCAATACGTTGAGGTGGCGCGTCACGGCTTGGCGCGTCATTTCCATTTCTGCGCAAAGCTCTCCCAGCGTCTGCCCGTTCTTGGCGCGCAGACGGTCCAGCAGCAACCTGCGCTCCGGTGCGGCGAGCGCCTTGAAGACCTTGTCAACATCCGCACTCATTGGGAAAATATTAGGCAACATTTTGGTTGCATGTCAAGAAAACATATAGTCGCGAATGAAGTTGGACGGTAATCGGCGCCTGGTATCCTTCGGTTCCTGCAATGCAATCGCTCCTGTATGCAAACAGGGGCGAGGTCTTCCCGGAATATGAATCTTGGTGGTTGGACCACTGAAACGCGACTCGTCTCCGCGTTGACCTCGGAGTCGAGAATAAGTTCCTGTTTCCGGATTGTATGTAAGTAGGCTTATAGATAGGTATTAGCGTAGATGCACACGAACTCGCCTACGGGAAATTCATCCAACCTACGTTGGAGATCGGCGTAAGTTGATTCGCTGTGGTTAGACCACTGGAACCAATCTGCTTTCAGATAGTTGTAAATCGATTTCTTCCAGCAGTCACGCGCGCATGTTACATCGGATTTCAGTGGATAATAGAGATGCGATCTACAATGAAGAGCATGGATTGGCGACAACTGATAGACGAAGTCACAGCCGTAGGCGCTGGCGGTAAATCCATGGAGCCGATTACCGGCCTGGAGTACGACTCGCGCAAGGTGAAGCCCGGCTCGGTCTTCGTGGCCATGAAAGGCGGATCGACGGACGGAAATCGTTACCTGGATAAAGCCATAGCAGCCGGTGCTCTCGGCATTATTACCGACTCGGTGCAGAAATTCGACCAGCTTCTTGTCTTCCAGACCGGGCTGCCGGTGCTGGAAGTGGAGAATGGCCGCCGCGCACTTGCCGAAGCCTCTGCCGCTTTCTTCGGCCATCCGGAGCGGCAGCTCGCCGTGACCGGGATCACCGGGACCAACGGCAAAACGACGACAGCTTTTCTCACCGAAGCATTGCTGAACCAGGCCGCGCGGAAAACTGTGCTTATTGGAACGATTGAATATCACGTCGCCGACGAGATCCGCCCCTCGCTCCACACGACGCCCGAATCACGCGACCTCTTCGAGCTGATGGCGGAGGGCGTGGCCAAGGGCGCAACGGAGCTGGTCACCGAGGTCTCCAGCCACGCGCTTGATCAGGGACGAGTCACTGGCCTGAGTTTTGATGTTGCCGTTTTCACCAATCTCACGCGCGATCATCTCGATTATCACCAGACGATGGAGAAGTATTTCGCCGCCAAGCGCCTGCTTTTTGACGGCGCCAAATACCCTGCACCGCGCGTGGCGGTTGTCAACGCGCACGACCCGTATGCCGCAGATCTAGCCGCTGCGGCGCGCGCGGCGGGCGCTGAAGTACGTAGCTATGGAATTGGGGAAGGCGATTGGCGCGCCAAAAGTCACTCGCTCACACCGGCCGGCGCTGTCATTGAACTAAAAACTCCGTTGGGATGCGCCAAGGTCACCTCGCATCTGGCTGGTGAGGTCAACATTCTCAATTTGCTTGCCGCGCTGACTGCCGCTCATGCGCGCGGTGTTGCGTTTGCTGATCTCATTGAGTTTGTTCCTCACCTTAAGCCCGTTCCCGGCCGCTTTCAGACGGTCAATGCGGGACAGCCCTATACTGTAATTGTGGACTACGCGCACACCGATGATGCGCTGCGCAACCTAACAGCGCTTGCCCACCAGATTACTGCGCGGTCCGGCGGTCGTGTAATTACGGTTTTCGGCTGCGGCGGCGACCGAGATCGCACCAAGCGCCCGCGCATGGGCAGGGCAGCGGGGGAAGGCAGCGATCTGGTCATTGCTACCAGCGACAATCCCCGCACTGAAGATCCTGCCGCGATTCTGGCCGAAGTAGAGCCTGGGCTAAAGGCCTCGGGGGTGCAGTATTCCATTGAGCCGGACCGCGCTGCCGCCATTCGTCTTGCTATTGAATCCGCCAAGCCGGGAGATATTGTTCTACTCGCCGGAAAGGGCCACGAGAAGGAGCAGATTTTAGCGGACAGCACTGTGCCTTTCGACGATGCGGAGAAAGCGCTTTCCATCCTTGCAGGATTGGGTTACGGTGAAAAGCGATGAAATTGTCCCTGGCAGAAGTGGCGATCGGCTCGGGAGCAATGCTCGAAGCTCCTGTGAGCATTGCTAACTCTGGCGCATTGATGGCCGAGGGTTATTCGATTGACTCGCGCACAGTAGCTGCAGGCGAACTCTTCTTCGCGGTGCGCGGAGAGCGCTTTGACGGCCACGACTTTGTAGCCGCCGCGGTCGACCGAGGTGCGGTCGGTGCAGTGGTTGCGCGTGCCCGTGTGGCTTCGCTGACCGATGCGGCGCTTGCCGTTCCGCTGCTTATCGTTGAAGATCCGCTTCTCGCCTTGCAGGCGCTGGCAGCGCATGTGCGCCGGCAGTGGGGCAAACGGGTAGTTGCGGTTACAGGTTCTGCCGGCAAGACAACCACGAAGGACGCTATCGCCGCCGCGTTGAGCACAAAATTCAACGTGCTCAAGTCGCGAGGTAACCTGAACAATGGTTTCGGGCTGCCGCTACAACTGTTGCGTATAGAACCTGAGCATGAGTTTGCCATCGTTGAAATGGGCATGAATCATACGGGAGAGATTTCGGAACTTGCGCGCATCGCATCGCCCGACTGGGCTGTGATCACCAATGTGGGCACAGCGCACATTGAAAATTTTACCGATGGCCAGGCGGGCATTGCACGGGCAAAATTTGAATTGGTGGCCGCTTTACCCGCCAATGGCGTGGCTTTTCTCAACTGCGACGACGCATATGTCTCGCAGTTCGGTCGCGATTTCCCGGGCCGGGTTGTTTACTTCGGCGCTGGTCCATGCGCCGACCCGCAGTTACTTTCCACAACGGAAGATTTGAACGGACTGCATCTTGAGTTTCGCGCCGGCGAGCGCCGATCAAATTTCACATTGCATCTGTTGGGCGCGCACAATGCCGCCAATGCGCTGGCCGCGCTGGCAGTCTCGCTTGAAGCCGGCGCTGACCTGGATGCGGCCGTCGCAGCTTTGGCGCTGCTCACTCCTGGAGACAAGCGCGGCGAGATTATCGAGATGGATGGGGTCACGATCCTGAATGACAGTTATAACTCGAATCCCGAGGCGCTGCGTTCAATGATCAATACTCTCGCAAGGAGGTCTGCCCGCCGCCGGATACTCATCGCGGGCGAGATGCTGGAGCAAGGAGAGCATGGCCCTGCTCTGCACGCCGCCTGTGGCCGCGCCGCCGCCGAGGCGCGGCTGGATATAGTCGTCGGAGTTGGCGGGAATGCTAGAGACCTGGCCGCCGCGGCATGTTTGGGCGGCGTCGCCGCGCTGTTCCTGCCCGATGCTGAAGCGGCGGGCGAATGGCTGCGCGGGAATCTCGAAGAGGGCGACACAGTTCTGATCAAAGGCTCGCGCGGAGTCCATCTCGAGCGGGCTATAGAAGCAATTCACAACGAAGTAACAAAAGCGGGGAAACAGTGATTCGCCACAACTTTATCTGCGGTATTTTTCTCTCGGTTGCGTTGGTTTTCGTCGCGCAGGTTGCGGCGCAGGATGACCCAGCCTGGTCCAAGCCCTTTCCGCCCTTCCGTATAGCCGGCAATCTTTATTACGTAGGCAGTGAAGATCTTGCCTCTTATCTGGTTGTCACGCCTCAGGGAAATATCCTGATCAACAGTAACCTGGAAGCGAATGTGCCACAGCTGCAGAAAAACGTGGAGCATTTGGGTTTCCGCTTCAACGACACGAAGATTCTGCTCATCAGCCATGCGCATCGCGACCATTGCTCTGGATCGGCTTTGGTGAAGAAGCTCACAGGCGCGCAGTATTTTGTGATGGATGCGGATGTGCCGGTGGTTGAGTCCGGCGGCAAAGCCGATTTTCAATACGGCGCAAGGCCAGATATGCAGTTTCCACCCGTCCACGTCGATCACGAGTTGCACGATGAAGAGACTGTGCAGTTGGGTGAAACGGTTCTGATGGCGCACCTGACGGCCGGACATACGAAGGGAACTACAACCTGGACGATGGACCTGAAAGACGGCAACAAGATATATCACGTTGTCATCGTCGGCGGTCAGGATGTAAATCCGGACTACAAACTTGTAGGTAACTCTACATATTCGCTCATCGCGGATGATTTTGCACAAGGCTTCGAGGCGCTCAAGAGCTTTCCCTGCGATATCTTTCTTGGCGCGCATGGCAGTTACTTCGATCTGGAAACGAAGTATGCCCGCATGAAGAAGGGTGACAAGGATGCATTCATTGATCCTATTGGGTACAAAAACTACATCGACGAGCGGGAGAAGGCATTTCAAACGGAATTGGCGAAGCAATCCGCATCAAAATGAAGCAAGGGCCGGGTTTATCCGGCGCTTGCTCCTGTGACCTGCAAATGGATCAATTCCCGCTGGTGCTCGCCGGAGTCAGTGTCAGCCGTTCAGTGAGCGTGAAGAGCAGGACTGATCCCGGTTCCAGTGTGGCCTGAGGATGGCTGACCAGCAGATGTGTCGTTACCACGCCGGCCCCGATTGCACCGCCGGTGACTGCGCCGACCGGGCCGCCTACCAGAGCTCCAGTGACTACTCCGGTTGTAACCACGCCGCCGTACTCAATCCCATCGCGCCTAGCTCGTGAGCCCGGATTGACCGTGCCTTCACCTCGAACACGCGTCCCTGTCCCTGGAGTTCCGGTCAGCTCGGCGTGGAGTCTGTATCGCGAGCCGTCCGCCAGAATAACCGTCTCCGGCAGCAGCCGCAACGAACCGTGGCCGCCGAGATGATCGCCGCTCGTTACCTGCGCCACTTTGCCGTCGATCTCAGCGCCGGCGGGAATCAGCACTTGGCCGCTGGCCAGCACGTCACTGGCTACCTGACTGCGGAAGCGGTCTCCCTTGTTGCTGTCAACGGTCGAGAGCCGGTCAAGCAGACGAACACGGATGGTCGTTCCTTCGCCAATCTGGCCGGGACCGAGCGGGATAGGCTGCACAATGTCCCCGTCAGGATCGGCATTACGAGTGTTTAGCGTTGGTTGCGGCGTGGTTGCGGGCGCAGCGATTGCAACGCCGGAATTTACGGTAGAGCTTGTGCTCGCCGCCGCGTCGGGATTGTTCACCGAAGGGTCAACAGATGTTGGCTGCGCAGGCGCATCCTGTTGAGCTTCTACGGGCTTGCCGGGCTGCGGTTTGGGCTGCGCATTGTCTGTGGTAACAATCGCATCATCCTGCGGAGGGTTTGAAGTGCCCTGGTAAGGATTGGACGAGCTGGCTTGCTGCGCTCCGAGAGCGCACGTTGCGAGAACAAAAAATGTCGATGCAAGGATTGGCCTGTTCATCCCAAATCTCCTTTGTGACTCAAGCTATTCAATGAGACGAATCGGGAGCGGATTCGTCCCTGTCGTGGTAAACCCCGCGCTGCGCTGAAAGTTGCGTGGAAGCGCCTTGGGCAATAAGGAAGCAAGCAGTTAACCTGGCGCAAAAAGCCCAGCATATAACTCTTCCAATCTAATGCTAACGCGGCCGGCATTTTCCGTTGCACTGAGCGTGGCGCAGATGCACCCCCGGCGTCAAGAATCATCAAAGATACCCTTTATGGGCGAAGGCCCTGAAATGAAATGATTCACCAGTTTGTGATCGAGACCACAGCCCGCGCCGCCGCAGGGTTTGCTAGAATCCAGACGGAACGCAGTTTTCTTGAGCGCTGGACGCAGAGGAGATTCAACAACGTGCAGCAGCTTCTGACCACCATTGAGAGCGCCGCCGGAAGAGCTCTCCCCGTGGATCGCCGTCCAAAACTCAACGACCGGCTACAGCATCGCATTGCGAGGACCAATATGACAGAGATTGTTGAAATTCGTGCGCGCGAAGTACTGGATTCGCGTGGAAACCCGACCGTTGAAGCGGACGTGATTCTGGAAAGCGGCGCGCTGGGCCGCGCCATTGTGCCCTCGGGCGCCTCAACCGGTGAGCATGAGGCCGTGGAGCTGCGCGACGGCGACAAGAGCCACTACGGCGGCAAGGGTGTTTTGCAGGCCGTCGCCAATGTGGAGTCGGTGATTGCGCCGGAGCTGGAAGGGCTGGACGCATCGAATCAGCGCCTCCTCGACCAGACGATGATTGCTCTCGACGGCACACCGAACAAGAGCAAGCTGGGCGCAAATGCCATTCTCGCGGTATCCATGGCCGCAGCGCGCGCCGTGGCGCAGACGCTGGAGATTCCCCTCTATCGTTACCTCGGTGGTGTGAATGCTTCTGTTCTGCCCACTCCGATGCTCAACGTGCTGAACGGCGGCGCGCATGCCGACAGCAACGTGGATTTTCAGGAGTTCATGATCATGCCGGTCGGCGCTGAGCGCTTCTCTGACGCGCTGCGCTGGTCTGCCGAGACCTTTCATACCCTCAAGGGCGTGCTGAAGAAGAAAGGCTACAACACTGCGGTCGGCGACGAGGGTGGCTTTGCTCCCTCGCTCAAGTCCAATTCTGAGGCCATTGAGCTAATTCTCGAAGCTATTGAGGCCGCCGGTTACAAGCCCGGTGAGCAGATTGCCATTGCGCTCGATCCCGCTTCGAGCGAGTTCTACGACAAGGAAAAGCAGAAGTACGTCTTCAAGAAGAGCGACAAGCGCGAGCTGTCCAGCGAAGAGATGGTTCACTTCTGGGATAACTGGGTGCGCCAGTATCCGATCGTCTCACTCGAAGACGGCCTCGCCGAGGACGATTGGGCAGGCTGGAAACTGCTCACTGACAAGCTCGGCAGCCGCATTCAACTTGTCGGCGATGATTTATTCGTGACCAACGTCAAGCGCCTGCAGCGAGGCATTGAAGAGGGCGTGGGCAATTCGATTCTCATCAAGGTCAACCAAATTGGCACCTTGACCGAGACACTGGAAGCTATCGACCTGGGCCGCCGCTACGGCTATACCGCGGTCATGTCGCATCGTTCGGGCGAAAGTGAAGACACCTTCATCGCCGACCTCGCCGTGGCTACCGGCGTCGGCCAGATCAAGACTGGCTCGGTGAGCCGTACAGACCGCATTGCCAAGTACAACCAGTTGCTGCGCATTGAAGAGGAACTGGGTGCGGGCGCGGCTTTTCTGGGCATAGAGAGTCTCAACTACAACGAGGAAGCTCTCTAACCTCACTGCTTGCCTGAAACAAAAATCCCTGTCTGGTGCTGAATTTTGAGCACCAGACAGGGATTTTTGTTTACAGAGTATTGATCGGGCAATGAGGATGTAAGCTATCGATAGTGATGGAATACCGGGAGGTCGTGCAGAGAGATCGTGCTGAAATCGAGATCCTGCTGCGCAGCACCGATAAAACCGATATCTTGGACGCTTTGCTCAGCGCTGCCTACACTTCTGTGTTGCACCATCTAGCTCCTGCGAGGCTGCAACCATGAGTTGGCAGTTTTCTGAGCCGCGCCAGTCTCTGCAAAGCCGGCTTTCCCTGCCTGCCGGGACAATCCACCTGTGGCCGGCCGAACTTGATCGTGTCGACGATGAGGCGCCGGCGTTTCAGGTGCTCTCGATCGATGAGCGTCATAGAGCCTTGCAGTTTCGTTTCGACCGCGACCGGAGACGGTTCACCATCGCCCGCGGAACTCTGCGGGCAGTACTCGCGAAATATTTGGCATGCAAGGCAAACGAAATCACCTTCTCCTACGGGCCGTACGGAAAGCCCGAGGTAGAGTGTGAAGGACCGCAGTTTAACCTGAGCCATAGCGGCGATCTGGCCGTCATTGTGGTCAGCGCCCAGGCTCCGCTTGGAGTGGACGTAGAGCGAGTAAATCGGACGATGGACTCGAAAGCGTTGCTGAGCAGCTTTGCATCTGCGCGAGAGCGCGACGCATTTGCGGCATTATCGCAAGAGGATTGCACGACAGCTTTCTTTTATTGGTGGACCCGGAAAGAAGCCGTGCAGAAGGCGCTGGGGATTGGACACTCGCTGCCCATGGGCAGCTTTGATGTTTCTATTCTGCCCGACGACGTCAGTGTGACGGAAGTCAGATCAGCAGAGTTTTGCCAATGCATCACGCTCCAGAATATCCCTCTTGCCGCCGGTTATATCGGATCGTTGGCGGTCTGCGGCTCCGCTCACTCGATTGAAACTCGCCATGTCAGACCTCTGACTTGGATGCCGGGGACTTAGCAGTCCACAGTCTTCAGCAATCTATCTCTGACCGTATCCAAAGTGACGATCATTGGCGGGACTACGGCATTGCAATTGCCCTCTTTTGCCGGTAAACTTATTATGGCGGGGTCGATTTGCGGGCAAGACCAGAGCAGCTAGGGCATTATGGCTAGCAAGATAAGAGTCGCCCAACGGTGCTCCTGATCGGTATGCTTTCGCAGGGAAATCTTACTGCGTAGCCGTCGGCCAAAAGAAGCCGGAAATTGTGATGCCAAGGGAGCCGTGGAGTGAGCTTTTAGGCAGCACATGAAGAAGGAATTAACACACGGAGAGGTGGCAGAGCCCGGTTGAATGCACCTGACTCGAAATCAGACATAGT
>CAZHKN010000218.1:0-8642 GCA_964532725.1 uncultured Occallatibacter sp.
CCGGATTGCGAACCGATTTGGTAGTTATCCATACCGCCGGCGAGCAATTCGGAAACTTCGTAGCCAGTGAAATCTACCGTGCCTTCGTCGATCCAGAAGTAGCCCTTGCCCTCTTGCGGGTTGAAAAACGAAACTTGGCGCCGGATGAAGGTGCCGCCGTATTTGAGGGAATGATTGCCGCGCGTCATGCTGACGGAATCGTTGACCTCGTAGGTGTTTTGCGGCACGGCGTAGAGGCCGTAGTCGCCGGTGTATTCGAGGTCGCCTTTCCAGCCGCCGATCAGCGCGCCGCCGGTAGTTTCCTGGTTGATGTTGGCGTTTACGATGCCAAGGTTCTTGGATACATAGTCGCCATACATCGGCGGCGTGTAGCCGTAGTTGTCGCGGCTGTAGGCGATATGCGCCTCGTTGACGATGGTGGGTGAAAAGGAGTGCGTATAGCCGATGTCGATGCCGCGCGCGTGGGTGGGGTTGGTTCCGGTGCCGCCGCCAGCTGGAAGATTCTCAAACTCCGAGGTCTTGGAGTTGACGGAGTTGTCGTAGCTGTAGCGGACAAAGGCCGTGTCGTTGGACGAGGCGATCCAGTCGATTCTGCCGTCGAAGGTGTTGTACTTATTGTTCTCCGATTGATTGTCCAGATAATTCTGCAGATAGCGGTCGGTGCGCGTGGGCGCCGGGAAAGCATTTAGGTAGTTCACAGCCGCTGGATTCAGGCGGGCGGTCGGAATCACGTTCGGATGTCCGTTGTAGCTGAACTGCTGCGGCGCGTTGACTCCTGCCGGGTCGCAGGTGGTGGGATCGAAGATCAGCCCAGGGCTGGTAGAACTGGCCAGGCCGCCGGGATAGCAGCGCGGATACTGGGTCTGGAAGCCGGACCCTCCGGAGTTTGCAGCCACTAGCAATTCACTGAAATCTCCTGTCCGCATCAAGGCCGTGGGAACCGTGAGGTAGTGCGAGGGAACTGCAATGGTTTCGCGCAGTGCCTGGTAGTCTCCAAAGGCAAAGAGCTTGTTCTTGAAGATGGGGCCGCCGATGGCGAAGCCGGGCTGATTGCGCAGAAAGCCGCCTGCAGGAGTCTCTGGAGCGCCGTTGAAGCGGTAGTTGTTGTTGGAGTCGAAACTGCGATCGCGATAAAACCAGAAGGCCGCGCCGTGAATCTGATTACTGCCGGACTTGAGGGAGCTCACGACGACCGCGCCGCCCGCGCGCCCGTACTCGGCCGGTGCCACGCTGGTATTTACCTTGAATTCCTGGGTTGCATCGACGTTGGGAAAGAAGAGAATAGTGTTCACCAGGCCATCGTTATTGTCCACGCCGTCGAGGATGTAGTTGTTCGCCTGAGGGCGGAGTCCGTTGATCGACAGCGCTGCGTTGCCGGTCTCGTTATTGCGGATCGTCTCGGTCATGTTGCTGCTTCCGCCGCCGCTGGCCGAGTCGCCGTAAGCGCCACGGCTGACGCCGGGAGTGAGCAGGGCAAGCTGGCTGAAGTTGCGGCCATTCAACGGCAGCTCCGTTACCTGCGCGCCCTCGATGGTGGCTCCGATGGTTGCGTCCGAAGCGTTGACCAGCGGCGCGGCAGTGGTGACCTCAATGGAAGTGGAGGCGCTGGCTGGCTTCAGCTGGTAGATGAGGTTCTGCGTGGTGGACACGGTGATAGTCACCGCCGCGGATTGCGACTGGAATCCCTGCGCGGTTACGACAACCGCATAGTCGCCCCTGGGAACGGCGAGAATCCTAAACTCTCCCACGGCATTCGATACGGCGGTGAGCTTTTGTCCGTTGTCAGAGTTGGTGGCTGCGACGGTCGCACCAGGAATCACCGCGCCGGTGGGGTCGGTAATGGATCCAACGATGCTGCCGGTATCGGCCTGGGCGAACAGGCGAGGCACCGTCAGACTGGCCAGGAGGCCTAAACATGTCAGCAATCCGATGCGAAATAGTTTCTGCCCACTGGGCAGGTTGTTGTTTTTCGTGTACATCACAAACTCCTCCGGAATCGTTGTCGTGCGTGCGTAACTTCGGTCGGTTAGCCGTCGAGTCCTTCGCGGCAATCCCGTCTTCCACGCATCACAAAACGCCTCCGCAACAACGACCGTCAACCTTCCCCACGCCTATTCCCAATCAATTGATAATCTCCAGACAAGATTTTTGCTATTAATCATTTACGGGAAAATATCTTCCCGTAATCAGATCGTTTACAGAGCCGTCAATTCCAAAATGAACCAGTTTCCTCCCTTGTGACGTAAACTGTTTCGCGGAGACAACGCAGTCAGCAATGGAGATGGAAGCCCAAAAGGAAGTTACCAGGGTGCTGCAGTTCGGCCTCTTTGAGGCGGACCTGAAGGCCGGCGAGCTGCGGCGCTCTGGAGTTCGTGTCCGGCTACAAAGCCAGCCCTTCAAATTGCTCTCCGTCCTGCTTGAGACACCGGGCGAGGTGGTCAGCCGCGAGGAGCTGCAGCAGCGGCTGTGGGGCGCGGATACCACCGTCGACTTCGACCACAGCCTGGGCATCGCGGTGAACAAACTGCGCGAGGCGCTGGGCGACTCAGCCGAAAGTCCCCGGTTTGTTGAAACTCTGGCCAAGCGCGGATACCGCTTCATCGCGCCGGTCAAATCCATTGATCCTCACTCCGCGAGCGGGCCGGATCGACCTGGCGCGACTGCTGCTGTCATCCATGATTCTCTCGCCCCGTCTAAGACGGCCACCGGCTGGCGATGGGCCGCCGCAGCGCTGCTTTGCATCTGTGTGGCGATGGGAGTCTACCTCGCACTGCGCACCCCGGCGCGCAAGCCCTACCGCGTAGCGCAGGTCACCTACTCCGGACATATATTGACCAATGATCCCAACGATCTGGAGGTTGAGAGTTTTTCCAGCTCGGCAGGGGATGGCACCCGGCTCTATTTCTCTCAGATCGATAATGGAACTCCAACTCTGGCGGTCGCATTGGCCGCGAATGGAGAAATTGGCCGCTTCCATCTGCCCTCCGAGATTGGCTCGCCGCTGATTGGGTCTCTTTCACCCGACGGCTCGCAGCTTGTGGTGCGCGGGCACTTGCAGGCCGAGCCGGAGCAACCGCTGTGGATTGTTCCCACGCTGAGCGGCGACGCCCGCCGGGTACCCAACGTAGTGGCGCACGACGCAACCTGGATGCCGGATGGACGGCGGCTGCTGATTGCGCACGGAAACGATCTGACGATTGTCGGCACGGACGGAAGCGACCCGCATAAGCTGCTGACCACCGGCGGACGAGCCTTCTGGCTGCGCTGGAGTCCCGATGGCGCGCGGCTGCGCTTTACCCTGCGCGATCCGAAGCGGCAAACCTCGGAGCTGTGGGAGGTGGCCAGCGATGGCGGCAACCCTCATCCGCTGCTGCCGGGCTGGAGCCAGCCTTCAACGGAGTGCTGCGGAAGCTGGACCCCCGATGGGAGGGATTTCGTCTTTCAGTCGCGTCACAATAACCACAGCGACATCTGGGCGCTGCGCGAGAAGCCCTGGCTCTTCAAGGACCGCGAGCCCCGGCAAATCACCAATGGACCGCTGGACTATGAGGCTCCCAGCACTTCGCCGGGAAGCGATCGCGTGAACTTCATCGGCGTCAACGCCCAGATTGAGCTGCTGCACGCACTGCCCAACTCCTCAAGCTTTGTTGCTCTGGATCAGAACCTCAGCGCTGCCGCACTGGCCGAATACTCGCCCGATGGCCAGTGGGTCGCCTGGCTCAATGCCGCGGACGGCTCGTTGTGGCGCAGTCGGGTCGATGGCAGCGAGCGCATTGAGCTGACCACTACGCCGCAACGAATCTTCGCGATGAAGTGGTCTCCAGACGACAAGCGGCTGGCCCTGATGGCCGAAGAACCGGGGATGCCCTGGAAAATCTATTTGATTGACGCAGAGGGCGGAAAACCCACGCCCCTGATCAACGAAGACCGCAACGAAGCCGATCCGGATTGGTCGGCTGACGGGCAATCGATGGTCTTTGGACGGCTGCCCAACCGCATGGACAGCGGCCAGCCAAAAGCTATTTACCTGGTGGATCTGCAAAGCCGCGCGGTGACGGAGATTCCCGGCTCGGAGGGACTGTTCAGCCCGCGGCTCTCGCCCGACGGCCGTTACATCGCCGCGATCCGCCTGGACCAGAAAGCGCTGCTGCTCTTTGACCGCGCCCGGCAACAGTGGACCACACTGACCACGCATGGCGCTGGCGACCCGACTTGGTCGCGCAACAGCCGTTATCTCTTCTTTCAGGATTTCCTTGAAACAGGCAAGCCCATCTATCGCATAGCGATTCCAACGGGGCTGACCGAAGCAGTGGCCACCATGGCCAATCTGCGTCCCATCGCCGCCACCGACTACCGGCTGATTGGACTCGCGCCCGGCGACCTGCCGGTGGTGAGCGGGCATACCTCTACAGTGAATCTCTACAGCGTAGATTTGAACGAGCGCTGAGGCGGTTCAGCGGAAGGGCCGGCTTTTCACGATTCCCTGCCCTTCACGGATGGTGATGAGCTGGTTGGCAGCGAGTCCGGGATATTTTTCTACCAGACCAAGCGGCCAATGAATCTCAATATCCGCAGTGGTTGCTGCACCGAGGCCGAAGTGGAGACGCGGATCGTTGGCGGAGAGAAAGCTGGACTGGCTGAGCTGTTCCTGCACCTGCACTTTTCCTCCGTAATGCGCCAGCACCCGCGCGCCGATACCGCTGCGATTGCTCTTTGTGCCTTCGAGACGAATCTTGATCCAGTGATTGCCGCGAGGGGCGTCATTGCGAAGCAGAGAGGGCGGCTCATTTACATTCATGATCAGCACATCGATGTCGCCGTCGTTGTCGAAGTCGCCAAAGGCCGCGCCCCGGCCGCAGTGTGGCATGGTGATGCCGGGACCCGCCTCTGCGCCTAATTCAATGAATGTGCCGTCGCCCTGGTTGCGAAAGAGAAGATTGGGGCTGTGTGCGGGAAACCGTGGACTGACGCGGGCCACCTCGGGGTAAACACTGCCGGTGGATGCCAGCAGGTCGGGAAAGCCATCGTTATCGAAATCGGCAAGCCCAATGCCGAAGACCACGAAGCGGTTTTCCTTGCCGAGACCGGCCTCGATGGTCACATCGTCGTAATTGCCCTTGCCGTCGCTGCGGTAGAGTCCCGTAGCCTGATTGTAAAAGTGAGTCTTCGCCAGGTCCGTATGGCCGTCGAGGTTGTAATCGCCGGCGCAAGCGCCCATGCCGCCCATCTTGCGCCCCTCGCCGCTCAGCGCCAAGCCGCGGAACAATGCTTCTTCGCGAAAGGTGCCGTCGTGGTTGTTCATCAGCAGCAGAGAAGGTGTGGAATCGCAGGCCACAAAGATATCCGGCCATCCGTCTTCATCGGCATCAATGGCAAGCGTCGACAACGCGTAGGATCCGCCAAAACCGGCGACACCCGATTCTTTTGATACATCGGTAAAAGTGCCGTCGCCGTTGTTGCGGTAGAGATAGTTCTGCGCCTTGGGGAATCCCTGCGGGCCGCACATCACCGGCACTCCCTCATAATTGCAATTCGGCACGGCCAGCGAGGGCTTGGGAGCATTGGCCAGATCGATCTCAAGGTAGTTCGACACAAATAGATCCAGCAGCCCGTCGCGATTGTAATCAACAAATGTGCAGCCGGTGCTGTAGCGCGTTTTGGGGTGCAGTAAGCCAGCCTTGGCCGTCACGTCGGTAAAGGTTCCGTCACCGTTGTTGCGATAAAGGATATTTTGCCCGTAATTCGAGATAAAGATATCTTCAAAGCCGTCATTGTTATAGTCGCCGATGCAAACTCCCTGCGCCCACCCGTTGCGGTTCAAACCAGCTTTGACAGTTACATCGGTGAAAGTGCCATCACGATTGTTCTTATACAGGCGGTTGGTTGCGTTTGGCGGAGTATTTTCAAGCCTGCGCCCGCAGAGAATAAACAGATCCATCCAACCGTCGTTATCGTAGTCGATGAAGGCGCATCCTGCGCCCATCGATTCGACGATATAAGTAAAGCTGTCGATCTCGCCGTAGACCGTCGGATCGGCGAGTCCCGCTGCATGGGCCACATCCACAAAGCGGGAAAACGGCGTGGAAAGTTTTGCCGGAAGCCCGCACAGAACGCCTGGAACCAGTAGTGGAGCCAGAGCAGCAGGGATGCTGCCGAGCAGCCGGCGGCGAGTCCAGGATGCGGTGCTTTGAGATGCAATCCGATTTTTCCTGCTCCCAGGCAAACATCCTCCTCAACGGCGCGGCTTCAATGTTCGCGTGGATCCTGCGCAAGTTTGTTGCTCAGCGAAAGCGCTCCGGCGTTTTCCGGCTCCAGCATCAGAGCCGTAGTGACAGCCTCTCTCGCCTCCTTGATGCGCGCCTCGGTGGCCAAGGTCGCCGCCAGTGAGACCCACGCTCGCGCATTGGCTGGAGCGAGCTTGACCACGAGCCGGAACTGCTCCTCCGCAGCGGGGTTATTGCCACCCCTGAACTCCAGGTAGCCCAGATCGTAATGCGCAAGCACAAAATTTGGATTGGCTCGGATCGCCTGCTCCAGCGCCTCACGCTGTCCTTTACTATCGCCCATCGCTTCCATCACCTGCGAGAGCCGGTAAGCGAGCCCGGCATCCTTCGGCTCCGCTGTGCAGGCCTCGCGATATAAATCGGCGGCCTTCCGGTTGTCTCCGTCTTTCGCTGCCTGCGCGGCCTCGGTTGCCTTCAGCACAGCCAATGATTGATCCGCTTCATCCTTGACAGCCTGCTGATAGAGCCTGAGCTGCTGTTGTGCCTCGTCGGTCTTACCCAGTGTGCGTAAAGCCCTGGCTAATTCAAAGCGCACCTGCGGCTCCGTTGCACCCAGCTCAACGGCCTTTTCTAGTTGTTCTGCCGCGCCTGCGGGTTCATGAAGCTGCGCCAGCACCAGGCCGAGGTTGACGCGGGAGTTGAAATCGCTGGGATTGAAAGCAACAGCTTGCTCAAGATGCCTGCGCGCTGCGGGATAATCGCCCGCCTTACGCTCCAGCAACCCGTTGAGGTTCAGCAGGTCCGCATCCTGCGGAGCCTGTGCCAGCAGTTTGCTCCCGAGTGGCGCTGCCTTTTCGTTGTCGCCGACCACTATCAGCGTACGCAGGTAAATACGCTGCGCTTCGATGTCATCGGGCTTCGCGCGCGCGATCTCTTCGGCTAGTTTTTCTGCTGCTGCAAAGTGGGATTGATGCACTTCGAGCGAGACCAGCGCGCTGGTCAGCCCGTCGGAGTGAGGATCGCTCTTCAGCGCCTCCGTCAATACTTGTGCGGACTCGTCGAACATCTCCGATTTGCGGTAGGCGCTGGCCAGATCGAGAGTGAGCGCTTCGTCGCGCGGAATAGAGCCGAGCCGCGCGATTACTGCCGCATAATCTCCAGTCGCAATCAACGATCGGGCCAACCCGTCCAACGCTGTTTTCGACGAGGGGTCAATCTTCAACGCGGCCTCCCACTCAGCCAAAGCCTCGTTGTCGTGGCCAAGAGCTGCCAACGCTGCGCCCAATCGCAGGTGGAGCCGGGCCGATCCTGGTTCCAGATTGAGTCCGGAGTGAAAAGCCTCTACCGCGCAGGCCAGTTTGCGATTCTCGCTGAACCATTCACCGAGAACGGCGTATGTATCGGCGCTCGGGTGTACGCGGAGTTGGGCCTCCAATACCGATGGTCCGGAGCAGGTTTCCGCCCCAGCTGGCGGCGTTGCTGCCAGACCGGCCACTCCCAGGCAGCCGGTAAGACAAGCAGAGAAAATCAGCCAACCGCGGACACGCGCACGGAATGCGATGATCGTGTCGATTGAACTCCGGATATAAGAGACGCGCATCATTCCCAAGGCCCGAGGATAATCGAGCGCTGATACCCCGCGCAAGAAAGCATTAATACCGGGAGAGGCGGATGCAATCTTCGGAACCAACCAGCAGCGGAGTTCCGATCCTGCAAGAGTTCTCGGTCTACGTCCCGCAGACGTAAACAGCTTGCACCTGTTCCGACAGGCAGACCGGTTCCGTTAGGGTCCGGTCTCCTTGTTCGCGAAAGACCGTCACTTTCGACGGATACCGTTTGAATGGCTCCCCGAAGGGAAGCATGTTTTAAGCCTGAGAATTCCGGCGTGAATCTGATCTTCGTTGACTCCGCCGTAGCCAAAAATGAGTCCCCCTCTAACCGGAGGTTTTGCTGAACAGGCGCTCAACGGTACAACAGAGATGCCAACTGCGGCTGCAGCCCGCGCCACGGCGACATCGTCTACTCTGCGCGGCAGCAGCGCCACCAGGTGCATCCCCGCCTCCGCGCCAATCACTTCCAGAAGATTCGGCATCTCGTCTTGGATTGCTTCAACCAGCGCCGTTCGCCGCTCCATGTAGAGCATTCTCATGCGGCGAATGTGACGGGCGAAATGTCCTTCGCGGATGAAGTCGGTCATGACCAGTTGATAGAACGTCGAGGAGAAAATATCGGAGGCTTCCCGTGCCGCGGCGAAGGCAGGAACCAGGTCTCGGGGAACCACCAGGTACCCCAGGCGCAAAGCTGGAAACAGAACCTTGCTGAATGTTCCTATGTAAATCACTCTGCCGGCTGTATCCAGGCCCTGCAAGGACGCAACCGGACGGCTCGCAAACCGGTATTCGCTGTCGTAATCATCCT
>CAZHKN010000219.1:0-8625 GCA_964532725.1 uncultured Occallatibacter sp.
CTGACCCAAAGGCTACTGGCCTGTCGATTGCCCCGACTGGCGTGATTACCTTTGCGACAGGGCAGACGTTTCCGGGCGGCAGCGGATCGGGGACGATCACCGGAATCACAACCACCAGCCCGCTGACGGGTTCTGGAACCAGCGGTTCTGTGGCTCTGGGGCTGAATACCTCAGCGCTGGAGACAACGCTGAATACCAAATATCCGCAGTTGGCGGTCAGTGACAGCTTCAGCAGTTGGATTGAAGCTCACCAATCCACAGGACCTAGTTACGCTGCCGTCTATGGCTGGGGGACTGCTGGTTCAGAGGGCGTATTTGGAGACTCTGATACTGGTTATGGGGTGCAGGGCGAATCGATGTCCGGCTACGGCGTCTTCGGTCAGGTTACTGGACCTGTTGCTGGTTCGGCAGGCATCTTGGGCTTTACCGGAACCTCTTTTAGCGCGACCTACAGTTCAGAGGCGGGAATTGCCGATGCCGGGGTATGGGCAGACAATTCGGCTGCGGGAACTGGTGTCCCGGTCTCACTCTTTGCCACTGGAGATGATGTCTATGGTGCGGCCATCATCACCAATGGTGCAGATTTCCCGGCGCTCTTTGTGGACAACAACTCGGGAACCGCAATCGAGGGTCAAGCGAATTTAGCTAGTGGTTTTGGCGTCTACGGAATCAACGCTACAGGAACCGGCATTTATGGCGGAACCGCTGGAGGCGGGGACGGCGTCGAAGGCTTCGCCACTGCTCTCGCATCACAAGATGCCGGCGTCCTGGGCGTTGGCAACGTCAGCAGCAACACCTACAGCGCGTTCAACATCTACGCAGGCGTATGGGGTGATACGGGAACCAGCAGCACCACGGTCGCGCCCGCATGGTCGATCGGCGTATTGGGCACCGCCGATGACAGTTATGCCGGTGTCTTTCTGAATAACAGCACGTCCTTTCCATCTGTATTTGCGGAAAACTACGGCACCGGCACTATCAGCACTCTCTTCCAGACCTTCATGGCGGTGAGTAAAGGTGGTACCTGTGGAATTGGCAGTGGCGGAAACCTGAGCTGCACCGGGCAGGTAAAGACGCTGGTCAGTGCGGGCAACGGGACGCGCACGGTGGAGACTTACTCCGTGCAGTCACCGGAGAACTGGATGGAAGATTTCGGTTCAGGCCAGATCGAGCGCGGCGTCGCTGTCATCAAGATTGACCCTGTCTTTGGCGAGACAGTCACTGCCGACAACAGCTATCACGTCTTCCTTACACCCAACGGCGACTCGAAGGGGTTGTACGTGATCAATAAGACTGCAACCAGTTTTGAAGTGCGTGAGTCGGGCGGCGGAACCTCTTCGCTGAGCTTTGACTACCGCATCGTGGCCAAACGGCGCGGCTTTGAGGCGCAGCGGTTGACCGACGTGACCGAGCGCTTCAATGCCGAACAGAAGGCGGCGGCGATGAACCGGGGCACTGGCACTCGAACCTTCAATCCGATGGCCAAGCATGTGCCGAGGGGTCTCGAACTTGCGCCGAAATCTCCAACACGGAAGCTGACTCCGGGTGTCGCCCCGCGGCAGACTGCGCCTCATTCTGCTGCGGTATCGGCAACCGGGAGCGCAAAAGGATAGCTACTCCGAATATTGCTAGTGCCGTGACCGCATGATCATGGAATAGCGCGAATGTAGAGCCGGTCTCCAGACCGGCTGTCGTGCGAGCGTCCTCGCCCGCACTCGTTCAGAGGCAATTACCAAATTACTCGGTCTTGGCATTAGCAAAAAAGTTGATCGCAAATAACAGAGCCGCTGAGATTGCCTCAGCGGCTCTGTTATTTTGAAAGACTTGAAAGCTAAAAATCCCGCCGATAGTTACTTTGCTGCCTTTGCAATAGCAGCGGCCTTCTTCGTCTTGCTTTCTTCAAAACATTTGGCGGCGCGGATGACGTGATCGCGGGCGTAAGCCGCATCGTGCCAGCCTTTCACTTCGACGCGCTTGCCTTCCAAATCTTTGTAGATGGAAAAGAAGTGAGTGATTTCTTTCAGCATGTGGGGATAAATGTCGGTGTAGTTCCAGACGTTTTCGTAGCGGGGATTGTTCTTGCCGACGGCGAGAACCTTCTCGTCGAGTACGCCCTGGTCGAGCATTTCCAGCAGGCCGATCGGGCGGACCTCCTGTACGCAGCCGGGAAAGCTGGGCGTGGGAACCAGCACCATTACGTCGAGGGGGTCGCCGTCGTCGCTTAGCGTGGAGGGAATAAATCCGTAGTCGCCGGGGTAGTGGACGGGGGAATGCAGGTTGCGGTCGAGCTTGAAGACGTGCAGTTCCTTGTCGTATTCAAATTTGTTGGTGCCGTCCTTGGGGATCTCGATGACAGCGCGAAAGACTTCGGGGGAGCGCTCACCGATGGGCAACTCCAGATAATTAACCATTGTTTCAGGTACTCCTCAAAGGGAAAGATTTTATCGCCGGACAGGGAACGGACCGGAAGGATTGCTAGGGCTAAACGTCGCCCACCTACTATAATCAGGGATGATGAAGGCACATGTCTATGTCACGCCCAAGACTTCAGTACTGGACCCGCAGGGCCAGGCCATCCATAACGCGCTGCGGAAGATCGGATTCAGCGCCGTGACCTCTGTCCGCCAGGGCAAGGTTTTCGAGCTTGCGCTGGCCGACGGGCTGAGCGCCGAGGCCGCCAAGGCCCAGGTGGAGCAGATTGCCCGCGAGGTTCTGACCAACCCGGTGATCGAGGATTTCAGCTACCAGATCGATCAGTAATGGTGCGGTGTCCCTGTCCAAAAAGCGAGGGACCGGGGCACCCAGACATCCCGCCGAGGCCAAAGCCCGCGCCGTTTACCTGCATCCCATGCCTGTGTCGGGGTTGAAACCTCGACCTGCCAGCCTGAACCCTTCAAATTTTACTGCTGACCGATGCGCAGTAAAGTTGGCGAATCCGTGTTGGAAAAATTGGCGCACTTGTGTTTCTGTGCTGCGCTTATATGCCCATGAAAAAGCAGATTTTCTCGCCTCCCAACTTGAGCGTTGAGCAAGCGAAGGCTGGCAACGTCAAAAAATCCTGGCGCAGGCGGAGATATTTCGTGGGTTTGTCGATGTTGACGCGGAGTAAAACGTGAAAAACAGGCCTAAAATAGGCTGTTTCGCTCGTTTTTTAACGTGAAATTGGCGCCCGGCAAGCGTAAAGCAAAATGGGACTCGCCCCAGGAAACGGAAAAGCTCCTGAGGACGAATCCCGATCTTGGTTCACGAAAATATAAAGTCTGGCAGTTAGACCTGTGCGGTACCGCCGTCGACGTAGAGTTCGACGCCGTTGACGAAGCTGGAATCGCTGGAGGCGAGAAAAAGAGCGACGGTCGCAATCTCCTCCGGACGCCCCATCTCGCCGCGCGGGATCTGGGATTTGAAGAATTCCTTGGCATCCTCTCCCAGAGGATCGAGGATCGGCGTGTCGATAGTGCCGGGACTAAGGATGTTGACGCGGATTCTGCGCTCCTTGAGTTCCAAGAGCCAGGTACGAGCGAAGGAGCGAACCGCAGCCTTACTGGCGCTGTAGACGCCGAACGCTGGAAAACCCTTGATGCTGGCGATGGAGCCGTTGAGAAAGATGGAGCCGTTGTCGTTGAAGAGCGGGAGAGCTTTCTGCACAGTGAAGAGCGTACCGCGGACGTTGAGATCGAAGGTTTGATCGAAGTGTTCTTCGGTGACCTCTTCCAGCTTTGCGAGTTCCCCGCGTCCGGCACTGGCGAAGAGGATGTCGATTTTGCCTTTTTCGCGCTTGACCGTGTCATAGAGCCGATCGAGGTCGGCCAGGTTGGAGGCGTCGCCTTGAACGCCGGTAACGTTTTTGCCGATGAGTTTTACGGCCTCATCGAGCTTGTCCTGTCGCCGGCCTGTGATGAAGACGTATGCTCCCTCTTCGACGAATAGCTTGGCAGTGGCGAGCGCCATGCCGGAGGTGGCGGCGGTGATGACTGCTACTTTGCCTTTGAGCTTGCCCATAGGAATGGTCCCTTTTCTGTGTTCGACGGTTGAAGTTAGCTGGGGCCGCTGTGCCGCCCCTCACTTGTTTCTGATGTGTAGATGCAGCCGGGCCGGCATACGATTCAATAGTTCCGAATTAACGAACTATTGAACCTTTAGCGCGAGACGCTTACTCTCATAATGTATGCGCCCCTTGTTCCATCCTTCGCTTGAGGAGATTACGGTTGAGGGGATTCTCCATGCCTTGTCCGACCCGGTGCGGGCTGCGATCTACGCGGACATCGTGGCTCAGGAGTGCTCGCATAACTGTTCGACGTTTCTGACCGTTAGCAACAAGGCAATTCCAAAGTCCACGCTCTCGCAACATTTCAGGGCGCTGCGAGAGGCGGGGCTGATCCGTGGCGAACGGCGCGGCGTTGAGATGCACAACACCTCGCGTTGCGCGGAGATCGAGGAACGCTTCCCAGGGCTGATCCGGGCGATCATCGACGCGCATTTCATCCAATCCAAGGAAAAAGTTCAAACAAAGAAACTTGCAGCGAAACAATTATCAAAGCGGTTCGTCAAGAGCAAATGAGAAGGAGCGGCGCCCGGTTTTGCTGGGTTTCAGTGTGGACTGAGGCCCGTACCTTTTAAATTGACCCATTCGTGTCTGCCCCCTTGCTGCGCTCTGGTCGCTCGGGATGACGGCATTTGTTGGGGGGACGTCGCTTAAAATCACTGCCTGCGAGTAATCGAATTGCGCCGCCATAAATTTGGTACGACTAGCGCGGACCTTGTCGTATATGCTGTGGTCTATGAAATCGAAGGGCGTGTATTCTGTTCTGATTTTTCCGTTTCTTGCTTTGGCCGGCATTGCCCAGACGCAGGGCAAGCAGGCTGCCGCCGATCCGTTCAAGAACGAGGCGTTGGTCTTTGAGCGCTATGACACCACGTACCGAATGCATGCGGACGGTACGGGCGAGCGGGATTCTCATGTACGGATGCGGGTTCAATCGGACGGAGCCGCGCAGAAATTCGGGGTTCTTGAGTTTGCCTATGCCTCGGCGAATGAGAACGCGGTGATCAAGTTTGTGCGGGTGATCAAGCCGGATGGCTCGGTTGTGGAGACGCCGGTTGCGGACGCGATGGACTTGGCGTCCGAGGTGACCCGCGAGGCTCCGCTGTACAGCGACTTGAAAGAGAAGCACCTGCCGGTTCGCTCCCTTTCGCGCGGCGACACGCTGGAATATGAAGTGGACACGGCGATCAATAAGGCCGAAGCTCCGGGGCAGTTCTGGGGAGCATATCACTTTACCACGCCAGGCTCGCTGATTGTGCTTGCGGAGGTTCTTACTATCGAGGTCCCAGCGGGCAAGTATGTGCAGGTGTGGAGTCCCAACCACAAGCCCACCATTACCGAGCAGGCCGGCCTGCGCACCTACAGTTGGACTGGGTCGCAACTGGTGACTGCTCCGAAGAAGACAAGCGACGAATCGAGCAAGGCCGCTGCGCCGAAGGATCCGGACGAGGACGCCGATGGGCGTAAGCTGCCATCGGTTGCCTGGACGACCTTCCATAGCTGGCCGGAGGTGGGCGATTGGTACCGCAGTCTGGCGCTGAGCCGAACCGAACCGAGCGAGGCGATTCGCAAGCAGGCCGACGACCTGACCAAAGATGCAAAGACTCCTGAAGACCAGGTGCAAGCCCTCTATAACTATGTCTCATCGCACATCCGCTATGTAGGAATCGACTTTGGCATTGGCCGCTATCAGCCGCACACCGCGGCAGAGGTGCTTGCCGATCAGTATGGCGACTGCAAGGACAAGGATACGCTGCTGGAGGCTCTGCTGCGCGCCAAGGGGTTTTCAACGGCTCCGGCGCTGATTGGCGCGGGAATCGCCCCGGTTCCGGAGCTGCCGTCGCCGGCGGTATTCAATCATGCAATTACGACGGTGAATCTGCCGGAGGGCCGCATCTGGCTGGACAGCACTCCGCAAGCCGCGCCGTATCGGTATCTAAGCGAGATCATTCGCGATCAGAAAGCGCTAGTGATACCGGCCTCTGCGCCCGCCTCGCTGGAGACAACGCCGGCGGCTGCGCCGTATCCCTTTGCTGAGCGTTTTGAAGCGACGGCAACGCTCGACGCCGATGGCAAGTTGACGGGCAAGATGACGGTGAGCTACCGCGACGACGCGGAGGTATTGGCGCGCGCGTTGGCGCGCAATATGGCGCAGGCGGACTGGGATAAGGCATCGCAGTATCTTTCGTCAGCCTCGGGCTTTAGCGGCACAACCAGTGAGACGCAGTTTGCCAATGCCGACGACACGGCGCGGCCGCTTTCAATCAGCTATAGCTACTCCAAGCATCCATTTGGCGACTGGGACAACCGGCGGATTGTGCCGCTGTTTCCTGTCACCGAATTCGTGTCGCTCGACAGCGACAGCGCCGCACCCGAGGAAGATATTGAACTGGGCGCGCCGCGCACGCTGACCGCGATCAGCCATATCCGTTTGCCCGATGGTTTTCACACCGATTTGCCCGACCCGGTGCATGTGAAAACGGACTTTGCCACCTTCGACAAGACCTACCGCTTCGACGGCAAGGAAATTGTGGCCGAGCGCACGATTGTTGTGCTCAAGAAGAAGGTGGCCAAAGAGGATTGGAAGAAGTATCAGAGTTTTACCAAGGATATTGGGCTGAGCGGCGAACCGTGGATTCAGTTGATTGAGCGGGAAAAGCCGATCGTTGTAAAAGCAGATCCACAGACAGTCTTCACTCCATCTAAGACCGATAAAAACGTGCCCTCGGGCGTGGTCCATCTTGTGCCGGCGGAGAAGCCTGCGTCCGCGTCGCCCGCGCCTTCCCCCACGCCCGAGAGCGCCGCCGCCGATACCCGCTCCCCTGCGGAGCTGATGAAGCTGGCCGCCGAAAGACTGCGCACCGGAGACATTCAGGGCGGAAAAGAAATGCTGGACAAGGTGAAGGCAAAGAATCCTGATCAGGAAAATCTGTGGAGTTCTTACTCGTATATCGCGAATCTGGAACGGAATTACGAAGAAGCAAAAGCCGACCTGCGCAAGGAAGTCGCAAAGCACGAAGACAATGCCTATGCAGTTACCGCGCTGGCCTCCGCTGAAGCAAGAGACGGCGATTCAACAGCAGCGCGGCAAACGGTGCAGCAGTATGTAACGCATCACCCCAGCGACGCGCGGGTTGCCCTGTACCTGGCATCGCTCCAGACCAATGCGCAGGATTACGCTGCTGCCCTGAAAACGCTGGAAGCGGCGGCGGAGCAGAACCCCGACAACAAGACGATTCGCATTCAGCAGAGCGAGGCGCTGCGGCGATTGAATCGCAATGAAGAAGCCGCTGCCGCCGCGAAGAGCGTGCTGGATGGCACGGATGATCCAGGAGTGCTGAACGATGCGGCCTATACGCTGAGCGAAACCGGGCTTGATCTTTCTGTGGCGGAAGAAGCTTCGCGGCGGGGCATTGCCAAGCTCGAAGAGAAAAGCGCCGCCATCTCCACGGCAGAGGCCAACAGCAAGAGCTTTGCGGAGGCCAATCTGTTGATCGCATCGTGGGATACGCAGGGCTGGATTCTCTACCGCGAAGGCAAGCTGGATGAGGCGAAGGAAATGATTTCAGCAGCATGGCGCGCCTCTCTTCAGGCAGAAGTTGGCCTGCATCTGACGCAGGTGTACGAGGCGATGGGGCAAATCGGCATAGGGGGGAGAGTCACCTCTCCTCCCCTGCCACACCACCGGACATGCGGGTCCGCATCCGGCGGTTCGGATGGATTGAGCTAAGAACCAGTGAACAACCTGGGAACACCAAGCTTGTCGAAGTAGGCGTTTGGGAGCGCATAGCTCAGAGCGGGGCTGTTGGCGATGTGCCATGGACCGTGAACGCTCCCGGCTGTTTGGGCAGCCAGGTCTTTGCTCACTCCCAGAGCGCACAGCTTGGCGAACCGCACCTTGCCGCGTTTCCACTGCTTCCAGATCATGGACCGCAGCCTTCGCCGTATCCATGGGTCCAGATTCCTAAACACCGAGGGCGTCTGCGAGAAGCCGAAGTAGCCTTTCCAGCCACGTAAATAGCTGGCCAGTTCCTTCGTCATCCGCTCGATACTGATACCCCGAGTCCGGCCCGTAAGTTCCCGCACCTTCTGCTTGAACCGCAGCAAGGCCCTGGCAGCGATACGCCGCTTCGGTTCCTGTGCGTTCGATATGCTGAAGCCGAGGAACTTGCGTTCTGCCGGTCGAGCCACCGCGCTCTTCTGTTCATTGACCTTGAGCTTGAGCCGCCGCGTGATGAAGCCGGTAATACTCCGCTTCACCCGCTCTCCTGCCCGTTGGCTGCGCACGTAGATGTTGCAGTCGTCCGCATACCGCACGAAGCAGTGCTTGCGCCGCTCCAGTTCCCGATCAAGTTCGTCGAGCACGAGGTTCGACAACAGAGGCGATAAAGGACCGCCTTGCGGCGTGCCTTCATCCACCGGACCCACCAGCCCGTTCTCCATCACGCCCGCGGTGAGGAACGCCCGGATCAGCTTGAGCATCCTCTTGTCCACAACCCGCCGCGCCACGGCCGCCATCAGCTTGTCATGGTTGACTCGGTCGAAGAACTTTTCCAGATCGAGATCAACCACCCAGCGGCGGC
>CAZHKN010000220.1:0-8584 GCA_964532725.1 uncultured Occallatibacter sp.
CCGATGCGGATATTCATCATCTCCAGCAGATCGGCTATGATGCCTGGTTCACTGAGCAGTTCAGCGCGCCGCAAACCTCCCACGAGCAGTTGGTTGAGCAGTCGATTCTGCTCAATCCTCCGGCCTGCACGCCATCGGCGAATACCGATTGCAGTGTCTTTCAGCTCCTCGCCAATTCCAGCGATGAAATTTACTTCCAGAACAGCTTCTGGCAACAGGCGATTACCGGAAATGACCAACTGCGGCAGCGCATGAAGTACACGCTCTCGGAGATCTTCGTTATCTCCGGCACCAATGTCGGCGTACAGGAGATGCCGCGCGGCGAGGCCAAGTACTACGACATGCTGGGCTCGGATGCCTTCGGCACCTTCCCCACGCTCCTGAAGGATGTAACGCTCAGTCCGGCGATGGGCCAGTTCCTCTCCATGCTGGGCAACGACAAAGGCGACCCTCCCACCACCGACCCGGATGAGAACTACGCGCGCGAGGTGATGCAGCTTTTCACCATCGGCCTATGGAAGCTCAATCCCGATGGCACGCAGGCGATCGACAGCACAACAAACCTTCCGCAGCCGACTTACTCGAACACGGATGTGGAGGGACTGGCCCAGGTCTTTACCGGCTTCAGTTGGGATTCGCCGGCATTTGCGCCGGACGTCGCCTGGTACAGTTGCTGCATTGATGCCGTCCCAGGAGCAGGCCAGGATCTTTCGGCGATGATCAGTTATGACAGCCATCATTCAACCGGCACAAAGACTTTTCTCAGCACCTCGACTAGCTCGGACGCCGATACCGACCTGGCGTACGCGCTCAACGTACTCTTCACCCATCCCAATCTGCCGCCGTTTTTCTGCAAGCAGTTGATCCAACACCTGGTCACCAGCAATCCCAGCCCGGCCTATGTGCAGCGCGTGGCCACGGTCTTCACCAGCACCGGCGGTGATATGCAAGCCGTGATTAAGGCCGTCCTGATGGACCAGGATGCGCTCGACCCGGCAGCCGACGCCGCCAGTCTGAGTTACTATGGCGGTCCGGCACTGCCGTATTACGGCAAGGTGCGTGAGGCGCTGGTTCGCTACACAGAGTGGGCGCGGGCCTTCAGCGCGCAGTCGCGCAACGGCTCGTACTATTCCGGCTCGACAGAAGATCCGATTTACGGCCTCGGCGAGATGACGCTCCGCTCTCCAACGGTCTTCAACTGGTTTGCGCCCGGCTATATTCCGCCGGGAACCAGCATCTCCGCTGCCAATCTGGTTGCGCCGGAGATGCAGATGACCGACGTGAGCACAGTGGTTGGCTTCCTCAACTACATGCAGAACGCCATCGGCGCTACTCCCACCCAGGGTCCGGATATCTTCTCCAACTACGCCGAGGAGATCAAAATAGCCGATAATTCCGGTGCGTTGCTTGATCGGATTAATCTGCTGCTGATGGCCGGCGAGATGGATAGCGGGCTGTACAGCCAGATACAAGGCGCGGTGAATGCGATTGTCATTCCCGCCTCGGGCGATGCGAACGCCGCACGCCTCGCGCGAGTGGAGACAGCGATTTATCTCACCATGTTCTCGCCATCCTACAGCGCGCAGTATTAACCGGACCCATCTTTCCCTAGTCCAGTTTGAGGAGTCAATCATGATGAACAAATTCGAGCGGTCGCGGCGGCAATTTTTAAGAACGGCCTCAATGGCTTCGATGGCCGGTATCTCCGCGAGTCCATTTCTGATCGAGCTAAGCTCGATTGCAGCCATGGCGCAGAGCACCGGAACATCGGATTATAAGGCCCTGGTCTGCCTGTACATGCAGGGCGGCAACGACGGCCACGGAACGGTGATCGCCACCGATACGGCCTCCTTCGATGCCTTTACCCAGGCGCGTCAGAACGCGCCGGGACTTGCGTATCCTCTCAGCTCCCTGCTGCCCATCACGCCGCTGACCCCGCAGAGCGGACGCACCTTCGCGCTCAACCCCGCTCTGACAGGGGTGCAGAATCTCTTCAATGCCGGGCGCGCCGCCATTGTCGCCAACGTCGGTACACTGGTGGAACCCGTATCGAAGAGTACGATCGGCACTGCCACGTTGCCCGATTCGCTCTTCTCGCACTTCGATCAGAGCGCCGCATGGCAAGCAATTGCCTCGAATGGCGGCAGTACAGAGACTGTCGGTTGGGGCGGCAGGATAGCGGACCTGATCGAGAGCGCGAACACCACCAGCTCGACATTTACCTGCATCTCGACCGCGGGCATCGCGCTGTTTCTTTCCGGGGAACAAACATTTCAGCTCAACTGCACATCGGCAGGTCCAATTCCCATCTACGGATTGACACAGCCGCTCTTCGGTCAGTCGACAAGCGCCGCTTTTCTGAATAATATCCTCTCCACCTCAGAGACCAATGTCTTCGCCAAGGAATACGGTGCGGTGATCCAGCGCTCCATCGCGGCGCAAAAACAGTTGCAGCAGTATATGCTTCCGGCAGGCACTGGCGGCGTACCGAATCCGCCCCAGTATCTCGATCCCAAGAGCCTGACGCTCATGGATAATCCGCTGGCTACCTCCTTCCAGACCGTGGCGCGCATTATCGGCGCGCGCGCGGGCCTGGGCGTCAACCGGCAGATCTTCTTTGTGGAGCTGGGCGGTTTTGATACTCACACCAACCAGGCAATCCAGCACGCGCAACTGCTCACGCAGTTGGGCGCGGCGCTAGAGTATTTTGACGCGTTGATGGTCACCGCCGGTCTCGGCAATAACGTAACCACCTTCACCATCTCTGACTTTGGCCGCACACTGACCTCGAACAGCAGTGGCACCGACCACGGATGGGGCAGCCATCATTTTGTCGTTGGCGGCGCGGTGGCAGGGCAGAATATGTACGGCCAGTACCCGGTTGTCGGCGTCAACCAGGCCGATGATACCGGCGCGGGAAGACTGATTCCAACCACCGCGGTGGACCAGTACGCGGCAACGCTGGCGAGATGGTTCGGCCTCTCCAATTCGCAGGTGGGGAGCGCCTTGACGAATATTGGCAATAATAACTTTGGTTCAAACCCATATCTGGGGTTCATGGGCAGCTAGAGCGGTTCTCCAATATCCATGGACTGGTTGATATTCTGCAAGGTGGCTTTTCCTTAAGGGAAAAGCCACTTGAGTGCATCAACTCCGCTCTACACCAATTGGAGAACCGCTATAGGTCAGTTCCCATCAACAAGGATTTGAGGCAAACAAGAACGGCCACTCGAATCAGAGTGGCCGTTCTTGTTTGCGTTTGACAAGAGAAACTACGCCGGTGAAGGTGAACCTTCGGGATAGCTCGGTCCGCCGCGGCTTCCTTCCGGCTTCAGTACCTGCTGGACGCCGCTGCCGGTGTCTGTCGGCGATGCCAGCACGGAGCGCATCGGAGGCAGTTGCTTGCCTTCGATCAGCAGCCGTACCTCTTCGGCGTCGATCGTCTCGCGCTCAATGAGAGCGGCGGCAATGCGGTGCATTGCATCTTTGTTGGCTTCGAGGATCGAGCGGGCCGACTGATAGGCCTCATCGATGATGCGGCGCACTTCGAGATCAATCTGCCGCGCCGTCTCTTCGCTGAAGTCGCGGTGCTGCGAGATCTCGCGGCCCAGGAAGATCTGCTCCTCTTTCTTGCCAAAGGCCAAAGGACCAAGGCGGCTCATGCCGTACTCGCAAACCATCGCGCGCGCCAGTTCCGTGGCCCGCTCAATGTCGTTGCCCGCTCCGGTAGACATCTGGCCAAGGAAAATCTCCTCGGCGACACGGCCTCCGTAGGCCATTGCCAGCCGGGTTTCAAGGTAATCGCGGGTCACGTTGTGGCGGTCATCCGGCAAAAAGATGGTGACGCCCAGCGCCATCCCGCGCGGAATGATGGTGACCTTGTGGATGGGGTCGGAGTGGTCGCGCAGCACGGAAACCAGCGCATGGCCGGCTTCGTGATAGGCGGTGACGCGCTTCTCTCCGTCGCTGAGCAGCATCGACTTGCGCTCCGCGCCCATCAGCACCTTGTCCTTGGCCAGCTCGAAGTCGTACATCGTGACTTGCTTGCGGTTCACGCGGGCAGCGTTCAAGGCCGCCTCGTTGACCATATTGGCCAGGTCAGCGCCGCTGAAGCCCGGTGTGCCGCGAGCCAGGACATTGAGGTTGGTGTCTTCAGAAACAGGCACCTTCTTCACGTGGACGCGGAGAACTTCCTCGCGGCCGCGAATGTCGGGCAAGCCCACTACAACGCGGCGATCAAAACGGCCAGGGCGCAGCAACGCGGGATCAAGAACGTCAGGACGGTTGGTGGCCGCAACCAGAATCACGCCGTCATTGGATTCAAAGCCGTCCATCTCGACGAGAAGCTGGTTCAGTGTCTGCTCGCGCTCATCGTGCCCGCCGCCCAGGCCAGCACCGCGATGGCGGCCGACGGCGTCAATTTCATCGATGAAGATGATGCAAGGAGCATTCTTCTTGCCTTGCTCGAAAAGGTCGCGGACGCGGCTTGCGCCGACGCCCACAAACATCTCGACAAAGTCCGAACCGGAGATGGAAAAGAACGGTACATTCGCCTCGCCGGCAACAGCGCGGGCGAGCAGGGTTTTGCCGGTTCCCGGAGGTCCTACGAGCAACACCCCCTTGGGGATGCGGCCACCCAGCTTTTGGAAGCGCTGCGGCTCACGCAGGTACTCGATGATCTCCTTCAGTTCTTCCTTGGCTTCGTCTACGCCGGCCACATCCTTGAAGGTGATCTTCTTCTGCTGCATCGAGAGCAGGCGCGCGCGGCTCTTGCCAAATGACAGCGCCTTGTTGCCGCCCGACTGCATCTGGCGCATGAAGAGGAAGAAAACCACGCCGACCAGCAGAATTGGACCGACATTGATGAGAATCTGGAAGGGAATGCTGCTCTTCTGCGGCGCGATGGAGAGCTTTACTCCGGCGGTGCGCAGAGCCTTGTCAAGATCTCCATATTCGGCGGGAATGTTGGTGCGGAACTCCTCGTTCGTCTTCAAGTGCCCGCGCAGCTCTCCGTCGTCAATGCTGGCGTCCTTCACCAGCCCCTGCTGCGCCTTCTCGAACAGGTCAGAGTACGTTATATCCGCAACTTTGTTCATGCCGGCGCCGCGCTGCACATAGCCGAAAAGCACCAGACAAAACGCAATGGCGCCAATCCATATCAGCCCGGTCTTAAAGGTAGAATTCAACAGTAGGCCTCATTTCCCGGCAGCTTTGGAGTCCAAAATAGACTCCTCCACTGCCCACTCACCCTTAGACGCCTCGCCGATCCGCAAAGTCACAAAAAATGCGGTCCTTTGTCGATTCCTTGTGGAAGACACGAAGAGAGCGTCGCTCAGTTGAGCAGCAACTTCGATTGTATCGCGAAGCCGGCTTTTATTGCAGGGTAAATGCCCTCATAGTTACGGAGGGGAGCGTTACCCGCGGCGGATCAGCGGCGCAGTCCACCGGGGTCCAGATCGGCGGCGAAAACCTGAATTTCCGCCGGTTGCAGAGCGCAGGATTGCAGCTCTACCCCTTGCATCCATAGGATTTGGCCGCCGACCTCCAGTACAGGCCACAGGGCGCGGCCTTCTCCGGTAATTTTGAGCCGGTCGAGAACTTCGCTCACCTTGCGCGGCGAGCTGGTGTGCCGAGGCCAGACCCGGTCGCCGGGACGCCAATTGCGCAGGATTGCCGTGCGTGAAGAAACCTGCTCAGCGCCCATTGGAGCAGCTATTTCTACGCTGATTTTCAGGCCAAAAGCCAGGGCATCGACCTCGCCGGGAATCGCGAAGCTGTATTCGGGCACTGCTGTGGATGCTCTCGGAGCGGAGATGGTCAGACGCAGTTCACGATGGCTGCGTTCGGCGCGCAGCCCAGCCGCCAGTTCCCTTCTCTGCCCTGCGCGGGCAGTCAGGGCCAGGTCGCGGAGGTCTTCCGTCGCTGTGAAATCCAGAGCGGCGCCCAGTTGCCGGGCGGCATGACGCAACAGGCGGCGTTGCATGGCCGGAGCCTGAGCGCTCAGGCGGACGAGGTCGATGGCCAAGTCAGTCGTACCGGCTCGTCCCCCTCCGCGCACCGGGCGGCCCGGCAAAATCAACTGCGGGGCCAGCGCGGCAATCTCGTGCCGCCAGTGCGCCTCTTCGTCACGAGCCAGCGTGGCCATCTGCGACATATGTTCTCGGAACCTGGGGTTCCAGCTCTCCAGCAGCGGCAGCAACTCGTGCCGAATCCGGTTGCGCGTATAAGCCGGGTCGCGGTTCGAGGAGTCCTCGCGCCAGCTCTGGCCGAGTTCTTTGAGATAATCTTCGACCCCAGCGCGTGTCGCTCCCAACAGCGGGCGCAGAATCCTCCCTTCGAGAAACTCAACCACCGGATGAATGCCGGAGAGTCCCTCGGTCCATGCGCCACGCAAAAATTTCGCCAGCACAGTTTCGGCCTGGTCGTCGAGTGTGTGGGCAGTTGCTACGGCATCAACCTGTCCGCCAGCCATCAGCTCCCGGAACCATCCATAGCGCAGCCGCCGCGCCGCTTCTTCAATGGATTCAGCGGGTTTCTGTGCTTTTGTGTCGGGCAACGCGGCAGCGTTCGTGTCCACCCGGGCCTCATGGAAAGGCAAGTTCAGCTCCGCAGCCAGTGCGCGCGCAAATTCCAGATCCCCGTCCGCTTCCGCTCCGCGCAGCCCGTGGTGCAGATGCGCCACATGCAACACGACGCCGAGTTCCCGGCTACGAGCCGCCAAAGCCCGAAGCAGCGCCACCGAATCCGCGCCGCCTGACACACCCACCGCCAGCCGCAAGCCGGGCTTGAGCAGCGAAGTGTCGATCGACAACGATGGAGCCTGAGGAGTGCGCATTTCAGAATGATACGGCGACAAAGGCGAGGTTCGCAGTCACCGTCAGCCCGAGTCACAGGGAACGTCCTCTGGACAAGCAGTCTTCCCTCGCAGTTGAAGACCTGAGCAGCAAACACCACAAAGATAAAGGGGGGCACCGGCCTCGCCACGCCATTGTTTTTGGGGCTAGAGCAGAAAGCACACACCTTCAGCGAGCGAAAGGCGAGCAGCCCGCCGCACCACAGGTGCCCGAGGTGGTTGTATACTTCACTGGTCATGCAGGTATTCGCGATACTTCCCGCCGCAGGCTTGGGCACACGGATGGCTGGTCCGCAGCCCAAGCAGTTTCTCGCCCTCAACGGCATTCCAATTCTGATTCACTCGCTGCGCGCCTTTGCCTCGGTCGAGCGGGTCACAGGCATCTATGTAGCCGTGCGCAAGCCGGAGATCGAGCGCGTCGAGGCGCAGATCGCCGAGTATGGCGACCAATACGGCCTCTCTGACCGCGTTCGCGTCGTCGAAGGTGGCGACAACCGGCAGGAGTCGGTCTTGCATGCGCTGGCCGCGCTGCCCGCCGAAGCTGACGACATCGTACTCGTGCATGACGCGGTACGGCCGCTGATCGACGCGGCCACCATCGACCGCACCATCGACGCCGTCGCTAAGCACGGAGCCGCTATCGTTGGCCTGCCCGCCGTGGATACTATCAAGCAGGTGGAGCGAACCGCCCACGGCGCGCTGATTACCTCGACAATTCCCCGCGAATTCGTGGTGCTGGCGCAGACCCCGCAGGGCTTCCGCTATGGACTCTTGCAGCAGGCATTTGCCGAAGCCACGGCGGATGGGTTTGTGGGGACCGATGAAGCTTCCGTGGTTGAGCGCGCCGGCCATCCGGTGGCCGTCGTCCCCGGTTCACAGGTGAATTTGAAGATTACTCAGCCGGGCGATCTGGAACTGGCCGAGTTTTATCTCCGCCAGCGCGGGCGCTGACCGCTGCATTACCCAGTTATCAAAATTGCAGCCCGGCACATGTCTAAACCGCTTTGTATCAGGGCATGACTTCAGTCATGCCGAGAGATCGCTTCACGGGAATCTCGGGCTTCAGCCCCGGACAAAGCGCAAGAATGGCCTCACGGTCGTTGATCAAAGAAGCAATGCGGTTAGAATCAAAACAAATGCTGTCATCCTGAGCGGAGCGCAGCGGAGTCGAAGGACCTGCTTTTCTGTCGAGAGGGTTCTCTCGCGCTGAGCCAGACCAAAAAAGAAAGATTGGCCTATGGAAACACGCATCGGATTTGGCTATGACTCGCACGAATTCAAGCCGGGGGTGCCTCTGCGCATTGGCGGAATGACCCTGGACCACCCCGAAGGCCTGGCCGGCCACTCGGACGGCGACGTGCTGCTGCACGCCATTACCGACGCCCTGCTGGGCGCGGTTGCCGCCGGAGACATCGGCAGCTTCTTCCCTCCCGGCGATCCCCGCTGGAAGAATGCCGACTCGGCGATCTTTCTCAACCTAGCCCTCGAAGAGCTGGTCCACGCCGGCTTCCGCATCGTCAACATCGACACCACTCTGATTCTTGCCGCGCCCAAAATCTCACCAGTAGCGGGCGAGATGCGCGGCCGTGTCGCCGACCTGCTCGGCCTCGCTCTCGACCAGGTCAGCATCAAGGCCAAAACCCCCGAAGGTCTGAACCTCGACCACGTCGCTCAATGTCACGCTGTTGCGTTAGTAGAACGCGCCATTGAGCCGGAAGATCTGAAGAGCAT
>CAZHKN010000221.1:0-8446 GCA_964532725.1 uncultured Occallatibacter sp.
GACCTTTACCGTAACCCCTCCTTTCCAACTCACACAAAATCTATGTGCGTCCTCATTGCTGGCGGAAAAAAGCTGCTCGATGCAGGTGGATTTTGCGCCCACGGCAACCGGTGCCGCGACGGGCACATTGACCATTGCCAGCACCACCGCCGGCGTGACGCCGTTGGTGGTGGCACTGACCGGGACGGGACTGGCGGCAGCAGGGTTGCAGACGAATCCGCAGTCGCTGGTCTTTGGGGGCGTGCTGGTGGGCAGTTCGAGCGCGGCGGCCAGTGTGACGGTCTCGAATCCCGGCGGAGCGACGTTGGCAGGGCTGGCGTTGAATACGACGGGGAATTTTTCACTCTCCGCCAATACCTGCGGTACTTCGCTGGCCGCAGGAGCATCCTGCAGCACCAATGTGATATTCACGCCGCAGAGCGCCGGAATGCTGACTGGATCGCTCAACATTACCAGCACCTCGAACAACGTGGCGCCCACGGTTGTTGCTCTCAGCGGAACCGGGCTGGGACCGGGCGCGCTGGTGGGCACACCATCGAATATCAACTTTGGCAGCCTCACGGTGGGCTTTACCAGCGGCACACAGTCAGCGACGATTCTGAATACAGGCACGGTTGCAGCGGACGGACTCAGCTTCCGGCTGGTCGGCGACTTCAGCCTGCCTTCGAATACCTGCGGAAGCTCTCTTGCGGCGGGGGCAAGCTGCACTGCCTACATCACGTTTTCTCCGTCAGCCGTGGGGAACCGTACCGGGTCAATCACTCTGAGCAGCACCACGAGCGGGGCTGCATCTGCGACGATTGCGCTGAGCGGAACCGGTCTGCCCACGGCGTACCTCGCGGCTTCACCGGCCAGTTTGTCATTCCCCGGCACCGCGCCGGGACTCAGCAGCAGCCCTATCTCTCTGACACTTGCCGATCCAGGAGTGGCCGCAGTCAGCGGAATCCAGATGACGGTCACGGGGGACTTCAGCGCCGCGCTGTGCGCCACCACCCTGAATTCCGGGTTCAATTGCAATATCTCTGTCACCTTTACACCGACGGCGGTGGGCGCGCGCACCGGTCAACTGCTCATCACCTCCACTCAATCCGGTGTGCCGCCGCTTACGGTTCCCCTGAGCGGCACGGGGACTTCGCCTGCGTTCCTGAGCCTGAGTCCAACTTCATTGAGCTTTCCGTCGACGCCAATTAACACGACCAGCACGGCCAAGACTATTACCGTCAGCAATCCCGGCACCGCGCCGTTGAACGCTCCCAGCCTGCAAGTGACAGGAGATTTTCAGGTGACGCTGAACGGCTGCGCAAGCGGAGCATTGGCGGCGGGCGGATCGTGTACGGTGCAGGTGGAGTTTGCTCCAACCGTAGTGGGGGGGCGCACCGGCACGCTGACTGTATCCAGCACGACCGCCGGCGTGCAATCGGTCGCGGCTAGTTTGTCGGGGACAGGAACGGGGCCTGCCGCTTTCACTGCCAGCCCGTTGCAGATCGCGTTTCCGGTGGTGCTGGTGGGCCAGAGCAGTTCGGCGCAAACCGTAACCGTGACCAATACCGGTAGCGCGCCCGCGATCTCGACCAGCGTCAGCATCAACTCCAATCAGTTTGCGATCAGTACGAATAACTGTCCCGGATCGCTGGTCGCGGGAGCCAGTTGCCAGATTGGAGTCGTCTTTAAGCCGACAGCGAATACAGCAGTCAGTGCCAGCCTGGCGGTCACGTCCCCTTCGGTTGCGAACTCAGCCAGCGTGGCGCTGACTGGAACCGGCGGCGTACCCGCGGCATTGAATCCGCTGCCCGGCTTGCTGACTTTTGCCTCCACAGGCGTGGGGCAAACCGCAGGCGCACAAACCGTGACCATCTCCAACCCCGGAGTGATGGCTGCCAGCAGTCTCTCGCTCACTACTTCCGCCGGTTTTTCGTTGGTGAACAATACCTGCGGTTCCTCGCTGCCTGCGCTGGGAAGCTGCACTACCGGCGTGGTCTTTTCACCGACCAGCGCCGGGGCGCAGCAGGGTTCGCTGACTATTGCCGCCAGCGCCGGTTTGGGGGCCTCCGCTCTGCCGCTTAGCGCCACAGTGGCCCTGGCCGGCACGGGCTTTGACTTCACAGTGACCTTCCGCGGCGTCAGCAGCCAAACTGTATCCAGCGGGCTGACTGCCACCTACACGCTCAGCATCGCGACGTTGAACGGCTCGCAGGGCGCATTTACCTTCACGTCGAGCAATTTGCCGCCGAATACGATCTGCAAGTTCAACCCGCCCAGCGAAGCCATCACCGCGGCGGCGACCGGCAGCGTGCAGGCGCAGATTGCCACCGGGCAATCGCTGGCGGCGAGCGCCGTACGCGAGCCCGATGAAAACTCACGCGCGAATGTGTACCTGCGGCGGATGGTTCCTCTGTTTTGCGTGATTGTGCTGCTGCCGCTGGGTTGGAAGCGGGGCCGAAGGCCGTTGCGGCTGGTTGCCATGCTGGTTCTGCTGGCCGGAGGGATCACCAGTTGCCTCGGCTCCTCTGGCGGCGGCAACAATAGCAACAATGGCGGCAGCGGCGGCCAAGGCACCACGGGCAGCACGGGCACAACTCCGGCGGGAACCTATTCGATCCCGATCACGGTTGTCTCGACGGGCGTAAAGCATCAGGTGACGGTGACGCTGACGGTGGATTAGGGCAACCTACGTTCACAGTGGCTCAGGAGATTTCAGCCCGCGAGAGCGCGGAGCTGCGTGGTCAAGCTGTATCCTTGTAGGTTGCATACAACCACTGATTCGTTGACAAGGAAAACCATGACTGAGATCGCCGTTGAGGCCTCCGAAGTTCCTGCGCAACTCCCGAACGTCCGTGTGGCCGTGCTGGGCGCGGGCAAGATGGGCGGAATTCTGTTGCAGGCCTTTCTGAAGCAGAATCTTTTTGCTCCCGAGCAGATGTACGCGACTGTGAGCCGCGCCGAAAAAGCCGTTGCGCTGAGCACACAGTGGGGCGTGAGCGTAAGCACGGATAACCGCGCCGCAGCCGAGCAGGCGGACCTGATTCTGATCGGCGTCAAGCCGTTTCAGGTTCCGGATCTAATTGCCGAGATCAAGCCCGCGCTGACCAAAGCGAAGACGATTGTCACTTTTGCAGCGTCGGTGAAGACGCGCTCGATTGAAGAGGCCGCGGGCATTGAGATTGGCGTGATCCGCGCAATGCCCAATACTCCGGCGGCGCTGGGCGCTGGGGCAACGGCGCTGTGCCGCGGCGGCTATGTGACGGCGAAGCAGATGGAGCTGGCCGAGCGCATCTTTGAGACCGTGGGCCGCACCGTCACCGTGGATGAGAAGCACATGGACGCGGTTACGGGGCTTTCCGGCTCCGGTCCGGCGTACATCTACATCATCATCGAGGCGCTGGCCGAGGCGGGCGTCAAGGTGGGCTTGCCCCGCGATGTGGCTACTCAACTGGCCGCGCAAACGGCCTTTGGCGCGTCGAAGATGGTGCTTGAAACCGGCTACCATCCGGCGCTGCTCAAGGATGCCGTGACGACTCCTGCGGGCTGTACGATTGACGGGATTCTGGAACTTGAAGAAGGCGGGTTGCGCGTGACGCTGATCAAGGCCGTGATGCGGGCGACGGAACGGGCCAAGCAGTTGGCGGCGGGATGATCTTTGTGCTTGCTCCCGCCCTTGTCGTGCTAATCAAACGCAGGTCCTTCGCTTCGCTCAGGATGACAGCAGGGGGGCACCCAGTTTCCTACTCACGCGTGGACTTGCTAACCTGCTAACTCGCTGACTCACTATCTTGCCCATCCAACGCCCAATCTGGCTGCCCGCATACATCCCTGAGTTACAAGGGCTGCGCGGGCTTGCAGTTTTGGCGGTGGTTTTGTATCACTGCCATCCGCGCCTTGAAGGCACCTGGCTGCACTCTGCCGCGCTGTGGGGCTGGGCGGGGGTGAATCTTTTCTTTGTGCTCTCGGGGTTCTTGATTACATCGATCCTGCTGGAAGCGCGAGACAAAGATAAATACTTTCGTAACTTTTATGGGCGGCGCGCGCTGCGCATCTGGCCGGTTTATGTGCTGGTGCTGGTGGTTGTCTACCTGAATGCGGATTGGTTTGTTGGCCTACCGGTGCTCGAAGCAATTAAAACCGCGCCGTGGCTTGCGTACATCTTTTTTGTGCAGAATCTTTTTCATATTGCTATGCCGCCGGCGATCGGGCAGACGTGGTCTCTGGCAATCGAGGAGCAGTATTACTTTCTCTGGGCGCCGCTGGTGCGGTTGGTGCGACCCTCGTGGATGTTGGCGACGATATTACTCGCCGCATTCATCTCCTCGCCGCTCTTCGATCACCACCCCTGGCTCACACCGACGCACACGCTGATTCATCTGGATGGGATTGCGCTGGGCAGCTTGCTGGCGCTGGCGCTTTACACGCTGCCGCTGAGTCGCCGGGTTTGGCTCGTGATCGGATTGACCGCATTTGTGCTGGGGACTGCCGCTGCGGCGACGATTGCCGGCGGGACACGGTTTCTGGACACCGCGCTGGCGATTGGCTTTGGAGGAGCGGTGCTAGCGGCGATTGCTTCAACGGGCGCGCGCAATCCGGTGAACGCGCTGCTGCGGCGCGGGCCGCTGGCATTTTACGGGCGCATCAGCTATGGACTGTATATGATTCACATCTCGGTTTTTATTTATTTTGGATGGTTCGATCTGCGCATGAATCCCTATGGAACGGCAGGTAATCTGGCGATTGTGGCCTTTCGGCTTGCGGCTTCAACAGCTGCGGCGACGCTCCTTTGGTACGGCTTTGAGTCGCGAATTCTCAAGCTCAAGCGGTATTTCTGAGCGTCTGCAACCAGAGGACTCTCTTCAGGAGGCCATCTTTGTGGAAAAACTCAGCCCCACCAAGGCCAGCGGCCAAGGATGACCAAGATCGCCATGAGGATGAGCACAATGCTGGGCGCTGCCGACTCTTTGCGGCGCAGGTGGTAGGTGAATGCGCCAAGCATCAGGATCGCGAGAAAGGCAGAGGAGAGCAACGGGAGTAGATTGGGAAAGGAAAGTTGCAGTGGGACGATCTCACCCAGAGCGCCTGCAATCTCCGCCACTCCAATGATTGCAGCCTGCTGGTGCTGAATGGTGATGGTCTTGCTTTTGAGGCGGTTCTCGACGACCTTGGTGAGCTTTTTATAGGCGAAGATCTTGCCGAATCCGGTAAAGAAGAAAACGCCGGCCAGAATTAACTGGGTAATCCACATAAAAACGTCCATGATTTGCGCCTACCCCGCAGAGAGATTTCCTGCCTATCTTTGCAAGAACACGATTAAGCCGGAATGTTCGATTGAAGCGCACGATCAAGATTTCTGTCAAGCGGCTACGGTATGGCGGGAGATAGTGGCCAGTGCAAGTAGATAAATGATGGCTCGAATTCGGCAAGCTGAACAGCGGCAATTATTTGTTCTGGCTCGAATGAAGACTCAGGTTGTTCATCCAGGCAGGAAAAGTGGAAGGCGATCAAGTAGACGGGATACAAGAAAAATGAATATGCGATGAATATGAAAATCGGAATAGTTGAATTAAGATCCAGAATCAGTGGCACCTGAATAAGCTAGATTCTCATACAAAATATATTTATTTCTCATTCTACTTGCAGATGCTGCTTGCTTGTAGATTATTCCGCAAAGAGTCTATGGAGACTATGTGCGGAGTTATGGCCAGCGCCCGACGATGACAAGCAGAGCCACCATGAACAGTGTAACGGCCGGCGTTGCCGGCTCCCGACGTCGAGCATGATAGATGCCGACAGCAATCATCAGCAGCGCCAGCCCAGTAGCAGCAATCCTGATCAGAATGTACTGCGGCCAAATGTCGATTGGCGCCAGCAGGCAGAGCGCTCCAATAATTTCAATTACATCAATGACCGCAGCCCATCCCTGCGGCAACCCGTTGTTGACGCCCAGCGATCTGATCCGCAACAGATGCGCCTGCCGGTCCTGGGAAAAGAGTGAGCTGAACCCGGCGTACAGGAAGACGCCGGCTAGCAGTATCTGTGCAATCCAAATCACGGTATTCATCGCTCACACTCCTTGCAGGTTTAGCCCCTGCATCCCCTCGCATGAAGAGTAGATGAAGGCTCAATCTTCAGGACGATTTCATTTATGATGATTAGATAAGAATAAAATGATGAAAATGTCAAGACTAATCTTTGCTATTGTCGCTTAACCGGCCCGCATGAGATCCAATTGTGGGCGCGAAAGTTCCATTTCATGGGATGGCGTCTCAGCAAACTGTGACTTCAATCACCTCAAGCTGTAACCTGCGGCTGCTAGCCTTGAGTTGCACGGAACTCCCTTCTGAGGTGCACTGTGAGCAAGAAGACTGAGAGCAAAGCAGCGAGCGCAACTCCGCTGAGCGTGGAGCAGGTAGCCAGAATGAATGCCTACTGGCGGGCCGCAAATTACCTTTCCGTGGGACAAATTTACCTGAAAGACAATCCGTTGCTGGAGCGGCCCCTGACGCTCGACGATGTGAAGACGCGGTTGCTGGGCCATTGGGGCACCACGCCCGGATTGAATTTTCTCTATGTGCATTGGAACCGGCTGATCCGCGAACGCAACCTGAATATGCTCTACATTATCGGCCCTGGGCACGGCGGGCCGGGGCTGGTGGCAAATACCTACCTGGAGGGGTCATATACCGAGATTTATCCGCATATCGAGCAAAACAAGGACGGGATAAAAAGGCTTTTCAGGCAATTCAGTTGGCCGTATGGGATTCCCAGCCACGTAGCGCCGGAGACGCCGGGATCGATACATGAGGGCGGGGAACTTGGCTACTCGCTGGTTCATGCCTATGGCGCGGCCTTCGACAATCCGGACCTGTTGGTAGCCTGCGTTGTGGGCGATGGCGAGGCCGAGACCGGGCCGCTGGCTACCAGCTGGCACTCAAATAAGTTCCTCAACCCGGCGACGGATGGCGCAGTGCTGCCGATTCTGCACCTGAACGGATACAAGATCGCCAACCCGACGATTCTTGCGCGCATTCCCCATGCGGAACTGGAGTCGCTCTTCCGAGGCTATGGCTATGAGCCGTTTACGCTGGAAGGCGACGATCCGGATACGATGCATCAGCAGGCCGCAGCCGTTTTTGATACGATCCTTGACCGGATTGCGACGATTCAAGAGAACGCGCGGCTGGCACAGGCTGAGGGGCGCACGGTCGAACGCCCGGCCTGGCCGATGCTAATTATGCGCACGCCCAAGGGCTGGACGGGACCGAAGTTCGTGGATGGTAAGCCAGTTGAAAATACCTGGCGCGCGCATCAGGTTCCATTCTCCGAGATCTTCGAAAAGCCCGACCATCTGAAGCTGCTTGAAGACTGGATGCGCAGTTACAAGCCAGAAGAGCTGTTCGACGAGAAAGGCAAATTTCGCGAGGAGTTTGCTGATCTTGCGCCCAAGGGCCGGCTGCGCATGGGCATGAACGCGCACGCCAATGGCGGGTTGCTACTGAAGCCGCTCAATGTACCGAGCTTCCGCGACTTTGCGGTGAAGATTGAGGGGCGCGGGGCCGAAGATGTGGAATCGACACGCGTGCTGGGCCGGCTGTTGCACGCGGTGATGGAAGCCAACAAGGAGCAGAAAAACTTCCGCGTCTTTGGGCCGGATGAGACGGCCAGTAACCGCATCGGCGATGTGATTACCGGGACCGGAAAGACTTGGATGGCGGAGACTCTGCCGGTGGATGAGAACCTGTCAGAGACGGGGCGGGTAATGGAGGTGCTCAGCGAGCATCTCTGCGAAGGCTGGCTGGAAGGGTATCTGCTCACGGGCCGGCACGGATTTTTCAGTTGCTACGAGGCATTTATTCATATCATCGACTCGATGGTGAACCAACATGCAAAGTGGCTCAAGACTACGCGACAGATACCGTGGCGCAAACCGATTGCGTCTTTGAACTATCTGTTGAGTTCGCTGGTCTGGCGGCAGGATCATAACGGTTTTTCGCATCAAGACCCTGGCTTCATCGACCATCTGTTGAACAAGAAGGCCGATGTGGTGCGGATCTATCTGCCGCCGGACGCGAACACGCTGCTCTCGGTTGCAGATCATTGTTTGCGCAGCAAGCATTACATCAATTTGATTGTGGCCGGCAAGCAGCCCGCGCCGCAGTGGCTGCGGATAGACGAGGCAGTGGCGCACTGCACTACCGGGCTGGGCGAGTGGAAGTGGGCATCGAACGACGACGGAAAGCCCGAGGTCGTGATGGCCTGCTGCGGCGACGTGCCTACTCTTGAAGCACTGGCCGCTGTTACGCTGCTGCGGGAGCGGGTTCCTGATCTGCGCATCCGCGTGGTGAATGTGGTGGACCTGATGGCTTTGCAGCCGAACTCGGAGCATCCGCATGGATTGCCGGACGAGGAATTCGATGCGTTGTTCCCGGTTGGTGTACCGGTGGTCTTTGCTTTCCACGGC
>CAZHKN010000222.1:0-8405 GCA_964532725.1 uncultured Occallatibacter sp.
AGATGGGGCTTGAGCGCACACAGCCACAACGAAGCACCTGCCATGAATGGACGTGTCCGATGTAGCCACAAAAACAGCGCCAGCCCCAGCAGTGCAAAAAGCGAGAGCTGACCTGTGATCAGGCAAAGCAATGCTGGACCGAAAAAATACCCCAGCAGGACGCGCTGGGTCGCTGGCCGGCCATAGACAATCAATAGCAGGCGCACCGATCCCCAGATCGAAAGCACCAGCATCAGATTCCATGCGAAGAATGCAATCCGCGCACTGAGAAACCCGAGCGGATAAATCAAAGGAAGAACCCAGGGAGGGTTCCGTGTATAGAGGACGCCAAAACGGGACGGCATCCCCGCTGACTGCTCGAGTGCAAGCAGAGCTGCTCCATCGTAAGGGTTGGCTTGGTGCGCCAACTGATGGCCGGCGGCCCAGTAAGCGATAAAGTCGCAGTAGCCCGGACCTTTCTCTGAAGCCAGGGCAACCACGAAACTGCCCACAATTGCGCCTGCTGCGGCGGCGCAAACTGTCACAAGAAAATATAAAATGAGGGAGCGGATCAGCTTCTGTTTGCCGCTCAATGCTCTTGAGGTTGCCCCTGGGGTGCTCTCGCTGGATGGTTCGTTCATGCTCTCCGCGGGCTTGGCAACCACACTCCCGCCGCCCGCTCTTTCGTTATACTACTCTGCCGAAGGCGCGAAGAGAGCCGGCAATTGCAACATAAAGAGGTAGAATCCTGTTATGTCTTCCCAACCCGGTACTGCAGCGTCCAATATTTGTACAGTCACCCTCGCAGAAGATGGTGGCTTTGCATCGAGACTGCCGGTGGGCGTTAGCATCACTGGAATGATCAATACCCCCAGGAAACGCGCACTTGGGGCCGCAAGGTGTAAACAAAAGGATTCAGGGGAAGCCGCATTGCAATTGAATGTATACACCCGTAGCAGATTCAGCTATGCAAGTAGCTGATTTTAAATGAGATTTTTTTCTCAGGAATGGTTCCAGGCTTGCAGTACAATTAGACATTCCCCAGTCCGCAGCTGGGAAAAAATCAAACCACGTGGGAGAGAAAAAATGAACAACGCATTGTTGAAGCTGTATGTGAAGATGCAGAGCTTGATGGTTCGCGAAGAAGGTCAGGATCTGGTTGAATACGCCCTGATCATCTCTCTGATCGCTGTCGTTCTTGTGGGCGCTCTGGGAACCCTGGAAGGCAAGATCAGCACCGTGTTCAGCACAATCGGCGCCGACCTAGCCTAGGTTCTTGACTTTGGCGCTAACCGTTCAACAGCCTTCCTTGGGCCTTATTCGCCGGGATCGCATAACAGCTGTGACCTAGTGTGGTGGGAGAGTTGTGCAGGGCTATTTCTCTGTATTGGCTCTCCCTCACATTTCGGCAGTGGTTGATTGTGATACTGCCGAACGCAGTGTCATAGTAGTTTTCCAAACAATTCTGACTTATCAGGAGTCTCCCCATGCTGACTCGTATTCAGGCATCTTTGATCAAGTTTTTTGGCGCGGTGCAGCATGACGAAGGCGCGGATCTGGTCGAATACGCCTTGATTTTGTTGTTGCTGGCAGCTGGCTTGGTCGCAACCTTGAAAGGTTTTGCTACTAGCTTGATTTCGCTGTACACCACCATCAACTCAAGCAACGGCTGGATTTGATGGCAGCGTTTGTCGCAAATCAGCGATGAGACATGATAGTTGCAGCTAGGTTGTTGTATCCCGCCTGTATGATTCCCCCAGTTCAAATCCCTGAAACATCGAGCAAGCGCATACGTGTGTTATTACACCTGGAACAGGGCGAAAGCATACTATAGGCAGATATGATTCTTTCTTCCGCGCCATCCAGCGGTACGTCGCTGACCATATGTGAACTGGGACTTACCGCGATTGCAATTGCGGCTTCATATGCTTTTCCCACGCTAGGTTCATCCTGGTTCCGACGGATTGAGCAGGTATTTGGAGCCTTGGCGCGCAGACGGAATCTGGCGTGGGGCGTGGTTGGCCTTTCCGATCTTGCGTTGCGTCTGGCAATCCTCCCGTTCTGCCCTGTCCCCTCGCCGTTCGACGCCAACGATTTCAGCTTCTTGCTGGCCGCCGACACGTTCGCGCATGGCCGCCTGACCAACCCTACCCCGGCCATGTGGACCCACTTTGAAAGCATCCACATCACCATGCAGCCTACCTACATGTCCATGTACTTTCCGGCGCAGGGACTGCTTCTGGCTGCAGGAAAAGTGCTGTTAGGCGGCCCGTGGCTGGGCGTGCTGTGCGCCGCCGCGCTGATGTGCGCGGGCATTTGCTGGATGCTGCAGGCATGGCTTCCGCCCTCCTGGGCATTATTGGGCGGATTTATTGCGGTACTGCGTCTCGGGCTATTCAGTTATTGGATCAATAGCTATTCGGGCGGCGGCTCGCTGGCCGCGCTGGGCGGCGCGCTGGTACTGGGCGCTTTACCCAGGCTGATGAAGGCTCCCCGGCATCGCACCGCAATGCTCCTCGCTGCCGGTATTGCGCTGCTGGCGCTTACACGTCCCTTTGAGGGCCTGCTGCTCTGCATACCGGTAAGTGTCGTGCTAGGCCGCTGGATCTATTCCGGGAAAAACAGGCCGTCGCCGGCAATGCTCTTCCGCCTCGCGGCATTTCCACTGGCGATGCTCATTGCCGCTGGTTCCTGGCTGGCCTATTACGACTATCGCGCATTCGGCAGCCCAACAACGCTGCCCTACACCGTCGACCGCGCTACATACGCGGTTGTGCCGTACTATCTCTGGCAAAGCACACGGCCAGCGCCCGCCTACCGGTATGAGGTTTTGCGAAACTTCTATACCAAGTATGAGGTCGGCGACAGCGCAAAACTGCAGACCATCTCCGGATTTTTTCCGGCCACTTTGAAGAAGATCCGGGATACGTTGTTCTTCTTTGCCGGCCTGGCGCTATTGCCGCTGCTCTTCATGTTGCGCCGTGTGCTGCTCGACCGGCGCGTGCGGTTTCTGGTGCTCTGCGTGGCCATCCTGATGGCTGGCATGGCAATTGAGATCTACCTGGTTCCACATTATCTGGCTCCGTTTACCGCGGCCATCTATGCACTCGGTCTGCAGGCCATGCGCCACCTTCGCCATTGGCGTCCCGAGGGAAATGCGGCGGGGCTGATGCTGACCCGGCTGATGGTTCTTCTTTGCTGTGTAATGACTTTGCTGCGTCTCGGCGAAGCGCCGCTGCATCTTGTGCCGCGCCAATGGCCGCCAGCACAGTGGATCTGGTCCTGGTACGGTCCCGGAGATTTCGGCAAAGACCGCGCCGCGATTGAATCCAGTTTAGAAGCCCAGCCCGGCAGGCAACTTGTTCTGGTTCGCTACTCACAGCAGCACTATCCGTTGAATGAGTGGGTTTATAACTCCGCGAATATTGATGATTCACAAGTCATTTGGGCACGGGAGTCGGATGTGAAGAATGACCTTGAGTTGATCCGCTATTACCAGGACCGCAAAGTCTGGCTGGTGGAGCCGGACAGTGATCCGGCGAAAGTATCTCCTTACCAATTACCGGCACAGATTGCAGTTGCGGCACATTGACTGCTGCTTGACCCGCGCAACGAGAATCAATTCAGAGCTGCCTGCAACCGCTGCGTCACCCGCTCCTGCCCCAGCGCGAGCATCACCGCAAACAGACTCGGCGCAACGCCCTGGCCGGTTAGCGCAACGCGCGCGCCGTTGATCAGCGCGCCGGCCTTGAGTCCTTTTTCCTCGGCGAAGGAGCGCAGAAGGGCTTCGGTCGAGGTTTCGGTAAACTCCATTGCTGCGGCGTAACGACCGGCTAACTCGACGAGCAGCGCGGGCACTTCGCCAGTAAGAAATTTTGCTCCGGCCGTGGGATCAATCTCGAATTCATCGGCAAAATAGGCGCGAAAGGCCGAGGCAAAATCTTTCAAACTGCGTGCGCGGGGCTTCAATAACTCGATTGCATGAGTTATTTCGCTTGCGCCGCGCGTGGGAGTAAATCCGGCCAGTTTCCACTCATCTTCGATCAGTGGAAGCAATTCCTCTGCCGGATAACTGCGGATATATTCCGTGTTGAACCAGGCCAGCTTGTCATTATCAAAGACCGCATTCGACTTGGAAATTCCATCGAGCGAAAATAGCCTGGTAATTTCTTCGACAGGAAAAACCTCGCGATCCTTGCCGTTCTCGTCCTTGATTGACCCCGGCGTCCACCCCAGCAGCGAAAGAAAATTCCGGAAGGCGTCCGGCACAATCCCCATCTGCTTGTAGGCGATTACGCTAGTTGCGCCGTGGCGTTTGGAGAGTCGAGTTTTATCCGGTCCCAGGATCAGCGGCACATGAGCAAAGATGGGCAACGGCGCGCCCAGAGCACGGTATTGCAGTACCTGCTTTGGAGTGTTTGAGATGTGGTCCGCGCCGCGAATGATGTGTGTGAGGCGCATATCGATGTCGTCGGCTACTACGCTCAGGTGATAAGTCGGAATTCCATCGGAGCGCAGCAGAACAAAGTCTTCTAGTTCTGAATTCTGAAACTCGACCTTGCCGAAGACCGCATCGTCAAAGCTCGTTGCCCCGCTCTCTGGAACGGCAAAGCGAATCGCAGCCTGCTCACCGGCGGCAATACGCGCCTGCGCCTCAGTTGCGGGAATGCGGCGGCAGCGGCGGTCATACATGGGCGGACGACCAGCCTCGGCGGCCTCTCTGCGGCGCAGCTCCAGTTCCTCTTTGGTGCAAAAGCAGGGGTACGCGTTGCCGCCGGCGACAATCTTTGCCGCTGTCTGCTTGTAGAGGTCGAGACGCTGCGACTGAAAGAACGGACCCTCATCCCAGTCGATGCCCAGCCAGCTCATTCCTTCGAGAATGCCTTCGACCATAGCCTCGGAGGAGCGCTCAAAGTCAGTGTCTTCAATGCGCAGAATCAGCGTACCGCCGGTATGGCGAGCAAAGAGCCAATTGAACAAGGCAGTGCGCGCCCCGCCTACATGCAGGTACCCGGTGGGCGAGGGAGCAAAACGGACGCGAGGGGCGGGAGATTGGGCGAGGGTTTCTTCAGTCATCGGAAAGGATTGTCCTTTTCGATGTTATCAGTCCGACCCGATTGCCCAGCGGCTACACCTGCGGTGGCGGTTGATACGGAGGCTGTGGCGGGTAGGCCGGCGGATAGCCTATTTGCTGAATCGGCACTACTTTCCAATCCGCGAAGGCGAGGATGTAGTACAGAACCAGATTGCCAAAAGGGATCAGGTAAACAAACGAAAGCCACGGCGAGAAGCCGGCCTTTTTGCAGATAAACCAGAAGGGCACAATGACAATTGTGTACCCCACCAGAATGATTATCGGCAAAATTGCCAGCATCGCCATAAAGAAGTGTTTTGCGTTATCTACGTCGGATTGAGCAAGGAAGAACAACGCCAAAGAATGCATGGAAGACGCTCCCATCAACAGATCAACACTGCGAACAAGGTACTGCTAAACGGCTGAATCTGCAACGACAATCTTTCAACGGCAGAAGCTGCCGCTTTTGCAATCCAGCTATTCCAGCGGCAGGCCATCGAGCGAGAGCAGCCGCCCCACCGGGTACTCGCCGAGGCGGTTCTGCAAATAATACGGCGAGCGCTCGTAGAAGAACCCAAGGCGCGCCTCGGGGCTGGCCGCAAAACGCGGATCAGCCTGAATGCGGCGCTCAAATTCAGTCTTCAGCGCCGGGTCTTTGGCCATGTTTTCGCGCGCCAGCTTCTCCAGCACGTAGGCCTCGCCGTATTCCTTCTGCTCGAAGATGGGATCAAAGAATGCCCAGCGCAGGGCCGAGTCTGGAGCGTCCGGCTCTAGCCAGTGGACGGCGACTTTTGAGAGCCGCTGGTTGAGTGGGACGACAACCGAACCCGCCGGAAATGTAATCGTCTCTGCCGTCAGCGTGCAAGCGCCGTAGTGGCCGGGTTGCGCGCCTGCGCCCTCGCCTTCAAAAGTGGGATGGCGGCCTTCGAAGGGCGGTCCCTGCCACTGCATCCCGGTGCAGCGATAGCGCTCCACCTTGCCGGTCCACGGCGTGGTGGTGCGGCGTAGAGTTACGTCGTGCGCGGTGAGTACATCGATTACCTGCGTCCACTGCGGCGGTACGATGTAGCCTGCCGGCGGCGTGACCGCAGCCGTCACTTTCGCGCCGGTGGCTTGCGGGATGGTCGCATTCCAGGGTTCGTGCGAGTAGCTGATCCACATCGCCCCGGAGACCTCGCTGAGGGCGCGCGTGAACTTATATCCGTGGAACAGAACGGGAGTGTTTTCGCCGTTCCAGTCAACGGCCAGCGGGAATTTCTCATTGCCCAGTGGATGCGCGCCCAGCTTTGCCGCCGCCGCATCGGCCTCGCGGTTCAGCGTGATGAGCTTGGCCGTGTCGTGGTTCATCACTTCCAGCAGCGCCCGCAGGATTTCGTAATTGCCCGTGACGCGGGTCTTGTAGTCCTTGAGCATGTGCAACTCGACTAACATGCCGGGGCGGTTTTCCAGAATCATCTGGCCGGTTGAAAAGCGCGGTGGATCGTTGTTGAAGCCGAGGCCCTTGGCCGGGTCGGTATCGTCATTCAACGTGATGTAGGTGGGAAAGGCCAGATGGCCGCTGGCGTTGACCTGGCGCTCCAATTCCGGGGTCACGATTTCGCGAATCCACTTTGCGGTTGCTGGCGCAACGTCGGGTGTAGCGTCAATGGTGAAGGTGACATCGTATTGAAAATCAGCGCCGTCGGTGACGTGATCGTCGACGAAGAAGTCAGGCAACCATCGATGAAACATCTTCAGGAAGGCGCGTGTCTCGGGGGCATCCGCTTTCATGTAATCGCGGTTGAGGTTCAGGTTGCTGGCATTGCCGCGCCATCCGGAAAGCTCGGGTCCGTTCTGGTTGATGCGGGTATAGGCCGAGCGCATCTCGTGGCCGTCGATGTTATAAACGGGGATAAATACGAAGACTACATGGTCGAGCAATGCCGCTTTGGCTTTGGTAATGACGATGTCACGCAGCAGCGCGAGGCAGGAATCTTTGCCGTCCATCTCGCCGGCGTGGATGGAGTTTTGGACCAGCAGAATTGCGCGACCGGAAGCATGAATGGCCGCCGGATCGAAGACGCCGTCTTTGGAGGCGATCACGATTTTGAGGTCGCGGCCCAAGCCGGTCTTGCCGAAGTTTTCGATCTTGACCTGCGAGGGAGCAGCGGCGGCGAGGCGTTCAAGATAGGCGACGGTCTCGGCGTAATCGGGCGTGGTGCGATAATCGCTGATCTCGGCGGGCGTGCTCCAGTCGGGGGACTGGGCGTGGAGGCAAAGGGAAGCGGAAAGAGCGGCGGCGATACCGATGATTGCTCGGAGTTTCATTGTGCAGAGGTCTCCTAATGGTGTGTCCAAATGCGCCACTCAAGTCAGAACCAATCCGGCATCCCGATCAACTTTGTATTGGTTGAGGGTGTAGCTCAGATGGACATAGCAAAGTAGCCGGGCATCGTTCCAGTGGAGGTCACTTCCTCCTGACCATACCTGAATGCGATCCTTGAGGTGATGTTTTGAGATGAGCAGCACGCACTGAACTGCCAAGTCATAGGGTCTGAAGCCCGTCTTGCAGGAATCGGAGTACCGGCCATTCCTGATCTTGCCGGTCTCCTTGCATCTTCGAGCAATCTCAAAGCTCTCATAGCTGCAGTTGCCGTCGCATGAGCGATGCTTTAGCAGAGTACCAATTCCGTAGTAAGAACCATCCATTGCATTGATTGAATCTCCAATTCCGGACGCATCCGCAGAAGGGAATGGAATCACGATGTCTTCATTCTTGATATGACCGCAGTGCCACAGGCCGTTGAAAGCGATACGCTCCGTCTCGATTTCAGGCAAGCCCTCTCCGAGTGGTCCTGCGAGCCGGACACCCAAGTCGTCAAGAGTTAGAACGATCTGTTGCACATCAGAGACAATGCGCGAAAAGGACTCCCTGTCGATTTCTTCTTCAACGTCCCAGTAGTGGCAATATCCCATACCAGCACCCCGATAGCCCACTTCATTTGGAGCAATCGTATCTTTTGGGCAAGGCATCGGAATCTGTGGAATGAAGCCACGCGCAAGAGACCCGCTCCTTCCTTTATCCGAGCTTCACTCGCAATCCTTAATCACCAAAGATTGCAAAAACTGATCCCTGATCTCTGACCCCTGTTTTACGTAATGTCCTCGGTATCAAAGACGGAGCCGCCGCGGCGTTTCGTCGCGCCGTGGACGGAACTGAGCAGGTCTTCGACGACTTCTTCCAACTGGTCCTGGGTCTCCATGACGGCGCTCATGCTCTTCAGATCTTCCGGCTCAATGGCGCGCTCTACTAACGCAACAGCGTGACATTGAGCGACGTGGTCGAGGTTCAGCCCTTCGGGGGTTTTGTCCT
>CAZHKN010000223.1:0-8400 GCA_964532725.1 uncultured Occallatibacter sp.
CCAGCCGAGAACGATCTTCATCACTTCGGCCATCGCGAACATGTTCACGCCGCTCATCAGCACGGTCATAAAGGCGAAGGAGACCGCCGCCACGGTGCTGGACCCTTGCCCGTAGCGCAGCTTCAGGTATCCGGGCACGGAGTGCGTCTTGCAGACGTAGTAGAAGGGCATCATCACCATGCCCAGGAAGAGCATGGCGGGAATCGCGCCCACCCAGTACCAGTGCGCGGCCAGAATGCCGTACTGGTACGAAGAGCCGGCCCAGCCCATCAGTTCGAGCGACCCAAGATTGGCGGAAACAAAGCTCAGGCCGGCGATCCAGGCCGTCATTTCGCGACCGGCCATGAAGAACTCTTCGCTGGTATTGGCCTTGGACTTGAGGTAGAAGCCGATCCAGATCACCATCGCGAAGTAGATGGCGATGACGGCGATATCCAGTGGCCCGAGATGTGCCAGCGAGGATGCGCTGTACACCAGAAGCGCGGCGGCTGAGGAGGGAGCTCCGGCGGCGGCGATGGAGGTTGATGCCAAATCGAACATTGAGTCACCCGGTGGAGAGTGTGACGTCTGCAAAGCAGACGTTCGCCCTTAAGTAAATGGGTTTACTAGCACAGTTGTCAAGCGGAGAAGCCTCCCGCACGACACCCCGAAGTGTATACCATCTCCCGGCCCGCGTGACTTTATTTGCCGGGATTTGAACAATCACCGGGTGAATCGAGATCTCTGCGGATCGGAAAATAAAGTAATCGTTTACACGGCAGAAGTCTAGCACAGTTGGCTGATACTGCAACAGTGTCCAGTTTGCGCCGGAACAGAGTTCAACTGCTGGTTTCTCATTTTAGAAAACGTTATCTCGGATTGTTCACCTCCCTCCCGGTATACTGGCTCAGAATTCACCAGAAAAATGACAAGCCAGTTTCCCTTGATTCAACCCGTTCATCCCACGCCTCTCTCGCCTGCCACATATTGTGCGTCCATGTCGTTGCGCCGGTTTGCCGCAGGTATTCTTTCTGTCGTGCTGCTGGCCACTGTGGCAGCGCGCGGGCAGGCGCCGCAGCCCATCTCGCTTGCCGAGGCCGACCAGCGCGGCGCGACAATCTTTCAGCAATCTGCCGCGACCGGAATGGTGCTGGTTGTCGTCCGCAACCATGAAGTGATGATCAGAGGCTATGGAGAAACAGCGCCGGGCAGCGGCGTCAGGCCGGATGCGAGTTCACTGATTCGCCTGTGCTCTATCTCCAAGATCTTCACTGGCGAATTGCTCCTGGAACTGGCGAACGAGGGCAAGGTCAAGCTCGACGACCCCTTGCAACGCTATGCGCCGCCACATCATATCGTGCCCAAAGGCGCGGATGGATCGGTCATCACCCTGGAAGAGTTGGCCACGCACACGGCAGGATTGCCGCGCGAGGTCAGCTCGTATCCCCGCAAAACGCCGCACTTCACTTTTCCCGATCAGCCCCTGCGCTGGAAGTGGCTCCCACAGCAGAAACTCCTCTATGCGCCCGGCACCGCGGCTGTCTATTCCAACATTGGCTTTGACCTGCTCGGCGACGCACTCGCTGCCGCTACGCGCAGATCCTATGCGCAGCTTGTGGATGAACGCATTTTGCGGCCTCTGAATATGTGGGATACAACGCTTGTGCCTAGCCAGGAGCAGTGCGCCCGCCTGCTGCAAGGCGTCAATGATGAAGGCCCTTGCACGGATACGCAGCCCTCGGGGGCCAGCGGCGGTTTGTATTCGACTGCCACGGACATGACTCGGCTGCTGCAATCTCTATTGCGTATTCCCGCACCCGCGGTTCCAGCCAGCCCGGAAATCGCTGTCTATCTCAAGCCGGAGCAACTCAAGTCGATTCAAGGCCTGAGCCATGCGGGAGACCCCACCGGCATTGGCCTTGCCTGGATTCAGCTCGGAGACCCGGACAGCCCATCGATGGTGATGCAGAAGACCGGCGGCGGCGCGGGCTTTGAGACCTACATCGCTCTCAGCCCGAAGCAGCAAACCGGCGTTTTTCTGGCAATTACGGATGGCGCGGGGCACTCGCAGATTGATTTTTATCACGAAGCCAATGATCTTCTCGCGGCCCTGGCGAATGTGCCGCCGCTTCCGCCCAAGACACAGCCAGCGCGCGTGGCGAAGAAGAGGCGATCTCGCCCCCATCCGCGCGCGCAAAAGACAGCGCCGTAGAGCAAAAAATATACTTTAACAATTTCGCGCTTGTTTTCCACCGGCAACGCGGCTAAGTTTATACATGGGCTGTAGAAGTTCATTCCGCGTCCTATACCTCTTCCTGCTTCCTCACCTCTTCGCGCGCCTGCTTATCCGATTTGCTCTCCTCCCCTTCTTCTTTCCGGTCTCTTCGTCCATCCCCATAAGGAGTTCCGCAGATGCCCACTTCGATTGATTCCGTAATGCAGAGCGGCATATCGCGCCGCGGTTTTTTCCGTTTCGCCGCCGGAGCCTCGGCCCTGGCCACGATGCCGATCTTCACCGAGCCGCAAATGGCTCTGGCGCAGCGGGTCAAGCTCGGTGACCCCAACAAGGGTATCCACATCGACGCCAACGAAAACCCTCTCGGCCCTTCGGAAGCCGCGCGCAAGGCCGTGGCCGATATCATTCCTCGCGGCGGGCGCTATCTGCTCAACATGCAGGAAGAGCTAGTTGCAGCCTTTGCCGAGCAGGAGGGTCTCAAGCCGGAGCAGGTGATGGTCTTCCCCGGATCGAGCGAGCCGCTGCAATATACCGTGCTGGCTTTCTCTGACGCCAGCCACCCGGTGGTGGTGGCCGATCCCGGCTATGAAGCGCCTATCTGGGCTGCCGAGACCTCGAAGGCTTCTGTGATCAAGGTGCCGCTGGCCGATCCCAGAGGCGCTGCCGCGCATGACATCAAAGCGATGCTAGCGGCGGCAACCAGCCCCGGCGTGATCTACATCTGCAATCCCAACAACCCCACCGGCACGGTGACTAGCCGTAGCGACATCGAGTACGCGGTGGCCAACGCGCCCAAGGGAACGATCCTGCTCATTGATGAAGCCTACATTCATCTCGCGGGCATTCCCTCGGCAATCGATTTTGTCAAAGAAGGCAAAGACGTCATCGTCTTGCGCACATTTTCCAAGCTCTACGGGATGGCCGGCCTGCGCCTCGGGCTGGTGATCGCTCGGCCCGACCTGCTGTCCAAAATTGGCGCGCTGGGCGGCTTTGTCGCTCTGCCGATTACTGCTGTTGCCGCAGGACAAGTTAGTCTTGCGGATGCCGACCTCGTCCCCGCGCGGCGCAGAATCATCGGCGATATCCGCAACGAGACCTTTGACTGGCTCAAGGCTAACGGCTACAGCTTCACGCCCGCGCAGAGCAACTGCTTCATGCTAGAGACTAACCGCCCCGGCAAGCACGTGATTGCGGCAATGGCGGCCAAAGAAATTTACATTGGCCGCATCTGGCCGGCCTGGCCCACGCATGTGCGCATTACCGTAGGAACACACGAAGAGATGCTGGCCTTCCGTTCGGCCTTCAAGGAAGTGATGGCCCAGCCGGCAACGGCCTGGAGCAGTGAGCCGGTTTTGCCTAACCCGCGGCGCGGGTATAGAACTCTCGGATAAGCCACATTCAAGACTGACAAAAAACCACCGCTTGAGGGCGGTGTTTTTTTGTGACTTTGACGAGATGCAACTTATAGGCCGCAGATGGCATGTTATCCCGCAACTCCTCCGTGTCCCAACCAGGCATGCAGGTAAGCAGCCTGTCCGGCGTGGTAGGTCTCATGCGCAGCGAGGAACATAAGCAGTCCGCTGATCTTGCCGTCGGCGCTGGGGATTCCTTCAGGGGACGGCGCGGACAATGTATCGTCTGATGCAGTCTCGAGCGCCACGGTAAGCTGCGTCTCGATCTCTTTCCAGGCGAGGAAAAGTTCATCGGGCTTGGGGTATTCGGCTGCGTTCGTCAGCTTTGATCCCCGTCCAAAGAGCTCGAACCAGGGTTTCGATGCTTCGATTCCGAGAAAGTGCAGCGCCCGCCCGCGCGTATAGACGATGTGGCCGAGAATCCAAAGGAGATGATTGGAGGAGTCGTTCGGGCGGCGCAGCCACTCTTCAGCGGTTAAGCCTGCAAAACTCTTGTTGAGCAGGCGGGCGCTGAAGTTATACGTGAAAGCGGCGTTGGCAATCTGTGGGACAACGGGCATTTTGCGGTTCTCCTTCAACGTTAATCTAGTGCTGTTCGTGCAGGATCATCTTATTTGCTGTGGCTCAGGTATGTATCGAGCCAGCCAAGAACGCGCTCCCAATGCTCAGCATTGCCGTACGCAGCCTCGCCACGGCCCGCAAAGCCTTCTTCGCGAACCGTGATACGTGTGCCATGCGGGGTGGGGTCAAGCCGGTACGTGATGGTCGTCTCGCGCGAACCCAGCAGCGGGTGTTTTTCAAGCCTGCGCGTCATCACAATTTTTTTCGGCGCATCGATCTCGATGAATTCTCCGCTGCCGCCATTGGTGCTTCCGTCCGTAAAACGAACAATAACACTCCACTGTCCGCAGACTTGCAGGTCTGCATGCCAATCGGTCCAGCGGTAGAAGCCGGGTGCTCCCCACCAGCGTTCGACTTCATCGGAGGTCAGAGCGCGGAAGATGCGCTCAGCGGGAACGTCGAGGATGGCAGTGGCAATCAGCGTACCGCCGCCGCCGTCGGCAACCGCGCGCGGCGCTACCCATTTGGATTCTTTCGGTAGCCGGAAATCTGGCTTGATCTTCTCTTCGGTTTCCATTTTTCCTCCGATCTTCGATTGCATTGAAACTTACGCGTGAACCGCTTGCGGCATGGGCAGAATCTCAAAGCTGAACCCGTTGCCCGAAAGCGTGACTGGGTCTGAAGCAGTGAGAGCTTCGGCTTCGACCAATCCGCTCACCCGCATAATCCCTACGCCCCAGCTCCCCGCCGGATCGGTAACTGGGCCAAAGGCGACAACTTTACCGTCAGCCAGCTTGCCGCGCCAGTACTGACTATGGGCGATCATCACTTCGTGTTCCGCCGCAGTCATGTCCTTGATAAAGGTAGGCCTGGGCGGGAGCAGACGGAAGAGGAAATATGCGGATGGCGCAGCCGCCGGACGGAAATCCGCGGCCAGCCATCCCAACACGCGCGTCCAGCCCTGGGTGTGCGTACGGCATATGGCAGTGCGATTGGCAAAGCCCTCATGGCGCAAGGTCAGCCGAGTGCCGGTTTCCAGCGGCTCCAGAGTATACGTGACGCGGGTCTCATACGGCGCATCCCAGTCAGGTCGCCAGGTGAAAACCAGCTTGCGCGGCGGCTCGACCTCGATGTACTCGCCATGCACCTGAAAAGCGCGTCCATCAACCATTTTTCCGGCGGAGCGCCACTTCCCACCGGGACGCAGATCGGCTTCCCAGCTCGTTGTCCGGTGAAAATCATCCGATCCCCACCAGCGCATCACGTCCTCCGAGCTGGTGAGGGCGGTAAATACCCGCTCGGGCGGCGCGCCGATCTCTACCGACGCCAGTACCAGCCCTTGCTCTGCATCCGCCACTGCTATTGCTTCGTTCTTCGCAGTCATTGCTTCGCTCCTGCTTCCTCTTCGAGGTGTCGTTTGAGATTGTTGAGGCTTGCTTTCCAGAAGACGCGATACTCCTCAAGCCAGCAGTCGATATCGCGCAAGGGGGCCGGCTCAAGAAAGTAATGCCGCTCCCGGCCGTGGCGGCGCTCTGCTACCAGATGCGCCGTGCGCAGTACGCGCAGATGTTTGCTGACCGCCGGACGGCTCTGTTTGAAGTCCGCAGCCAGAGCGTTCACATGAACCGGCCCATTGCGCAGCCGGTCGAGAATAGCGCGCCGCGTGGGGTCGGCGATAGCCCGGTAAACATCGGGTGGGGGAAGGTTTGCGGAATGAGCTAAATGAGTAACCATACGGTTACATAATAGTGCCAGCGTACGGGAGGCTTGTCAAGCAGGAATCTGAGAGAATCGCGCACAAAAAAGTGAGGCGGGGAAGGCCGCCTCACTTGGGCTGATTGAACTTGTGCGTCTTTCATGTTATTCAACCGGGCGGGCCTTGCCGTTTTTCAAGCTCTGGTCGATGATTGAGTTCACTTGGCGGTCAGCCTCTCGGGCCAGTTTTCCTTGCTCCGCGCCTAGGCGTCCTTGTTCTGCGCCGAGTTTGCCCTGTTCCGCGCCCAGCTTGCCCATCTCTGGGCCATAGGAACCCTGCATAGCGCCGAGTTTGCCCTGGATGGAGCCGAGCTTTCCTTCGAGATTGCCGAGCTTGCGCTCGATCTCAGCCCACTCCTCTGAGGACATGGTCTTACCCTGCATGGTCTTCAGCTTCTCCATCTGCTTTTCGACCTCGGCGATCTCTTTGCTCAGGTCGGGCGTCGTAAAGCTGACGCTCTTCATCTCTTGTCCCAGCTCCCCCTGCTGTTTTCCGAGCGCCGACTGTTGCTTCCCCAACTCTGCCTGTTTCTTCCCGAGTTCTTCCATGGGCTTGTACATCTCCCTGATCTGCGAGACGATTGCGGGATCATCAATCATGTAAGATTTGCCGTCCCGCGTGAACCAGAGAAAATCTCCTTGCGCCGAGTGGCGCGCTTTCTCGATCTCCGCAGAGTGTTTATCATTCCAATCGCCGGAAAATTTGGTGTGTCCACCGCTGCTGCTGACCAGTGCGTAGGAGTCGCCGTTGCCTGCGTACGAATAGTTGTAGGAATAGTTGTACGAGTAGTGCTTGCCCCCGCCCTGTCCTGTTTCTTCATTCTGACCTGCGGCCAATTTCACAAGTGGCGCGTTTGTGGCGAGGGGTGGAGGGGGCAGCTCGATAAGCGGTGGTATTGCCGGCGTGCCCTCGGGATTGACCGCAGCTTCTGGAACGCTGGGCGGTGGCGGGGCTGCCGGATTTGCTGGAGGCAGCGGCGCAATCGGAGCTTCGATCGCAGAGTTCGGTGCGGACTCCGGTGTCTGCGGCGGGACTGCCAGAGTTGGTTGTTGGGCGACGGCGGGCAGCGGTGTGGACTGGCCTTTCGCTTCGACACGGATCATGGCCGAAGCGGCAAAGAGAGCCGCGGGAACCAAAAGCACAGCCAGCAGCGCACGGCGTCCGCCGTTTGCAAAGGCCTTGCGAAAACTCGACTCGTTGAGCAGCCGCTCGATGCGGCGGGAAAGATTGTTGGGGCGGGCCATGGCAACTCCTTTCATGGTTAGGCGCGGCGTGGCCGCGAATTCAAGCAGGATCTGGGCGTAGGAGGGACCGTTTGCGGCCACGCAAAGCCCGGCGTGATCGCTGATCGTCTCACTCAGATCGCAGAGTTTTCCCTTGAGCCACCAGCCGAGCGGGCTGAACCAGAAGACCGCGGCATACAGCTCGGCAAGCATTTGCAGGTAGAAGTCTCCCTGGCGCACATGGGAGCTTTCATGCGCCAGCACGATGCGCAGCTTCTCTGCGTCCCATGCGGCGTAGCCCGCGGGCAGCAGAATTCCGGAGCCGATGGTGACCGGCGACGCGATTGCGCGGCTCGACCGCAGGCTTGGTCTCTGCGCGGTACTGCTCAATGCTTCGGGCAGCGAATCAAGCTCGACCGGCTCTGCCTTGAACCATAGACGGACTGCTGCGCCGAAGCCAATGAGCAGCCGCAACAGTAAGCCTGCGCAGACAGCGCAGTAGAGCAGTGCCGCAATCGTCGCAGGTCGGGGGATGCCCCAGCGCGGCGCGGCCTCTTGAGTGCGTGTGGCGGGAGTTGTTTGAACTGTGTTTGTGGGGGCTGACGTGTTGGTGATTGGGAAAGCCGGCACGTCCACCTGCGCGGCAGAGTAGTTTTCGGGCGGGCTGGTCTCAGCTTGCCTCGCTGCTGGCGTTGGCGGTTCGGGCGCAGGCGCTGCCGAGGTGGTCTTCGCAGGGCCGACAAGCGCCTGCTGCCACAGCTGAGCAGGCAGCACCACCGTCATTCCAGCCGGCAGAACTTGCCAGCGCATTGCCGCGGGCATTGCCAGAGCGGAGAGCAACACGAGGCCCCATGCGGCCTTCTGCGCAAGCACGTTGTTGACCCGAAGTGCGCGCAGGCCGGCCCATACTGTCGCAGCCACCAGCAGAGAGCGCAGCGCCGACTCCATCAGAGTGAAGATCATCCCCGTTTCTCCTTTGCCTTGCCGGCCGCATCTTTGCCGTCCGAGTGCTTCTGCGCGGTGGCAATGCGTTCGGCTAGGCGCTGCAATTCAGCGCGATTGAGAACCTTGGAGTCCACCATGCCCACCAGCAGTGCCTCGACCGAGCCATCGCAGAACCAGTCGACAATGCGCTTGACGGCACGCCCCGCGACCCGCTGCTGTGTCTCCGCCGAGCGATAAATAAAGGTACGGTTCTCGACCGTATGCGCCAGGTAGCCTTTTTCTTCAAGG
>CAZHKN010000224.1:0-8397 GCA_964532725.1 uncultured Occallatibacter sp.
AGGGCATGGAGACGGAGCAGATGCGCAAGCTGGACTTTGCCCGCTTGAGGGCAGCTCAGCGCGATTCAGCCGCTGCCGAGGTGAAGGCGTCGATTCTGCTCGAACGCATCGCCCATGAGGAAAACATTACAGTTAGCGACGAGGAACTGGACCGCGAGCTGCATCTTGCGGCTCTGCAATCCCGTGAGCCGGTGGAGGCGCTCAGGGAGCGTTTGACTCAGGACGGCGGGCTAGCTAGAATCCGGGAACAAATGAAACGCGAAAAAACCGCCAGCCTGTTGTACGACCGGTTGCCGGCGTAAGGCTTTTTGAGCCGGCCTTTCGCGAGGCCGGATGAATGATTTTCTGGCAAGAGTCCGATTTGAGAATGGGCCTTGCCGGGTTACCCAAAACGGGGTGAAGGCCCCCAACGGAGAAGCGAGAAAAGATCCCAATGGCATTGGTTCCCATGGTGATTGAGCAGACGAGCCGGGGCGAGCGCGCCTACGACATATATTCCCGTCTGCTGCGCGATAACATCATTTTTCTTGGCACGCCGATTGACGACCAGATCGCCAACGTGATTGTGGCCCAGTTGCTGTTCCTCTCCGGCGAAGACCCGGAAAAGGACGTTCAGCTTTATATCAACTCGCCGGGCGGCTCCATCACCGCTGGACTCGCGATTTATGACACGATGCAGTTCATCAAGAACAACGTGGTGACGTATTGCATCGGCCAGGCGGCCAGCATGGGCGCATTTCTATTGCTCGCGGGCACCAAGGGCAAGCGTTTTGCGCTGCCTAATTCGCGTATTCTCATCCATCAGCCGTCGATGGGCGGGTTGAGCGGACAGGCTACAGATATTGACATTCATGCCCGCGAGATTCTGCGCATTCGTGAGATCACCAACAATCTGATGGCCAAGCATACCGGCCAGTCGCTTGACCGCATTGAGCGCGATGTGGAGCGCGACTTCATCATGAACGCGTATCAGGCAAAGGACTACGGCATCATCGACGAGATCATCGACAAGCCGAGAACGTAACGAGTAAGTCAGCGGGTTAGCGGGTCAGCAAGCCAGCTAACTCGCTGATCTGCTAAGCTGCTAAGATCGTCCAGAGGGAGCGAAACATGAAACCGCGCACGGGACCCGAAGAAGCACTGCGCTGTTCGTTCTGCCATAAGTCGCAGGACGCCGTAGCCAAGCTGATCTCTTCGCCCAGCGACTACCCTCGCGCCTATATCTGCGACGAGTGCGTGGCCGTCTGCAACTCGATTCTCGAGGACGACAGCGGCAACGCCCACCCCACGGCCCTCGGCGCTCACCTGCCCAAGCCGCAGGAGGTGAAGGGTTACCTCGACGACTACGTTATCGGCCAGGAGCAGACCAAGAAGAAGCTGGCCGTTGCCGTCTACAACCACTACAAGCGCGTGCAGATGAACCGCGCCCGCAACAACGAAGTGGAGCTGGCCAAGAGCAACATTCTTCTCATCGGCCCCACCGGCTCCGGCAAGACGCTTCTGGCGCATACGCTGGCCAAGATGCTCGATGTGCCCTTTGCGATTGTCGATGCCACCACGCTGACCGAAGCCGGCTACGTGGGCGAGGATGTCGAAAACATCATCCTCAAGCTCTTGCAGGCTGCCGACGGCGACGTGACCCGCGCCCAGCAGGGCATCATCTACATCGACGAGATCGACAAGATCGGCCGCAAGGACGAGAACCCCTCGATTACCCGCGATGTGTCGGGTGAGGGAGTCCAGCAGGCGCTGTTGAAGATTCTTGAGGGTACCGTGGCCAATGTGCCGCCGCAGGGTGGCCGCAAGCATCCTCATCAGGAATTTACCGCCGTCGACACCACCAACATCCTCTTCATCTGCGGCGGAGCCTTCGTCGGCCTGGAGCGCGTAGTGGGCCGGCGCGTTGGCAAAAAGGCGTTGGGCTTCAAGGCCACCGAGACCGAGGCCGAGGCAACAATGCGCAGCCATCGCGATACCGAGCTGCTGCGCAAGACCGAGCCGCAGGATCTGATCAAGTACGGCCTGATTCCAGAGTTTGTAGGCCGCCTGCCGGTGATGGGCATTCTCGACGAGCTGGACGAGGCGGCGCTGGTCGAGATTTTGACCAAGCCGCGCAATGCGATTCTCAAGCAGTATCAACGGCTGCTGGAATACGAGAACGTTCGCCTGCACTTTACGCAGGAGGCGATTGGCGCCGTGGCCCGTGAGGCTCTGGCCCGCAAGGTTGGCGCGCGCGGATTGCGCATGATCCTCGAAGAGCTGATGCTCGACCTGATGTATCACCTGCCCAATAACAAGCGGGTGCGCGATCTGGAAATTACCAGCGATATGGTCGAGCGGCGCGATCTCTCTCTGTGCCTGCTGGAAAAGGCCGGGTAAGCGTAGAACCTGTCTCATAAACCAAATTCTTTGACTCGCGAAGTGCATTCAACCCGCTTTGATGCGGGTCTCACAGCCGGCAAATTTGCAGAGTGTTATTTATGAGACAGGTTGTAGTAGTTTTCATCCGAATTCTGCGAGATAAGTGACCCAGGACTCATTTTGTGAGGCTTGGGTCTACTTATTTGAAATGCATGAATGTTATCTGGCCGGGAGTTATACCGCCAATGCAGTTATGAAATCCAATCACGCCCCGTTATCTCCGGTTCTCTTGGCTGCCTTTGCGCTAAGCTTATCCGCTCTGCTCTCAGTCCAGTCTTACGCGCAGGGTCTTCCGCCAACGCATGTGGACAATTTCAGCGGGCATCCGCGTCTCATCGTCATCAGCGATATCGGCAATGAGCCGGACGACCAGATGTCGCTGGTCCGCCTGCTGCTCTACTCAAATGAACTCGATATAGAAGCGCTCATTGCCTCCACATCCACTTGGCAGAAAAATGCCGTGCATCCTGAAACCATGCGGACGCTGATTGCGGCTTATGGCGAAGTGCGCGCAAACCTGCTGCTCCATGCCAAAGGATGGCCCGTCGCGGCGGAACTCGCAAGCCGCGTCTATGCAGGTCAACCGGGCTACGGCCTGGAAGCGACCGGAGACGGGAAATCCTCCTCGGGCGCGCAGGCGATTCTTCGCGCCCTGGACCGCAACGATCCCCGTCCGTTATGGATCACGATCTGGGGAGGCGCGAACACACTGGCGGAGGCGCTTCGCGAGCTGCGAGCAACCCGTACGACTGAGGAAGCAGCACAGCGGATCGCCAAGCTCCGCGTCTACTCGATCTCAGATCAGGATGATGCCGGCCCGTGGATTCGCAGGGAGTTTCCGGAGCTTTTCTATGTTGTCACTCCTTCCACGCCCACAGGTGGAGAATACTATTACGCTACATGGACCGGCATCAGCGGCGATGCTTACTATTGCAATGGCGCGGGGGCCGATTCGAGCACCGTCAGCAACGAGTGGCTTGAGGCCAATATCCGCAAAGGCCCGCTGGGCAAGCTCTATCCGCGCTTTCAGTTCATCATGGAAGGGGACACGCCCTCGTATCTCGGCTTGATTGATAACGGCCTCAATGCGTATCGCAGGCCTGATTGGGGCGGATGGGGCGGGCGTTACATCTATCGTCAGCCATACGGAGAGACGCATCCCATCTGGACCCAGGGCGGTGATCTCTTCACCCGAGTTACTTCGCAGGACACAGTAAAAGGCGTGGATGGCCGTGAATATACCTCTGACCAGGCGACGATCTGGCGCTGGCGCGAGGCATTTCAAAATGATTTCGCCGCTCGCATCAGCTGGACCATTGCGGACTTTGCTCATGCCAGCCACAATCCCATGGTTGTAGTAAATGGCCAGCCGGGAACTGCGCCGATTGACCTGGATGTTACCGTAGGCCAGCCGGTTTTGCTCGATGCCAGCCGCAGCACCGATCCCGATGGCCGGACGCTGCATTTTCATTGGTTCCATTATGCGGAGGCGGGCAGCGCGGACGGCAACCTTGCTGCAGTTACCCTCAATGGCGCAGAGACAACGCAGTTAGCCGTCACGCCCGATGCGGCGTGCCGGCCGATGTGGCTTCCGTTGATCCCCTGCAGGGGCGAGGGCACGGCGCATATCCTTCTTGCGGTAACCGGCGAAGGCACTCCTCGCCTCACCTCCTACCGGCGCATCATCCTGCATGTTCATCCCATGTCGAAGCAGCAATAACACGGTTGACGTTTTCTGTTGCTCTACAGTCCAACGTGCAACAGGAGGCGCCATGGGACGGTGCCCAGAGGGCCGGTCCTCGGGGTTCCTGGGCGGCTGAGCAACGCGCGTTAAACCCATGGAAATGGGCTGTTTTTCGCATCTTGGTGAAGAAACTAGGCATAACGAGGTCTCGGCTTTTACAATGCTTGAGGGACCTCCTCCCAAACCCAGCTCTTGCTCGGGAACTAGCAAACTTGGCGGCGCATGGCCGGCCAGGATGAAGGAATGGCATGAAGTTTACGAAATTCGGCAAGGCACTCCTGATGAGCGCCCTCTCTGCTGGCATCATCCTTGGTGTTTCGTCTTGCGTTCGAAGCTACACCGTTGGCTTCCTGTATGTGACCGGAACCCAGACTGCCGGCACCGGGAATAACGGCATTGTTACCGGCTTCAAAATTGATCACAATACGGGCAAGCTGACCTCCATCAATACCCTGCCGGTCGCTTCCGGCGGAGCAAATCCGGTGCGCGCGATATTGACGTTGGGTTCCCGGTTTATTTATGTATTGAACCGCGGCGAGAGCGCCGATGGGCAGCCCTGCTCAACTGCCGATCCCTGCCAGAATCCGAATATCACGCAGTTTGCGGTGGGCGGCAACGGAGTTCTTACTCCTGAAGAGAGCTTCACCACGCAGGGCAAGAATCCCTTCCGTATGTTTGCGGATGCGACGGGTAATTTCCTCTTCGTTCTTGATCACGACGCGCCGGAGACTACCTACTGCTCCACCGCCATTTTGGGCGCGACCAGTTGTGGCGATATCACTGTCTTTCAGATCAACCAGACCACTGGGCGGTTGAGCCTGGTGACCAACACGCAGGTCTCTACCAACCTGAGCCAGCCGCTGACCTACTTTCCGGTCCCGGCCAATCCGGTTGACTTTGTGCTGGCCAGCAACAACTATGTGCTGACTCTGAGTGGTGCTGTTGCGTCGGGTTATCCATACACCAGCGGTAGCGTGGTCTTTCCGTACACCTACAGTCCCGCGACCGGGCAGCTTACGGTTGGCGCCAACTCCGCATATAGCATCGGCGCCAATGCCGGCACGGCGATCGACAGCGCCGGGGGCGTCGTCTACATCCTGGACAATGAAGCTCCCAGCCTGAGCACCGATGGCGCAGTCAGCCAGATATTGCCTTTTACGTGCTGCGCAACGGGTGGTGCGCTCCAGGCGGAGAGTACGGGCGCTGTTGCCGATGATCCGACGCTTTCGTATCCGCTTTTTGTGATGCTCGAGAACAAGGGTAAATATCTCTACGTACTGAACCAGAATGCCAACACGGCGGAATCGACAAATCCCAATGGCGGAATTGCCGCATTTCTCGTCAACTCGCCTTACCAGTTGACTGCGACTTCGCCCACTACCTTCACTGGAGTGGGATCGGCTCCGCAGTGCATGGTTGAAGATCCGTCGTATCAGTTCTTCTACACCGCCAGCAGTGATGGAACGGTGGCGCTGCGGGTTTTTGACCCGAACGCAGGTTCTCTGAACCCTTCAAATCACGCGGCGAACAGCTATACGTTGGCTGGCCCGGCGACCTGGTGCGTGACGGACGGGCGAACAGACTAATCGCAAGGCGCGAATTGGTGCGCGTGCCCGATTATCGAGCCGCACATTCCAGCGGTAGATTGCCGGCGCAAAGTTAACGCAGCCGAATCCCGAGGTAGAGATCGCCTCGGGATTCGATTCCAAACCTGGATTTTGAAGGCCAATGATTTCGGCCTGCCGACGAAAGATGAGCATGAAGTTCAACAAACCGAGCCAGCTTCTGCTGGTCTCCGCGGCCAGCCTGCTGGCGGCCAGCCTTGTGACCGCTTGCGGCACCCTTACCGTCGATTTTGTCTTCGTTACCAGTTCCAAGGCCGCGGGGCCGTATAACTACGGCGAGATCAATGTAATGGAAGTTGACTCGGAGTCTGGCCATCTGCGGCAGATCCCCACTTCACCGTTTCCCTCCGGCGGCCGCAACCCGGTGGCTGAGGCGATCTCCACCGATCAGTCCACTCTCTACGTCGTCAATCACGACGACAACGACATTGTGCAGTTCGCCATTGGCAACGACGGCAAGGTCTACCCGCAGAACACAGTGAATACGCCGGCCGTCTTCCCGATCGCCGCTGTGGTTTCGGGATCGAATCTCTTTGTGCTGGATACCTACCAGCCATTGTCCACCTGCTCGACGGCCAATCCCTGCTCGGGGGCAGTGGGCGTACTGCCCATAGCCTCTGACGATTCTCTGGGTACACCGCTGGCAAACGGCAATCTTCAATACTGGCCGCTGTCGCTACCGGGCAGCAGCGATGTGCTGATTCCTACGGCCATCAATGTGGTGGTGGACACGGTCCCGCCAAGCGGAACGAGCACCACACCAACGGTTAACACGTATGTTTATGTGAGCGCTGTGGACTGGACGGCGAGCGGTGGGGCGAATCCGGCGGAGACTCTGAGCATTTGCAATCAGCCGACCACTTCTCTTTCCAGCGCGGTTGGTTATGTGTTTAGCTTTCAGGTAGTCCCCCAAACGAATCCCCCTGCATCGAATCCCAATGCAACGACGTTGGTGCCGCTGCCCAACAGCGTACCCGTTGCCGCCGGAATACTCCCCTGCGCCTTGGCCAGCGATACGATAGACGGCGCCAAGGGTGTGACGACCGGCAGTTATCTCTACGCAGCCGATACACTCAACGGCAATGTCCTCGGCTACTCGGTTGCGCCAGCTACCGGCTTATTGACTCAGCTTTCCGGCAGCCCATTCGCGGCTGGTAACCAGCCTTCGGCAATCACTGTTGACCCCACCGGCAACTACGCTTTTGTTACCAACGCAGTGGACTCTACGATCTCTGCTTACACCATCAGCAATGGCGTGTTGAAGAGCTTCGGCACTTACCCAACGAGCACGCAGCCGGTGGCGGTTCTGGTAGATCCCTCGACCAATCACTACGTTTACGCGGCGAACTATTTGGGCGGCACTGTTTCCGGGTTTATGTTGGACAGTAACTCCAGCCCGGTTTCATTACTGGCCACGCCCAATACCCCGTATCGGGTAAATGCACAGCCCACTGCCATGGTCGCCATTACCCACGGCGGCGCGCCGGCAAAACAATAGCAATCCTCCGTACCGGGCTGAGGCCCAGACGGGGCAACCGAAAACCAGTTCTCTGCGGGCTTGAACTCTGACGGCCCACGACGAAGGAAGCGCATGAAGTTGAGCAAACTGAGCCAGCTGATTCTGGTCTCTTCTACCGGTCTTCTTGTGGCCTCGCTATTGACGGCCTGCCAGATTGTTACAGTGGACTACGTTTTTATGGCCAGCAAAACCAGTCTGACCAATTCCAGCAGCGACGGCCAGATTGATGTTTTCGCCTCCGACTCCCAGTCAGGCGCATTGCGGCCGGTCGCGACTGCGGTATCTTCCGGCGGCGCAAATCCTGTGGCCTTGGTAGTGAGTTCGGATTACCTGAATCTTTACGTGGCCAATGCGGGCGGTTCGATTGTTCACTTTGATATCGCCTCCAGCGGGTCTCTGTCGCAGAAGGAAGTGGTGACACCGGCAGGAACACCAACGGCAATTGCCGTCAATACAGCAGGAACCTATCTCTTTGCGGTCTCCTCGGCGCCTGCAACATTGACGGTCTATCCGCTCTCCGGCGGCGCGCTGGGCGCAGCAGTGGCGAGTGTCCCCCTTAGCTTGCCCGCTTATCCTTCCGATACTCTTGTCCCCACGGCAGTTACGGCGCTGGCCAACAACGATGCTGTTTACGTCGCGGCCTATGACCAGACAGTCTATAACCCCGGCGGCACGACTACTGCAAGCGGCGCCAATCCAGGCTGGGTCTTCGGATATACTGTCGGCTCTGGCGGCGCGCTCACCGCGGCTCCGCTCAGCCCGTATCTTGCTGGCGTAAAGCCCAGTGGCATTTCTGGCGAACCGACCAGCCGCTTTGTCTATGTCACCGACTTTGCTTCCAGCCAATTGATTGGCTACTCGGTTGGCTCCAACGGTACATTGAACTTCATGGTCAATGGGCCGTTCAAGAGCGGCAATGAGCCGGACGCAATCGTGGTTGATCCTCGCGCCAAGTACATCTATGTGACCAACGCGCTGGATAACTCAGTTACTGCGTATGCGATCAATCTCCAATCGGGAACACCGACCGCGTCTGTCAATGTAACCGGCAGCCAGACCAACTCCACCGATACGTTACCGGTTGCTCT
>CAZHKN010000225.1:0-8381 GCA_964532725.1 uncultured Occallatibacter sp.
CGATCCGCTGATCGATCCAACCGGCGTGAATATTCTGAATTTCTATCAGAAATATGCGCAGCCGAATTATGGCCAGGCGAATGCGGTCGCCAACAACTATAGTTACAACCCGTTGTTGGTCATCAATGAAGACGACTTCGATGTGAAGATCGATCGCAAGTTTACCGACAAAGACAGTGCCTTTCTTCGCTATAGCCAAGGCCATGACATCTTCTCGCAGCCCGGCGTTCTGCCCACGCCTCTGGTGGGCGACGTCATCTGCGGGCCTGCGTCGGACCCCGCGCATCAGGCTGTGCTCAGCGAGACGCATGTTTTTTCGCCCACCATCGTCAACACGGCGCGCTACGGCTGGACTCGCTTCTTTGTCTACGCCCAGAACTGGGACGCGGGTCTACAACTTGCCTCTCCTTCCAACCTCAACATTCCCGGTGTAATCAATCCGAACAATGCCCTGTCGGATGGGTTGCCGGTGATGACCTTCACGGGCTACACGGCAATTGGCGACGCGGGCAACAGCCCCACCAATATCGGAACCAACAATTACCAATGGGACGACGATCTCAACGTGGTTCGCGGCAAGCACTCGTTGGACTTCGGCTTCGATCTGATCCGCCTGGAATACAACATGTTCCAGACCGGCGCGGAGCACGGCTCCGAGGCTTTTGCGTCGCGTTACAGTGGTCTGGCTTGGAGCGATCTGCTCTTCGGCGCTCCGACAAGCGGCACCTATTCCTTTCCCTCCGAGGTCGGCTTGCGACAGAGCGATCTCTCCTTCTATGCGCAGGACAATTACAAGGTCAGCAGCAGGCTGACGTTGAACCTGGGCGTGCACTATGAGAACTTTCTCGGCTGGCCATGGTCTGAGGTTCACAATAAAGAGTACGCCTTTGTTCCCTCGATCTCGACAACAGCTCTGGAGCAGGTCGGCACCAACGGAATTCCAGCCAGCGGCTTGAGCGGCAACAATGCGAACTTTGCTCCGCGCGTGGGCCTGGCTTACAAGGTCACCAACAAAACGGTCTTCCACGCAGGCTTTGGCATCTACTACGCAGCGCCGGACGTTGGCAATTCGTCCTCCTTGTCGGCCAATGTTCCGGTGGATGATTATTGGGCGTTCAATAATCCGGCAACTTATGTATCCGGGGCCACGAGCAGCTCAGTGTTCAACTATGCGCGCAACGGATATGCGCACACCTCGGTTACGTCCGGCAGCGCGTTGCAACCCAACACGCCGGCCTATGCCGTTGATCCGAATGCCAAAACTCCTTACACCGAGCAGTGGCATGCGTCTATTGAGCAGGAGATACCGTTCTCGACCGTGCTCAAATTTGCCTATATCGGAACGAAGGGCACCCATCTGGACAATTTTAGGGACATCAATACGAACCAGTTGGGAGCGAATGGGGCAACCACTGTTACTGCGAATCGCCCCTACGGAAATATTGCTGGAACCACCACCTATGTCTTCGCTCAGATCAACGAGTTGGAGACCAGGCAGATTTCCAGCTACAACGCATTGCAGGTTACGGCCGAGCGTCGCGCGCACGGGCTTGGCTTCCTCGCCTCTTACACCTACAGCCACGCTCTGGACGAAGGTTCGGGTGAATCGGCCACTGTTACAGATCCCTATAACCTCCGTTACGACTACGGAAATGCCGACTACAATGTCCCGAATCGCTTTGTTGCCAGTTCGAATTACCAGTTGCCGTTCAAGGGCAGCGGGCTGCTTGGACCGCTTGAGCGTGGATGGCAGGTGAACGGGATTGCGCAGTTCTTCGACGGCCTGCCGTTTTCCGTGGCTTCGGGCACCGCATTGGGCGATGGACTGACGCCCCGCGCACAACTGCTTCCCGGCTTCGGCAACGGATCGCTGCCCAAAGGACAGCGCACACTCTCACAGTGGTTCAACACCCAGGCCTTCGCGATTCCCGCGGCGGGGACGTGGGGCAACTCGGGCCGCAACATTCTTCAAGGCCCAGGCACAAAGACCGTGGACTTTTCGCTCTTCAAGGATACTCACTTGACAGAAACGAAGGTTCTGCAACTGCGCGCGGAGGCCTTCAACTTGGCCAACACACCGCAGTTTAATAATCCGGCTGCGACCGTTGGAACCTACAACCCAACAACCGGACTGTGGAGCAATGGCTTTGGAACTATCTCCTCGGCAGCTTCTGAATCAACATTTCAACGGACTGAGCGCCAGATTCAGTTTGCGGCGAAGATCAACTTCTAACCGACCGGTCGGCGCTCAGTACTCTGGGCGCCGATTACTCACTTCAGGTGCGACTACCGATTGCAAAAATGCCAGGATTGTCTAATCGGAGGAATAGAACTGCACATGGGGCTTTGCCAGCAAAGAATACGAACTTTTCTCAAGGGGTGTACTTTGGGTGTATTTTCCGTCCATAAATATGCATATCGTTAAATATAAATGGCTTATATCGCGATATGAATCCCACTCTCGCCCCAGTCAGGTAACGTGCTTGGCTGCGCAGGGTATTTCTTCAAGCGTGGAAATGCTACTGACCTGCTCAGGAGTGCTCGGCTGATCATGGACTGGCCGCACATTGAGGCGGAAGAGTTCTCCGTAATGTGCGGCCAGATCCCTGTTACGCCGTGCTGTTGATCATTTCGTGATATTGACGGTCAAGGTCGCCGTTTGAGTCAGCGAACTTGAGGTAGCAGTGACGGTGAGTGTCGCGGAACCGATCGGCGTTCCTGAGAATTTGTCTCCTCCGCCGCACCCGGAGAGGCTCACAGCCGCGCCCGCACCAACCAATAACAACAATACCGCTGTCCAGAGGCTAGAACGCATCTTGCGCCTTCCCCGCCAAAAGAGCAACAGCACTCCGGCGAGGCTGATGCCCCCGCTGTTTTTCATCCATGTGGGCAACTGATTGGCGGCCTCATAGGTGTTGTTGGGCGGGGTTGTGGCGACGGTAACCGAAACGGTTGCAGACTGCGCGCCGGTGAGCTTGACACTGCCCGGATTGACTGTGCAGGAGGCCTCGGCGGGCGCGCCTGAGCAGGCTACTTCAACAGTGCCATTGAAGGTTGCATTGCCAGTGAGCGTCAACAGGACCTCGCCGGTTGCTCCCCGCTGCAAGGTTAGGCTCGCCGGAGCGGGAGTACTCAGCGCAAACGTGGGCGCAAGCGCGGCCACTGTTATCGTGGTTGCGGCTGAAGAGCTGGCCGCGTTGAAGTCGCTATCGCCCGAGTACTTCGCGGTAATCGCATTGTTGCCGATGGGCAGATTGGCGAGGGTGAGCGTTGTGGCCGTGCCTGCCACCGGAAGAATGCTCAGCACGGAGCCGTTGTCATAGAAGGTGATGGTTCCGGTGGGCGTGGCAGCGCTGACGCTGGGAGAGAGAGTCGCGGTGAGCGTGACAGTTGAGTCCTGCGGAACAGAGGCCGCGCTCGAAGCCAGGCTCATGCGGATGGCTCCCGAGTTGAGATAAAGTTCGGAAACGCCGCTGAAGCCAAGCACCCATCCTCCGACCAGGGCGTCGATCGCTCCGTCGTTGTTGATGTCGGCGACCAAGACCGGGCCGGGAGCGCCGACCGGCGCCGCGGTTTGCACGGCAGGACCGAAGGCGCCACCGCCTAGATTCGCCATATAGACGAAGCTGCTGGTTTGGATATCGGTGTAGTAGTTGAAGGTGAGCATGTTGAGCGCGAGATCGGGCAGTCCGTCGCCGTTGAAATCGGCAGATGCTCCGGCTATGGGATAGATGCCGGCTGAATACTGGACAGCGAGGCCGAAGGTGAAGTCCCCGTTGCCGGTCAGCAGGTTCACACCGGTGGTGTTGTAAATCGGGTTGCCGTTGCCGTCCACCTGAGTCTCGACGCCGAGAGCCAGATCCATCTTGCCATCACCGTTATAATCGCCGGGGATGATGGCGGTGACCACGGTGTTCTCAAGGGGCAGAGTAGCGCCGGCCAGATTGAAGGTGCCGTCGCCATTGCCGGGGATCGCATAGAGAAAATAGTCCAGTTGAGCGTCGTTGATGTCGGCAAGAACCAGGTCCAAGTTGCCATCGCCATTGAGGTCGGCGAGCTTGGGCAGGTAAGCGCCGTAGCCGTACGCCATGAAGGTGCTGGTGAATGCGCCTTTGCCGTTGTTGAGCAGGATGAAGACTCCGGAGGGAGTGACCTGCGTGTAGGCATTGCAGGAGGCATCGCCGGGATAGGCGGCGACGATATCCGGCGCGCCATCACCGTTGAGGTCGCCTACGTCAACATAGGCGATGCCGCAGGGAAGGTAGCTAACGTTCAGATCCACCTGTACAGGAGCGGCGAAGGCGCCGTCGCCCTTGTTCAGAGAAATAGCCAGACCATGAAAATCGCCGAGGATGATATCCGCCTTGCCGTCTTTGTTGAGATCGGCGGCAACCGGCTCGATCCAACTGACTCCAAGAGGAAACTCGTCGTTCTGGCTGAGAATCGTGGTGTAAGTGAAGTTTCCCTTGCCGTCATTGATGCCGACCTTGATATCCGGATAGGTTCCATTGACGCCGAGAGTTTGCGTGGGCGGCGTATAGCTTAGGTCGGACTTGACGCCGTCGTCGCCGCCATTCGGGTTGATGGCTACACCGTTGAAATCCGCCGCAACCACATCAGGGACGCCATCGCCATTGAAGTCTCCGATCGCCATTACCTGAAAAGTCTGCGCGGAGTCGCCGGGAGCGGACATGGCAGGCGCTCCGGCATGAGCCCAGTCGCCGCCCGCATAAAAGTCGATGCGCGCTTCGTCATAATCCACTTCGACGATGTCCACATGGCCGTCGCCGTTAAAGTCGGCTGGCATGGGCTGCTGGTCACCGCCCTCGCCGCTGACAAACTGCTCGAGCGGAGTGTTGTTGAAGTTGCCGCCGCCGGTTCCCTTGTAGATGGCGATGAAACCCCAGTTATAGGCAATGGCGTCGAGAATTCCATCGCCGTCTACATCGGCAAAGTTGACCATCTGCGGGCCGGTGATCAGATCGGTGCTGAGTCCGGTGGCCACGGTTTGCGCATTTTGAAGTTGGCCGTTACCGGAGCCCAGCGCCGTATAGAGCGAACCCTCGCCGAGCGAGAAGAGGACATCGGGCATACCGTCGCCGTTGACATCGCTGACCGCGATTGAGCCGTAGGTGTTGTTGGCCACGCCGGGCAGCACTGGGCCGGTGGTGGGGAAGTCGGAGGGAAAGGAAGCAAAGGTTCCGTCGCCGTTGCCGAGCACGACGGTGACGAAGCTGGTGGTGTTGAAGTTGACGTCGTTTCCGGCGACCATGTAGACGAGATCGATCTTGCCGTCGTTGTTCATATCGGCGGCGACCAGGTTGCCAAATTCATTGAAGAGATAGCCGTTGAAGTTCGACGTCTGTTCCGGCAGCGGCGCGTTGAATGTGCCATCGCCCTTGCCGAGAAAGACAAGGATGCTGACGATGGAGGCGGGCTGGAAGGTGTCGGTGAAATAGCCGTATGGAACGGTGGCCACCATATCGGGAATGCCGTCGCCGTTCACATCGGTGAAGAGCACCGTGCCCGCATTGCCGTAGAACTGCGCCCCCGTGCTGTAGGTGATGGTTGTATAGACCGGGTCGTTGAAGACGCCGTCCTTCTTGTTGATGTAGATGTATTCCCGGTTATTTTGGCCATCCATCACTTCGAGGTCTGGATAACCATCTCCGTTCAAGTCCGCCACCGTCGCGTAGACGTCGTAAACAATGTCGTTGACCGCAGTGGTATTGGTTGAGGTAACAGCCCAGTCCGTGAATTTTCCAGTGCCGGGGTTGATCAGCACATTCACCGTGCCGTCATTCTGCACGGTGATCAGGTCCGGCTTGCCGTCTTTGTTTACATCCGCGGTGAGCGAGATGAAGGTGGTGTTGGGGTCGGCTGGATTGTTTCCCTTGACCATCGGGCTGAGTTGAAAGCCGGGAAAATTAGCGGCTATGCCCGACGAAGTCGCAACTTGAGCCGCGGAGCGAGTGTTGGCTTGGACGCCAGCTAGCTTGGTAGGCAATCCAGCCGTGTGCGCCCTGGCTATCATGCGGTCAGTGACCGGCTTGAGGAACTGCTCATAGGGCGAACGCCAGTGTGCCAGGGACTGGGCTTGCGCCGGTGAACGATACTGGCCGCGCAGTTTGGGATTCTGCTGCAACTGACGCAGAGCCAGCGGCGTGAACGACGACGCCTTGCGGTCCTCTGCGGTGATGGCACGGCGGCTGCTTGCCGCATTGGAGTTTGTAGACTGGGCCATCCCAGCCGAAGCAACAACAGCCAGAACGGCGACGACGGCAAAAAAGAAACGAGTGCGAAACATAGGCTTCCTCTCAAATAAAGGGCTAAGTGAAGAGAGCGGATGCGGCCGCTGGACAGTATTGCCAGCCGAACCTGTAGGTTGCTGCGCGGCGCGGCGGCTGAGAAGGCAAGCCGCCGCGCAGTGGCCTATTTGGCCTTGGCCTCCGTGGAGACCACAGTTCCCCAGTTCGCAAAGAGATTGGCTACATTGACACTGCCCAATCCGGTTGCATAGTCCCAGCCCTGCGCGGCCGGATATGCAGGCTCGAAGCTGCCGGTCGAGACAGACAACGCGCCAAGGATTGCATTGCCAAAAGCATCCTCGCCCCAACCGAAGCAATTCGCCCCGATGCAGGGAAGATCGATGCTGCCGTGAGTTACATCATGGAAGGTGCAAGTAGAACCGGAGGCCTTGCCCAAGGTGGCGTCGCAAGCCGCGAGGCTGGCCGTCTCCGGGCTGCCCTGTGTGCCGTATTCGCTTGCAGCCAAAGCGTAAAGGCCAGGGTTCGGATTACCCTGCCGTCCGTACTTCTCGGTGATGAGCGCGAAGATGCCAGCCATCGCCGGGGCTGCATATGAGGTTCCACCACCCGAGTTGACCACGGTATCATTCGCGTTGGTGTAGGCGCAGGGTTCGGCACCTCTGGTATTGATGTCGGAGTTGCAATAGACCAACGCGTGGCCCCAGAATCCATTCGATGCGAAAAGTGAAACGTCGGGCACATCGCGCAGGCCGTCCGCAGGGACGCCATAGACGTTCTGCCAGGCGGGCTTGAGGTAAACGGCGCTTGGCCCGCCGCTGCCGCTGGCGGTGGTGACAAACTCAAATCCCGGAAAGTTGTTGCAAAAGCCGTCCGCGCCATACGGCGACGCGCTGCCCGCAAAAGCCAGCAGGTCGGAGTCCGCGCAGGAGTCGTTCCAGGTCTTCTCCGGCACATACGAGAGTGCCGTTTCGTAATGGACAGAATTTTTGGTCGCCCAATATTCGCTGCCCGTGCCCTGAATGTAATCGTAGAAGTCGGTTCCGCCGACCGCCACGTTATAAGGGGTCGTGGCAAAGCCGCTGGAGGTGATGCCGCTCGAAACGAAAGATTCGCCGGCGTCACAACTGGCCGGCCCTTCGTCGCCGGTGGAGACAAAGACCGAGACGCCCTCGGCCACGGCCTGCTGATAGGTGCTGGCGAATTGTCCGAGTGTAATTGCGCCCATCTCCGGCTCGCACGAGCCATAGCTCATGCTGATTATCTGCGGAGGAGTTTTCTGGCTGAGCAGGTTCTCCACGGCAGTCAATCCGCCAAACTGGGTTCTGGTGTTGGCGCAGGCAGCCAGCACAATAGCCGCATCCGGCGCAGTGGCTCCGGCCCACTCGGCATCCAGCGCGGCTTCCCCCTCCGGTCCCGCGATATACCCCGGATTTGTGCAAGGATGCGCGCCTACGGGCATCTCTTCGGTGAAGGTTCCGGCATAAATGGAGAGACCGAAGGCCGTTCGGAAGGTCGCTACATCGGCAGCCTTCATCAAGGAGTCCTCGACGACAGCAATGGTTTGGCCCTTGCCGCGATACCCCTTGGTCCATACCGGCACCAGGTTATAGATTTTGAGAAAGTCTCCCGGCGCAACCATCTGCAGCGTCGAACCCTGGTAATCAACGATGAACGAAGGGTCAACCTGGGCATCTTCCGCGGCGGATGGCGCAAATTTGCCACTCTCCGGATTGAAGCGGAAGGAGCGTCCATCGCGATGCATGGGGTGCGGCTGAAAATCCGACATCGGCACGCCCGCAATCAGAGCGGCAATAGAAGCCGGCACGCTCGGCTCGACAATGGCCGAGAGATGCGCATGTCCGCCGACATTCAAGTTGTGAATCTGCGTGTGAAACGCCTCTTCCAACTGGCCGGCCGTCGCGGAAAACTCAATCGTGGTCCGAGCCTCGTCCGCGCCTTCGACGGTCATGCCATGGCTGCGGAGCCACTCAGAGACCAGCGCAATCTCCGCGTCGCTCGCGCCAAATTTTTCTCCATACTCGGTGGCGGTCATCCACTGGTGAAAGGAAGTGGAGCGCGGATCCTCCAACGCGGCAATCGCGTCATTCACCT
>CAZHKN010000226.1:0-8370 GCA_964532725.1 uncultured Occallatibacter sp.
TCCAGGCAACAAGCTGAGCGCGATCCTCGACAGTGACCGACAACGGAGTGAGTGGACGACCTTTCCGCATCGGGCTTCCTCCCACTCTATCCGATGCCGCATCTCCATTATTTATGCGAATTAGTTCGGGGGACACACACTAGTCCGGCTAGTGTTAACCGGCCCCAGGTCCACCAATGCAATGAGCCGGTTGGCGCGGCGGAGACACCGGATGAAAAACTCGACCATCCACACAGGGTTCTCAGGGATTCGCCGCCGCAATTCAGCTCCTTCCGGTAGCCCTTCGTCGGGAATCGCTGCCTTTCGTCGCCGAGCAGATGCGGCCACTCAACCGCCGCTGGCAAACTCTCGGTCAGGAGGAATCATCTCATGCGAAACAGAAACACAGCGTTCTTTGCCGGCCTTGCCCTATGGGCAGTTTGTCTCTCGGCAGGTCAGCCTATCCAGGCGCAATCGGCGGCCGCGCCACCCGTCTCCGCAAAAGCATGGACCTTGCCGCCGGGCACAACCATCAAAGACAACGGTCCCCGTGCCTACCGGTTCACCGTCGTCTACAACACGGCAAATGCCAAGGGCGAGATCCTGCTTCGCCAGCGGCTCACCGGGGAATACACGCGCGGGCTGCCGGGCAGCGAGGTGAGCTGGAAAAACGTATCCCAAGCAGACGCGCCCGGCCCAACGGCTCCATTCGCAGCAGCCCAGAAGCGGGAGTTCATGGAAGGCTTCCACTACGTCAACGACATGACAAGCACCTTCAAGCCCGACTTCTTCAAGGATTTTCCAGCCTCCGCGGTCATGGAGCGTAATCTGGTCTGGGACACAGGGATGATCGAGGTCTTCGGGCAGGACCACTTCGATCAACTGAAGCTGAACGAGCCATATCACCTGATCTCCGGCCAGGACGTGAACATGCCGAACGTGGGAACCTTTCACAACCACGATGTAGTGCTGGAATGGGTCGGGCGTTCAGAGAGAAATGGCCAGCAGTGCGCGGTGATCAACTATGAAGCATTCCTCAACCCGCTGGAAATCGCCACCGGCGGCATGACGTTGAACGGACGCAGCGACTACTGGGGGCAGATCTGGGTCTCGCTCGCTACCAGGCAGATTGAATACGGCACAATCAATGAGATCGTTGTCGGAGAGATGAAGCTGCCCGGCCAGGACACAACACAGGTCATCAATGTCTTTCGCACCGGCTCGCTGGAACCACTGGCTGCGAAATAGCAAACCAGACCCGTGAAAGGGGGGCGCTATGAATCTCTTCAAGCATCGATGGGCGTACTCCCTGGTCTGGATCAATCTTGCCGTGGCGCTGGTGTTTTTGATTCTGGTCGCGGGAAATCAGCTTTCGAACGCCAGGGCGTTGCTACACGTTCTCATCTATATGCTGGTCTATGCGAACCTGACCGGGATACTGGGCACCGCAATCATGGGAAGACTCGCGGAGAAGGTCTCTCTGAGCGGACATTCCCTGATTCCTTTCATGGCTGTGGCCACTATCGCCGTTACCGCGTTGGGCTGTTTATTGGCGCAGACGATCTTGATGGAGATCGGCTTCGTAGTCCCGCTACGCTTCTGGCAAGAGTACCTTCATACTCTGGGTACGGCCACGCCACTGGCTCTGGTCTTCTGCTTTGGCGCCTTTGCTTATGGGTCGATGGGTGCCCGCGTGCAACTGATGGAGAAGCAGCTCCACGAGAAGGAAGTGGCTGAAGAGCGAAGCCAGAAACTGGCCGCTGAAGCTCAGTTGCGCTCGCTGGAATCGCGCATCCATCCGCATTTTCTCTTCAACACCTTGAACTCGATCAGCGCGCTGGTTGCCATGAACCCACCCCGCGCGCAACAGATTGTAGGCCGGCTGGCGACGTTATTGCGAGCTTCTCTCGATAGCAGCCTTCAACCACTGATCCCACTGCGCGAAGAGTTGGCAATGGTAGAAAGCTACATCGACATCGAGAAGGTGCGCTTTGGCGACAAGCTGCGCGGATCGGTAGATGTGCCCGCGCATCTCCTCGACGCCAAAGTCCCGCCCATGTCCGTGCAGTTGCTGGTTGAGAATGCCGTCAAGCACGGTGTCACTCCGCTCAGCGGTGGCGGGGAGTTCTGGGTGAGTGCGTGCGCGGAGAAGGACAGCTTGCGCATCGAGGTGCGCGACACGGGTCCTGGATTCGACCTGACCGCCATTCCCGCGGGCCATGGACTGGACAGCCTGGTGCAGCGCCTTGATACCTTGTTCGGCGCAAAGGCGCGGCTCAACGTCCTGCGCCGAGAGGGCTATTCTGTTGTGGAGATGGTCTTACCGCGCGTATGAAACTGCGAGCTTACCTGGTCGATGATGAACCGTTGGCGCTGGAGCGTCTGCGCCAATTGCTCAGTCGCGTACCTTCAGTGGAGGTAATCGGCAGCACCACCGAGCCTGAAGCAGCGGTCGAAGCATTGACCGCGGACCCGCCCGACGTCTGCTTTTTAGATATTCAGATGCCGCGCCTCGATGGATTCGAGGTGCTGGCCCGGCTGCCCAGCCAGCCCATCGTCATCTTTACCACCGCCTACGAGCAGTATGCGCTCAGGGCCTTCGGCGTAAACTCGGTGGACTATTTGCTCAAGCCGGTGGATCCCGAGCTGCTGGAGCGCGCTCTTGAAAAAGTAGAACGGCTGCGCGGCTCGGGGCAGGTTGCGCGGCTCGATCTTCCCACTCTGATCAAGCAACTCACCGTGTCGTTGCGCGAAACCAGGCCGGAATATCTCACCCGCATCGCTTCGCGGCTGGGAGACCGGCTCTGGTTCCTCGATCTCGAAAAAGTGACGCATTTCTATGTCGAGGACAAGTTGACCTACGCAGTCTCAGAGGGCAAGGCCTACTGCGTGGACTTCGCCATTTCCGAGCTGGAAAAGAAACTCGACCCCAAGCAATTCCACCGCATTCACCGCGGCACGGTCGTCAACGTGGACTGGATCAAGGAGGTTGCGGCGCTCCCCGGCGGAGCGTTGAATGTTCGTCTCAAGGACAGTAAAGGCACGGACCTGACCGTAGCCCGCGACCGGGCGCGTGAGTTCAAACTATGCGTCGGCTGCGGAGCGCCTCATTCTTGATCTCCCGCAGATAAGGCGCCCAACCGCAAATGGCCAGCCCCACCAGCACATGGTCAGCCCCACCGCAGGTGGCCCGCGCCGTAGGCGCAACGGTTGTCAGCCCGCACTTCAGCGTGGGGTTGGCGAGACCAACAAATTTATCCGAAGTCCCGCAGGGATGGCGCTCCCACTCCGCGCCCGTCTTACAAGAGAAAAGAATGTCAAACTTCTACCGCCACCCCGGCAAAGCCGGAGTTCTCTCTTTTGCAATCGATACTCCCGTTTGATCGTCGTTACGCTTGCTCCCTCAGGGTCCAGGCGCAGCGACGATCTGATGACCCGTTTCAAAAACGACCATTGAACCGGCAACGGCTCCGAGATTCGTATTGGGAGCCGATTGCGGTACCGGGGGCCCTTGCCAGAGAACTTCACCCGTTACCAGTGAGTAGATACTGTTGGTTTGCGCATCATAAACGCGATCCGGCGCAGGAAACTGAGGCGCATTGATCGCTGGCAGTATCGTGCCCGGAATGGTGGACACAACGATTCCTGAGCTATTCACGATCTCTGAACCTGTATATTCAGGCCCACTGCCCTGGCCTCCGCCCACGTAGTTCCCAACCAGCAGATGCGCATTGTCAATCCATCCCTCACCGGTTCCTGTCGTCGCTGAGACCAGTGTACCGTTCAGGTAAATCGTTGTGATCAAGTCAGTCGCCTGTATTCCGGTCGTGGTGGTCGCAATCAGGGTTCCGTCTGGGGAGAGCAGGATCGGCGTGCCGTACCCAGTGTCGGACCAGATCGTCGATCCACTTTCTATATTTATGACCGAGTCTTCTGCCTGGACCTGGCCAAGAACTATGCCGGAGCCGGAACCCGAGAGGCTGAAGTTGAGGAGACCGGGTAGGGTATACGTAAAGCTTTGGCTCGGCACAGTGGATGGAAGAGAGTAGAGATTCAGTGCGGTTCTGAGCGAGGCTAAGGCGCCCAAGACCGTGCCGTCGGTGGAGAGACCCAGTTCGTCGGCGAAGAAGTCGATGGCCCCCGTCTGCGCGGCGGTCGCCGGGTTAAATATGAGAACCTTTCCTATGGCAGTCGATGCGATCGCCATATTCGAAGATGCCACGATGTCGTTGACCGCGCCGTATCCAAAGTAGCGGGGCGTTGTTGCCAGGCTTGTACCATCCAGCAGGACACCATTTTGGTCCCCTAAGATCCATTCCGAGGCCGATGCGGCGGCATAGGAATTCGGCCTTAAGGATGGCGGAAGCTGCAAGCTGGCGAGTTGAGGAGTCGAGCCGGAAAGATCAACCACGCTCACCTCCGCGACATCCGGTTCAAAGATTCCGATGGTATTGCCCGAAGCGATGAAGGAGGTGGGATCTCCCGAGAGCATGAAAACCTGCGTCGGGGTAGCGCTGCCGATCAGGTAAATCCCCAGCATCAAACCGGCCGAACTCCAGATCCAGTTGCCTTGGCCGGTGAGATTAGTTACTGAAGGAAGCGTGACTAAGGCCTGTTGTGTAGCCCCACTGGAATATACCCAGACGATGTTCCCCACATTCGTCAGAAATCGTTGCCCATCGAGGAACCATGCATTGAAGGTGCCGGCAAACTGCGGGCTGATCGTCGAGCTTCCCGACGGCAAAGTATCGGTTTCGATCACGTTCTGCCCCGAGGGTCCGCCAGATAGTTGAACCTGGCCCGGAGCGGCAAAGGCGATAGCGGCGTGATAGTCCCCGGTCAGACTGAATGCCTCATCCCCAGTGGACGACCATGCCGTGAGCGATTTCGAGGTGCCTGCGCAGATATAACTGCCGTCGGTAGCCAGCTTCCACCACGAGGGAGCAGGTATTGTCAGAACCGCGTGACCATCGGTCGCAGAGTAGACCTGCACCTGTTGTGCTGTAGCAACGGCTGCAAGCTGGCCCGCCAGATCGATTTGATTCCCGTCCTTCGTGCCGGCTCCATCCCCGCTGGCAACAATCGCGCCCGACACGTAGTTCCAAAGCACCCAGTGGCCGTTCGTGTCTTCACTCAGTACGTTCGCCGCAGTTGCGCGAATGGCGATAATCCCATTCCCATGGCCTTGTTCAAGAAGAACGGTTTCCTTCGTGCTGACCAGGATTGTGACCTGTGCCGTTGCGCTGCCGCTCGGATTTTCAGCCGTGACCGTGTAGACGGTCTCCGGGGAATAAGCCGTTGGAGTGCCGGAGATGATTCCCGTGGAGGGATCGAGTGCCAGGCCGGCAGGCAGAGCAGGTTGGATGGAAAAGCCGCCGACCATCCCGGTGACCGTGGGTGTGTCCGGCTGTATCGCCGTGCCAACCGTGTCGTTGATGTCAGGTTCCGAGTAGGACAGATTCGACGGCGCGTAAAGCACCACCAGAATGACTAAGCCGGCTGTTGTGGAACCCGCCGAGTTGGTAGCGGTGATCGTGTAGTTACCGTCAGCGGTTGCCGTAGGTGTTCCGGATATCGTGCCGGTGGCGGGATTCAATGTCAACCCCGGCGGCATGGCAGGATTCACCGTGAACGTGGCGATGCTTCCGGCAACCGTGTCCGTGTCTGGGCTGATCGGCACACCCACTGCCCCTGAAATCTCTGGCATCGCGTAAATCAGGTTCGACGGAGGGGTGACCGGGGGCGTCTGAGAGTTGCCCGATTTCCCCATGGAATTACCGCCGCAGCCTGTAATAGAGCAGGCGGCCAGGAGGATACTGGCAAGAATCAAAACCAGGCGCGCTCCGCAAAGATAGAACATCGGCAAGCGGAGATGGCGGATATTGATTCGTTGCAACGGGTCCAATTCAAGGAACCTTGTGATCATGAGACTGCTCCCTCCCCCTGGCGTCGCAATACGGGTTTAGTATCCATAGGGAGCGGGCAGATAGTTGTCAGAATGTCTGCAGATAGTTGTCACTGCATTGTAATGAGATTTTCTGCGAGCATATGCGTCAAAGATCGCCCGAAAATGCGGTCGTATCGATAATCGCCCAAGGTGCTCGCCTTGATCGGTTCTGAAGAGCGCTCTTGAAACCGCCGGCCCAATGACGCCCCGCGATGGCGCCGATTGCACACCGAAAACAGCCTGTTTTTGCCCTGTTTTTCGCGTTTTACTCTGCGCCCACAGCGACAAACACGCAAAACTGCTCCGCCTGCGCAAGCAGTTTTTCCCTTTACCAGCCTTACTTGGCTCAAGCCTCCGGCTGTAGCGCGATAAAATCCCCTTTTTTATAGGCATATATGCATAGCACAGAAACACAGACTCACTCCACAATCGCCAAGCCCGTCAGCCCCATCGCAGGTGGAACCCAAAGCATCAACGCGCGCAAGCGCAGACACCCCCGCCGGAGGTGGGCTACACTTTCTTCAGGATGGCAATCGCCCGTGACAACACTCCCGAACGCCTCGTCAGCGCCTCCCGCGCCGACGAAGAGCAGGGCTTCGAGCTGAAACTCCGCCCCCGCTGGCTGCGCGAGTTCATCGGCCAGTCCAAGGCCAAGGAGCAGTTGGCCATCGCCCTCGAAGCCGCCAAATCCCGTGGCGAAGCCCTCGACCATGTGCTGCTCTTCGGCCCGCCAGGACTAGGCAAAACCACGCTGGCCACCATTATCGCCAACGAGTTAGACGTCGGTTTCCAGCAAACCTCCGGCCCCGCCCTCCAGATTCAGGGTGACCTGACGGCGATTCTGACCAACCTGCGTGAGCGCCAGGTGCTCTTTCTCGACGAGATCCACCGCCTCCAGCCGGTTCTGGAAGAAAAACTCTATACGGCGCTTGAAGACTACAAGCTGGACATCATCATCGGCCAGGGCCCGGCGGCGCGCACCCACGTCATGGAGATTCGCCCCTTCACCTTCATCGCCGCAACCACCCGCCCCGGCCTGCTCAGCTCCCCACTTCGCTCCCGCTTCGGAATACTGCTCAGGCTGGAGTTCTATACCGAGAACGAACTGCGCTTCATCGTGGAGAGATCCGCCGAAGTAATGCAAATTCCCATCGACCCCGACGGCGCCGCCGAAATCGCCCTCCGCTCCCGCGGTACACCGCGAATCGCCAACCGGTTGTTGCGCCGCGTGCGCGACTACGCCCAGGTGCGCGGCTCCGGCATCATTGACCGGCCCACGGCCAACGCCGCGCTGACCATGCTGGAGGTCGATGCGCACGGTTTTGACGAGATCGATCGCCGGTTGCTTTTGACAATCATTCAGAAGTACGATGGAGGCCCGGTTGGATTGGGGACGCTAGCCGCGACACTGGCCGAAGAAGAGGATGCTCTCGAAGAGGTCTATGAGCCGTTCCTGATCCAGATCGGATTCCTCGACCGCACGCCGCGTGGCCGCGTAGCCACCCGGCTGGCCTACGAACATTTCGGATTAGCCATGCCAGGAAAACAGACTGGCTTATTCTGATTTGCGAGTAGAAACCAATGCAGGCTCGCTGATTGATTACCCAGGTTATTTGTCAAGGAGAAAGAGATGTCACTAACAGAATCCACCATGATGCTGGAACTGGGCGCTTCGGCCCCGGATTTTGGTCTTTACGAGGTCGTCACAGGAAGAATCGTCCGCCGCGATGACTTCCGTGGCCAACGTGCGCTGCTCGTCATGTTCATCTGCGCCCATTGCCCTTACGTCAAGCATATTGAGAAGGCGTTGTCGGCACTGGGCAGGGACTATAACACCCGCCCGCTGGGCATCGTCGCCATCAGCAGCAACGATGCCGATAAATTCCCCGACGACAACCCGGGCGGACTCAAACGCCAGGCAGAGATGCATGGCTTTCATTTTCCCTATTTATACGACTCGACCCAGGAAGTTGCCCTCGCCTTTCGCGCGGCTTGCACCCCGGATTTCTTTCTCTTTGACAGCAATCAGAAGCTCGTCTATCGCGGCCAGTTTGACAAAAGCCGCCCCGGAAGCGGCATCCCAGTCACTGGCGAAGATCTACGCGCCGCAATTGATGCCGTTCTGGCTGGTCGTCCTCCGCTTCATCATGGGCATCGGCCTCGGCGCGGAAATCGTCGTCGGCTATGCGACGGTTTCCGAATTCGTGCCGCCGTCTACCCGCGGCAAGTGGAGCGCGATCCTGTTCTTTTTCGCTACGGCGGCGTTCCCCGTGTCCAACCTGCTCGGCTACCTTATCGTGCCGACGCTCGGCTGGCGGTGGATGTTCGTAATCGCGGGAATCGGCGCGCTGTTCGTGTGGTGGATGCGCAAGCAGATGCCGGAATCGCCGCGTTGGCTCGAGTCGAAAGGACGCATAAGAGAGGCGAACGGGATTTTGGATCGC
>CAZHKN010000227.1:0-8345 GCA_964532725.1 uncultured Occallatibacter sp.
AATTTGCCGGAAACTGGAAGAGGCAGATATCATCCTGTTCCTCATCAGTCCCGACTTGTTTAACACGGACTATGTCGAAGATAAAGAGATTCCTTTGGCTCTTGAGAGGCACCGCAGCGGCGATGCTACGGTGATCCCGCTTCTTCTAAAGCATGCACTTACAAAGGGGCACCCACTGATGCGCCTGCAGGGTTTCCCGAAAGGACTCCGGCCAGTTGAGAGCAGCGGATGGGGGATCGAGGAGGCCTTTTATGAAATAGCCATGGGGTTGGATGAGGCGATTGAGACTCACAGGCGGAGGCTTGTTGAGAAAAACACGAGGAAGATCGATGCGGCCCTCCCGACGGGTCAGCAACGCGCATCTCTTTGCCTGATCGCGGCGCCGGAAGATTCCCTTTTGAAGGAGAGGTTCTATAAGGAATTATTTCCTTTCGCGCACGAGGGGCTTTTCCTGATCTCCGACCTGGATGCCTATACTTTGGATCGCACGGTTGCGGATAAGTTACAGAGCAGCCTCGAAACTTCGAATTTGTTCGTGCCGCTGCTCACTCCCAACCTTATTTACAACCGGGATTTCATGGATACCATGTTGCCCCCTCTTCTCGACATGCAAAGACAGCAACGGCTGCACCTGGTTCCGATTATTCTGAAAGCTTGCCAATGGAAGATAACACCCTTCTTTGACTTGCCATATGTGCTGCCAAGTGATCAGATCCCTCTCTTAAGCACCGCCGATGCAGACGCGGCTTTCGCAGCAACCGCACTGATCATTGCGGATTTTGTTGTTACGGTCATCTACCGGCAGCGTTAGCTGGAAGTGTCCGGTGGGTTATCGACGGATTGGTTCAATTGACGGTCAGGCCTCATCGTTGGAGGCGCGCCGTCTTGACCAAGCGACACGGCGAGTTGCCGCTCGGCTCCTATGCGGTTCTCTTCCATGATATTCCGCAGCGCTTCCGGACTCTGTGCCCTGATTTCACGATTCAACTCGTCGATTTGAGCTTTCAATTTGTTTATCTCCTCTGCGTCGTCGAGCACATGGAGCTTATTGATCTGTTCCCGGATATCGCTTTTTCTTTGGCGCAGCCACGCAAGGTCGTCGGACTGTTCGGCTCTGGTTGCTTGCAATAGAAGATTCTGTTGATCGAGCGTGACTTCTTCCGCGGTAACCCTCAGCTTGTCAAAGCCCTTCTCAACATCTATCCGCTCACGAATCCAGTGATCGATGTAGATGTTGAGGCCATACTGATTCCTGATCGCAAAGGGTATACCTTTTTCATCTTTCGATCCTATCCAGTTATAGATGATGTCGTAGTTAGAAATTCGCCGAAACACTGCCGGATCCTGGTCGGCAAACATTTGTTTGACATGCAACTCAACCCGTTCGTTCAGCTGCTCAATGGACGGTTTCGTCGCCTCGAAACGCTGCCAATCGTTCTCCTCGACATCAAGCACGCGATACGCAAGCTCGGTTTTGTACTGTTCGCGGGTGACCTCGAAAATCAGGCGTGGAGTCTGTTCGCGTAACTTTGCGAGTACGCCAACCAGGTCGCTATCGCGAGTAATATTAATGGAAACAAGCGTTCCGCCAAATGACTCTTCCAGATCCCTCTGAATGGCCTTCTCCACGACGAATTTCAACGGAGTAGCTTCCGGATGAGTATCAAAATACAGATGCCACGCCTTGGGGGAGTAATTCTTCGCCACTTGCTGGAGCACGAGGGTGAGCGATTCATTGACTCGTTGGTCAATGTTGATCTCGGTCGCCAAACTCATCTTTGATGCAAGCAGGCTCATGTTGACGATCTTGATATGGGCGTCCATATGAATTGTGACTGTCGACTCTGAGTTCTTCGTAGTAAAGGCCCGGTCTAGTTTGATCTGGAACGGCCTGCGCACGCTATCGAATGGGAGATCAGTTTCAATGATGGTGTGAAGAAGCTTGTAGCCGATCTCAGCGGCCTTCGCTTTGAGCTCTTCGTCAATGACTGTCTTTTCTGTATCCCATTGGGTCACAAGCTCAAGGTAGCTGTGACGAGACACATGAGGGACGATGGTTGATTTCAACGCCGCTTCCGCCCACTGATCCAGATTCGTGACGCCGCTTGCCGCGAATTTCCCGAGGGCGCTGAGCTGAAGCTGAATTGAAGCATATACTTCAGCCCGCTTTGGAAATTGCGGCACGGTCACGAAGAATGTGAACCGAGTCGATGAAAAGGCATCTTCTGCCTCGAAGAACGGAGTCTGACAGCGGAGATCGAGGACGCGAATCGTGCGACCAAACTTGGTGGTGGTTTCATTGAGGCGATCCTTAATGGCCTGCTTGATTGTTGTGGGAACAGTGTAGCCGCGAAACTGATGTAAATCGTAGTCTTTCCGGATAACCTCAACTAATTTCTCCTGCAGCAATCGTGTCAGTTTCGCCGTCTCACCGCTTCGCACGTACGCAAAGATCCTTTGTCGCGGGTCTGCCGCGTACTCAAGCGTCAGATTTTCCACCTTCAGATCGACGACGCGGTCATTGTCGCGAAAGATTGCCTTGACGGTAAAAGCGGGAATCTCCTCGGTCTCGTCGACTTTTTTTTCGGTCCTAATCTCTATTAGAAGGTGCAGATCGAGAGACAAAGACTCGCGTGCCCAGCGCTGCATCTCTTGTCGAAATATAGGTACGTGTTCGATGTATCCCTCGATGAACCTGTAAGGTCCGCCGTTTTTATCAACGTAGTCAAGTACCCACTTAGCGATTCGGTTCTCCAGGGCTACCTGAGGCCCAAGCGGGTCGTAGAGTTTCACGGCAATGGATTGCGCGGCCGACTGTAGCGGCGCATCCGACATTCGCACGCGGTAGGCAATGCTCAGATCGAGTTGCAGACCTTCAGTGAAAGCGATGATCGAGACGACACAAGTGCCTTCGGAGAAATGGTCTGGCCGCTTCGCGACCAGATAGAACTCCTCTTTCTTCCATTCCCACGGCTTGCGATTCGGGTTGATAAGAACGGGCACGATGACCTCTTCACCGTTTCTGTGAGGCGCCTTCATGCCGTCGACCTTTCGGATAAGCGAATCAAGACCCTTCGAGTTTTCCAACGTAAAATCTCCTTTTGTGAAATGCCCAATCATTCGCCCAGAGCAATCCTGGCGTATCTTGCCGCTTCGCGAATCCCGCGGAGTTGAGTTTTCAGAGTTTTTCGAAGATCGCGTTGTTCCGGTGTTTCCCACTTTTCCAGATCCACGGCGCAGTATCCTGCTCCAGCCGCGCCGGCCAGAATTTGAATATTGTCGCGAAGGACGCGCTTCTTCTGCTTGTTGGTAAGAAGCCCGCGCAGAATGTCGACCGGTTTCGACTTGCTCTCGGGCTGTTCCTGAGAAAGACGACCCCATTCAATTGCCACGATTGCGCGGAAGTAGTTGGCGAGTTCTTTGGCGTCAACGACGACAGGGAGGTTAAGCAAGGCATCTGCCCAACAGGCATATGCAACGGAAATGACCGGATCGGGAGTTGTGTCATCCAGCTCGAGAGACAACATCCACGTTGCCAGGTCAGAGCACAAGTTTGCCCCCAGTAAGACGGCCGGAAAGCATTGATCGAGACTATCGTGCAACAGGCATTTGACAAGAAGTTCGAACCATTCCGGGGGGTATTCCAGCCGCTTGCCGGCAGGAAGAGAGAGAGCCGAGAATGCGATCGCCCTCAGAAAATTGAATGCGATGTCAAATGCAAACCGCCGGGAAGGAGCAGCCGCAGCAATGCCTTCATTCAGCGCCCAGGAGAGAATCTCTGCGATAGCCGGCTCTGCTGTAGAAGTCAACCGTTCTAACCAGATTAGTGCGAGTTTCCGGGCGTCGCTTCTGAGTTCCTCATCTCCCTCGTCGAGAGCTCGCCTGAACAGCAGAGCAAAGGTCGGGCGGAAGGCGGTTGAGGTTCTGAGGCGAAGAGCCAGAATCCATGCCTCGCGATAGTTCCCCAGATCCATCAGATGGAGGAGGGAAGACTTGACTGGCTCGGCGAGATTAGCGGAGACCAGCGCATCCATGAGATCGTTGAGGCCCTCATAGGTTTGGCTGGTGAACGGACGTTGCAGATCCCTGGTAAGATCGGCGAGGAATGTCCTGCCGAATCCGCTTGGATCATAGGTAATTTTGCGCAGAATGAGTCTTGCGGCGCCGGAGCGAACCGATCGCTTGGCATCGAAGATCATTCCTGCCTCTTGGACCCGGCGGCACAGATCATCAAATGTCCAGATGTGGTCTGTCTCAAAGCTCCTGATAATCACTTCGCGCTGGCCGGGATTGATGAAGTCGAGATAAGGCACCTCACCCGGCTCCCTGAAAATAGATACGCCGCATTTGGCTGCCAGACGCTGACTGTTTGCCGCCCAGATCTCGATAAGAGTTTTCTTTACCTGTTTGGTGATGGTATTTCCCTGTTCGGAGACAACCTGAACCGGCTCTTCGATCGACTGATCGGCGAGAATGACTCGAAGAACCCGTTGAAAATCCTCCGGCGCAAACGTCTCTCCATCTTCAGAGCCACCAAAAAAGCAGGTGACAAACCTTATGGAATTTTCCAGCGGCTGATCGTCTGCGAGCTCGGTTCCGTTGCCGGCATGGAAGTGGTCCCCCGTGGCGGGATGTTGAAGTTTCTCGATCACTTCCAGCAGTTTTCCGGATGCAGCGAACTCTCTCGTTCGGCGCCAACTGTAGGGCCACTTATGGGCGATCTCCTGCGCTAATGCCACGCCCTGCTCTCGCAGCACCGAGTAGAGAAGAGGTTCGAGCCAGGAGATCGGTTCCTCTACATAGTCATATTCTGCCTGATCCTGATTTTGCAGGAGCTTGGGCGTAGTGAGAACCAGCATCAATGCATTCTTGCTTTCCAGATCTTTTTCAAGCTTGCTATAGGGGTCCACGGGAAGCGAAGCAAGAAACTCCCGTGCACTGCCCTCATAGGTGCACATTACATTGAGAGTAGGGGAGCTATTTGTGCTTTCTCTGGCAGCGACGATGTCGAACACGGTGGCTTTTGCAACCGACGGGTCATTAAAGGTCCAACTCCTGGCCTCGCCTTTGGAGAATGAAGATTCGACGATGAGCCGCGCGGCGCTGGTGAGAACAAGGGGAGCTTCCGACTGCAGCACGATGATGCGGTACTTCTGAAGGTCATCAACCCATTGACGAATCTTCGATTTCTCAATCGGGAGCAAATCTCCTTTGTGGTCAAAAGAGCGTGAAAGGTCCGATACGACGGGAGAGGATGAAAAGTGTCTCTGCCTAAAGATCCGGCTGGCCTCATCGAGATCTTTGACCGTAGTATTTATGAAGCTTTGTCTGTCATTTCCGGGCGGTCGTTCTGCGGCGCCACCCGCTCTCTGATTGCCGGTTGCCGAGATCGAAGGTCCGCCCGAAGAGGAAGCTCCGGCCGATTGATTTGTGGGAGGAGCGACTTCCGCCAGCGGAGGTGTTTCAGCGCGGGGCGAGGGCGCTGGAGCCTCGGGCATACCGGCCATCGCAGGAGACGAGTCTTGCGCCGGAGACAAATCCGGTGTTGAAGTCCCCTGCTGGCCTTCGTCCTGCCGGGTATCGACTGAAGCATCCATTGCCGCGTCCTCTGTACTAATGTTTGATATTGGTGAGCTTTACAGTCATGATCGATCCGGGAAAGAACTCAATGTCCTCCCCCGCGGTCGTCATGGTTAAGCCGATAGCGACTCCCGCGGCTCCTCCGATCGCTGCGCCGCCTATTGCTCCCGCCGGACCATGTGTGAGGCCGCCAATCAGGCCGCCGATCGCAGCGCCGCCCACACCCGAAAGGACGCGTTTCTTGTTGGATGTTTTACCGATCGCGCGGCCCTCCTCATCCACATCTTTTACGCCTTTGGAGTTGGAGACTTCGCCTAGATCCGCCGCGATTTTGTTCGTCGCGCCTTGAAAAGTAATGGTTTCAAATTGGAAACCAATCGACGGATTCCCCTTCCCCATTCCGCGACTGGGCGCATTGACGCTCGTTATTCGGCCATTGAGAATCGCGCCCTGATACTGTGGCGGCGCGTCGACAATTGCCGTGAACACGTCTTGAGCTTTGGATGTTTTGGTGCTGATTGGGGCAAGAAGTCTTGCCTTCAGCTCCACAGGTTCCTGCTTGGTCTGTGACCATGCGGAGCCGACCAAGACAGCAATTAGCAGGGCGAGGACGCCTGAACGCAGTTTCATTTCAACTCCTGTTGCGGCTATGGAAGTGACCATTGAAAAGTAAGTTGTACCGGCCCGTTTCCGCTGATGCGGAAGACCATGGAGCGATAGTTGTTGCCTGGGGCCGGCGACGAAGCGATTCCGACTTTCTTGTTATTCACTGGCTGAACGAGAACCGGAACGCCAGGGAGCCTGCCGGTTATCGTTCCTATACTGGCACTGCCGTTATCGATAGTGATCAGTTCAGTGCCATGAACCTCGCCCTGCCAGACAATGGTCCCGAATCGGGGGCCGGTGTAAGTTGAGAGAGGATTGGCGCGGGGCGCCGTTGCACGGGCAAGCTCATTTGCCGCATTTTGAGCGGCTTCTCGCTCATGAGCGGCCTTTTCCGATTCCTCTTGCGCCAGACGTGCCGAATCGGCTGCTTGTTGCGCGCTATTCTGAGCGTCTATTTTTGCACTGGCTAGAGCTTCCGCGGTTTTTTGCGCGGCTGAAGCCTGGTTCTGCTCCAGGAGGGCCACCTGTTCTTGCAGCGCGCGCACCCGTTCCGGATCCTCCGTAGGCCGCTGATCGGATTTCCTGCTCACGGGATTCGGGATCTTTTGCGTACTCTGCTTCGCTGGGATGCTCAATGACACATTTTTGTTTGAAGCACCAGAGTCTGTTCCGGTGATTGTCTCCGGGCGTTGCGTCTCCGGGGTGCTCGTTGGAATAAAGGGTGAGGCGATGGCGTGCCACAGGCTGGAAAGCAAGACGGGATGGGTGGAAAAAATCAGTGTCAATACAAGGACAATCAGAGCGCCGGCAGCGCCCATGAGTATAGGAGGATTCAAATCCCAGCGCGTCGAAACTCGAACCTTGTACGGCTCCTCGCCAATTGGAGAAATCTTAGAATCCTCCAATTTCCGTTCCTCGAATTCAGTACCGATCGTCATTGCAATGCTCCGCGTTATCTTGCAATTAACTTTGCTAACAACCGTTGGAGAGGTTATTTCACTGAGATATTTCTGTGCGCATGATTGAATCACACATTCTCAGTTAATTCAATGCCTTTGTTATAACTCGATGTGAGCGTTGGGCTACACGTGACATCAAGGTAGATGGTCATCTTTTGGCGCCTCCTTTCTGAGCCTGTCCCAGGCCTTATCGCTTTGGGCTAGATAGACTTTTATATGCCGGCCAAGGTCGTCCGGCCGTAATGGAAGCTGAAAGTCGGTGTGCGCCTCTTGTAGAATCCGTTCGACGCCATCAATCTCAACCCGGGAGATCTTTACTGCATTGGGGCCGAGAAAATCCGGAAGAACATTGATGGAGCGCAGGCCGCTGTGGGGGCTTGGGTTGAAATGCAGGCAAAAGGTCGTGTGCTGCTGCTGAGCGCGCGGCAGAAATGCAAGCTGATAAATATGGGCAAGATAGTCTAGCTCGAATGCATGATAGCCGGATATGGAATGGCCGCCCTTGTCGCCATATGTAGAGCTAAGAACAGGAATGCCATTGTCGCTGACGCGGAAGAATATGCCGTTACGCTCCCGGTCGAGGAAGTAGAGATTCCAAAAGGAATTGAGTTCGCGCGCGAGCGCAAGAAAGTCGCCACGATCCTTCGCCTTCGTGTCTTCTATATACCCAAACATAACTAGATAAGCGAGAATTCCCTGCTCCTGCTGCCAAAAGTCCTTGGTATTGAGCCACGCGAACTGGGTTGGGACGGCAGTATCGGAGGGGTGGCGCTCCACTGCGTCGAAGACGCCGCTCCGGATCTGATCGATGCCCACTTTGGCCATCTTCCGCCCGATTTCGGATGCCAAGTGAAAGAACTCGCCGGCTGCCACCGGGTTGTCGTGAGTGCGAAAGTAGTTCGCCACGCGCGTCAGATTCCAGGCGATCTTGAGATTGTGGCCCACGATGGCGCGGTCCTGTTGCCATCTCCAATTCTTGACTCGGGTCCAGTCGCGCTCGAACCGCTCGTTGACGTAGAGGCAACCATCTTCTGGAAACTTCTTGAGGATGAGGCCGGAGGTGACCTTTAAAATATTGACGCACTCTGAGAGGAGTTCCTGAAGAAATGCAGTGTGTTCCTTATCCTCTACCTTGGGCAATGGATCCAGAGAAAGAATCAGGTTGATCAGGTAGGCTGGCAAATGATCGCCGATCGAATT
>CAZHKN010000228.1:0-8335 GCA_964532725.1 uncultured Occallatibacter sp.
GCGAATTTATATCAGTCACTCAGGAGGATTCGACATCCTGAATCCCAGCTAGTGAAGTGCTGATCGACGGATGATTACCTGGCGCACGTTTATAGATGCAAATACAGGTCCGCTCCATACACTAGGCCAAGCGTGAGGATGGCAACAAAGACTTCCCCAATCGCTCCGACGGCGAAGGGCTTCCAGCCCTGCTTGCCGAGTTCGCGAAGATTCGTGCGCAGGCCAACGCCGGCGAAAGTTAAAAGAAACGCCCATCTGGAGAGGTTGGCCAGGCTGGTCAACTGCGGCTTGGTGAAGAAGCCAACGGTGGCGAGCAGAGAGATCAGCAAGAATCCGAGGATAAACTTGGGGAATTTTTGCCAGAGAAATGCGGCCTTGTTTCCCACTGCCTGCGCCTGGCCACGTGACGACCAATAGATTGCGTAACCAAGGACAATGAAGCCGATCAGTGCATTGCGTGAAGTCTTGGCAAGCACGGCGACCTTGCCCGCGGCATCCGAGTAAAGTGCGCCAGCCGCGGTTGCTTCAGCGGTGTTGTCAACAGCCAAACCGGACCACAAACCATAAGCCTTGTCGCTCAGGTGGAGCGAGTGACCGATCAGCGGAAAGGTAAAGAGCGAGATGGCGCCGAGAGCGAGAATGGCGGCAATTGCATACGATGCGTCTTCATCATCTGCTTCGATCGAGGGCTTGGCCGCAATGATGGCCGAGACTCCGCAGATCGACGAGCCGACAGCAAGCAGCGACGTGAGCTTTGGCTTGAGTTTGAAGGCGCGGCCCAGCAAATGCATGAAAGTAAGCGACAAGGTGAGAGCAATGGCGACAAGGGCGAGCGAGATTCCGCCCAGATGCAGTACGTCGCCGAGCAGAAAGCGCGAACCGAGCAGTACAATTCCAGCCTTGAGCCAGAATTCATAAGTCGCGACACCGGCTTCGAAGAGTCGCGGCACTCCAACAGTGTTCGCGATGACGAGACCAATCACGATTGCCCAAAGAACGTATTCGATGTTGGGGAAGGTGGTGTGGTGGGCTTTGGTGTAAGCGGCAATGGATTGCTCGATGAATTTTCCCGCGAATCCTACGGCGGCCAGCAAGAGCAAGCCTGGAATGAGGCCCAGAGCGCGGCGAGCCAGGGATTGAGACGGTCTTGCGGCGATGGCTTGAGTGGCCATTGTGGTCTCCTTGTACAGGGTTGAAGAGATCGGTTGCAGCGTTTGGCTTCTGTGTGTTTTCTCGTCACCACTTGATCGGCGGAATCAGGTTGAGTCGAACGAGAAGAGCCAACGTCAATGCAAGAGCAACGGCATAAACATCGAGCGAGATTCTGCGGGAAGGCTTGGGGTCGGTTGCTGACATTTCAGAACTCCTGACAAATGGTGGGTCGCGTCTGCCGTAGGCAGGGCGCCAACTGTTAGACAGAATGAGAAAGCTCGCGATGAAAAACTGGATCACGGGCCTTATGTTGCTTGAAGTTCAAGGATCAAAGCACTCCAAGTCAACAATACACGCGACAAGAAACCAGACTGTAACCCCTACGGGGCTTATGCAAATACCTTCTGCTGTACAACGCCAGCCACATTGGTCAGTCGGAAGTCGCGGCCAGCGTAGCGATAGGTAAGCGCCTCGTGGTCGAGTCCCATCAATGCCAGCAGAGTCGCGTGCAGATCGTTGATATGCATACGGCCTTCAACGGCTTCAAAGCCCAGTTCGTCAGTTGCACCGTAACTGAAGCCCTTCTTGACGCCGGCTCCGGTCATGAACATCGCGTATCCCTTGATGTTATGATCGCGGCCATCCGCGCCCTGCGCCGTTGGCAGACGGCCAAACTCCGAGCCGAAGAGCACGAGAGTGTCTTCGAGCAGGCCGCGCTGTTTCAGATCAGTCAGCAGCGCCGAGGTCGGCTGGTCAATCATGCGCGTTTGTTCAATCAAACCATTGTGCAAGTTGGTGTGGTGGTCCCACCCACCCTGGCGAATTTCGACAAAGCGGACGCCAGCCTCGCTGAGACGGCGCGCCATCAGGCACTGGCGCGCGAAGGAACCCTCTGGGCCAGGCTTGACTCCATATGCATCCAGTACGCTCTGCGGTTCCTTTGAAATATCGAGCAGCTCGGGAACCGTGTCTTGCATGCGGAAACCCAGCTCATACGACTTGATGACTCCTTCTACAGCATCGGGCGCGCCGTCCGTTGCGGCATAGTCGTGATTCTGTCCCTGAATCAGATCGAGCTGCTCGCGTTCCAATGCCTGCTCGGTTGCGGCTTTAATGTTTGGCAGATAGCCCTGATCGCTGATCGCGGTTCCCTGATAGTAAGCGGGAAGAAATGCGCTGCCGTAATTAGCCGCGCCGCCAAAAGCGATGGGAGGGTTAATGGTGATGTAGCCGGGGAGATTCTGATTGTCAGTGCCCAGGCCATAGAGCAGCCACGAACCCCAACTCGGCCGTGTCAGCGATGCGTTGGCGCTGCCGGTGTGCAACTGCACTACGGCCTGCGGATGAGCCGGTGTATCAGTGTAAAGGCCGCGCAGGAAGCACAGATCGTCGGAATGTTTGGCAATGTTCGGCAATAGTTCGGAAAAATGGTTGCCCGCTTGTCCGTACTGCTTAAATTGAAAACGCGATGCGGTAACAGTGCCGCCGCCAGGGCCGGGCTTGCCGTTTTGTTTGATCAGTTCCGGCTTGTACTCAAAGGTATCCACGCTGGACATCGCGCCTTCCTGGAAGAGGAAGATGATGCGCTTGACCTTGGCCGGCAGCGGGGTTTTCTTGGGCGCCAGCGGGTTGATGGCGTTCAGTTCCTGCGCGGCTGCCTTTTGCGCAAGGGAACCGAGCAAGCCAGAGAGGGCGAGACTGCCGAAGCCCGCCCCGGCCATGCGCAGCACGTTGCGGCGCGATGTGATGAATGGATTCTGTTCAGACATATCCGATTTCTCCATGATCTTTCCGAAACGTGTGTGCTACCGGGCGAATTGAAATTCAGCAGAGCCGTAGAGAGATTGCACGAGCGCTGCCCAGGCCGCTTGTTGCGCGTTTTCCGCATGAGCAACATTCTGCGCTTCTTCCGCAGTTTGCTTGGTGGTGTCGTCGGGATCGTCCTGGCCGAGGTTATCTTCGCGGACGATGCCGGAGGTTATGTCAGCGGTTGTCGCACTGGCTTTGACAACCACTGGCTTGCTCACGGCAGGCGCGCCGGGATGGATCTTGAGCCATGTTGCAGAGTAGAGCGTGAGGAAGGCCTTGGCGCGCAGAACTTCCTGCGGCTTGGGCGCGCGCGAAAGAACTCGCTCGTAAGCGGAGCGAATCCGCTCATCGGTAGTTGGATACTTGGCAGCGAGCAGCGTGTTGGCAAAGTTCAAAGACTGCTCGCGGACAAACGGCGAATTGAGCATGAACAGAGCCTGCGTGGGGACAGTAGTCTCATTGCGCTGTCCAGTGACAAGGGTTTGCGTGACAGGATCGAAGGCCGCCAGCGGACGCGGGACTTCTCCGCGCAGCTGGGGCAGATAGATGCTGCGGTAGGGGCTGTGGTCGGCGGCATCCAGAATGGACTTGACTACGGGACCATCATCACGAATCTCAATCATGCGCAGGGTCATCGAAGGCGAACCGTTGGGATGATTCAGATCGAGTTGGCCGGATGCTGCTAATATACTGTCGCGAATCTCCTCGGCTTCGAGACGGCGCGGTGCATGGCGCCAGAGATAGCGATCCGCCGGATCGATTTCGCGATAGCCTGCGGGAATCTCTGTGCCAAGCTTATAAGCGCGAGTTAGAATGATCTCCCGCACTAATTTCTTGGTCGACCATCCGTTGCGAATAAACTCCTGCGCGAGATAGTCGAGTAACTGCTGATTGGATGGCTGATCACCCATCGATCCGAAGTTATCTACGGTGTTGACAATGCCCGCGCCGAAGAGATGCTGCCAGACGCGATTGACGTAAACACGCGCTGTGAGCGGGTTTGCCGGGTCGGTGATCCACTGCGCCAACTCCAGGCGGCCACTGTGATCGGCTGGTATTTTGGGCGCGTCGCTGAGATTGATCAGCGAAATATAGCCGCGCGGAACAACCGGGCCGTGGCGCTCCTCAACGCCGCGAATGCGTACTGTAGTATCGGTGATCTCGCCTTCGCGCGCGCCGTGAATGCCGTAGCCCTGCTCGCCCAGGTCATTGGCCAGCTTCACTTCCTCGGCCAGGCGAATGTAATTCTTCGTCAGTTCCGCGCGCACCTTTTTGTACTCCGGCGTTGAGACCGGGCGATTCGGATTGGCCTTGAAATCCGCTGCATCCTTTTCGTTGAATGCATCGAAGGCAAATTTTGCCGCGGCCGCCTCCGCTTTCAACTTATCGATCTGCGACTGCGGAATCGTCGGAGCATTGCTCGAACTGCTGAGGTAGTTCAACTGTTTCGGCTCGTAGTATTGAAGGCTCGCTCCACCCATGCGGCTGCCCAATCCTGCGGCGTCCACCGTGCTGGTAAAGATGCTGGCCAAAGCGTAATAGTCGGTGGTGAGAATCGGATCGAATTTATGATCGTGGCACCGCGCGCAGGAGACAGTCAGTGCCAGCGTGGAGCGTGTCACCGTGTCGATCTGATCATCGACGTTATCCATCTTGAAGCGCGCTTTGAACCGCTGATTCACGTCCTTGGGGCCAAGAGCAAGGTATCCGGTTGCTATCAACAGCCTGTCGCGCTCGGCTGGTGATGCCGCGGACAGAAGGTCTCCGGCGATTTGTTCCTGGATAAAGCGGTTATAGGGAACGTCGCGATTGTAGGCGTCAATCACATAGTCGCGATAACGCCACGCGAAGGGATAGGGCATATTGCGCGAAGGTCCGCTGGACTCGGCATAGCGGGCGACATCGAGCCAGTGACGGCCCCATCGTTCGCCATATTGCTGCGAAGCCAGCAGGCGGTCAACCAACTTCGTATACGCCTCCGGTGAATGGTCACGCTGAAATGCCTTCACTGCTTCCGGCGTCGGCGGAAGGCCGGTAAGGTCATAGGTAACACGGCGAATCAATGTCACCGGATCGGCATCTTTGACCGGCGCGAGTTTCTTTTCTTCGAGCTTGGCAAGGATGAAACGGTCGATGTTTGTTCCCGACCAGGAGTTATCCGCCACCGCCGGTACGACAGGATCGGTGAGCGGCTGCCAGGCCCAGTGATGAATGCGCAGCTTTTCATAGTTCGCCGCAATGCGCGCGGGAGTTTTGGGAAGCGGTTCGGTCTCATCCGGCCACGCCGCGCCATCCTTGATCCATTGCTCAAGAATCGCAACTTCATTGGCCGGAAGAGCCTCCTTGCTTTCCTGCGGCATGCGCTTCTTCTCATCGGCGCTTTTCACGCGCTCAATCAGCAGGCTCTTTTCCGGATGCCCCGGAGCGATAACCGCGCCGTCGTTGCCACCGTTGAAGATGGCAATGCCAATATCCACGCGCAGGCCTCCCGCCTCTTTGAAGGCGTCGGAGTGGCAGTTATAGCAGCGGTTGACCAGGATGGGACGGACATTTTTTTCGAAGTAGACAAGCTGCTCGGGCGTGGCGGGGCGCGGATACGGCACCGGCTTGGCATGAGGTTTGGCCGCGGGCTTATTGGGCGACTCCGCCGCTGCAATTGTCTTGCCCGTCGGCCACGGCGCGCCCTGCGCAATCCACGCCTTCAGATCCGCAATCTCTTTATCCGAGAGTGGCTGATCTTCGCCCTTGGGCATGCGCGCCTTGGCCGGATCGTCGCCGAGTACGCGATGGATCAGCAGGCTCTCATCCGGCTTGCCGGGAGCAATCGCTGGACCCGACTTACCGCCTGTCAAAATTGCTTCGCGATCATCCAGCCGCAATTGCCCCGCCGAACGCGTTGCTGTCGAGTGGCAGTCCAGGCAATGGTTGACCAGAATCGGCTGAATATTCTGCTCAAAAAATGCTGCTTGCTCGGGAGTCAGCGTCTGGTCCTGCTGCCCCAAGGCCGCTGGTCGGCCGACAGGGGCCGCGGAGACCGGCGCCAGCTGGTTCGAGAAGAGAACGCTTCCCAAAATCAACGTTCCGACAAAAAAGCCAACAAAATAAGACACGGAGCGGTTCCGTCGTTGATGCATGAAAGACCCTTTGAAGAACACAGTTGACCCATCCTGACGATGGGAGGGGGGAAATCAGCGTCAACCGCAAAAGCGCTCCGCACTCAAGCGCGGCAATGCTTCTATCGGAAGAGCACAAAAATTGTCAGGGATTTGAAGTGCGATCGATCAACAACAACGACGCGTCGCCCGCTCGGTAAACGGGGCGACGGAGTGATTTTGAAATGCGGCGGGGGCCGACTGGAAATCACGAGTTGTGTGAGTCGTCGTCATAGAAGGTCTTCTTTATCACAAATACCATTGGTCGCACTCCGCGTCAACTCTTTCGTCACCCTTCTGTCCCGATTTCCGGGAAGCAGGCAGCCACGTAATAGATCTATCCGGTTGATCAACAGGAGTTTGTAAGAGCATAAAACGGGTTCACATAGCGTCATTGCCCTGGCCGAGATCAATCGGATTATCCGAAATGTACTTTTCTTGCTGCCCGCCACGGTTAATTCTATTTGGGCTCTGTTGACAGTATTTTCCAAGCGAATGCCATGAATCCACTTTTCAACCTCATAATTCTGAAGCGTAAGCGTGCTCTGCCAGTAATTTAGCCCATTGCACATAACGACTACATATTTTCTGTATTATATGTCATAGGAGGATTCAGAGATGGTCCCGCCGAAGAAGTCGATTACCCGCACTAAGCGCAGAGTCGTTGCCCCCGCAGAGAAGCGAACGCAGGTGCGGCTGACTGTCGATTCAAAATTCACCAAAACCCATTTCAGCCAACTTTTTGCGGTGCTGAAAATTAGAAACAAGAACGCCCTGGCCGAGCACATCATCATGAATTTCAAAACCAAGGCGGCACAGGCGCAGCTTCAGGCGTTCTATAACGGCCCGTGGCTGGACATTCCGTTTCAGAGCATTGACACCTCGTTCGTCTTCCCTCTGACCCACGATATTGCAGATGAACTGGAGCGAGTCGGCGGGGAGATCCTCGGCGGCGTGAATAAGTCCAAGACGTTTCGCGTGATGGTGGCCTACTTCGCGGCTGTTCATAAGCTCAAAGCCCCAGTTCAATCCACATTCGTATAATTTCGTCAGATATTGGGCTGACGAGACTTCCTTACCTGCCGCCTCTTTCCTGCTGGCGCTGGCGCGGGTTTGTTAGACGCTGTTGCAGGCGTAGTGCGTGTTGCATTTCCTCGTCTGTGAATTGAACGGCTATGTCGTGTTGTGTTGTGCCGCAGTTTTTGTGACCATCCGCTTCCATTCCGCGGTACCAGCGCACGCAATGCGTGATCCGTATTTCTGAATGGCCATCTCCAAGCCAAAGAGGACTGCTGTTTCATCTCACAATTCAAACTCAACTCGACCAATGAGGTAATGGGATGCCGAGAAAGATTCTGAGACTGCCGATTGTATTGGATCGCACTGGCCTTTCACGCAGCACGGTCTATCAGCGCATAACCGAAGGAAGATTCCCAAGGCCAGTATCGCTGGGAGACAGGGCGGTCGGCTGGATAGAAACAGAGGTCGAGGAGTGGATCGTCGGCCAGATTGAAGTCAACCGAGAAATCCGCAACCCGCGTGCTGGCGTGAATTCAGCATAGTCGAGATGACGTCCGGCGCGGGATTCCGGTTTGGCATCCAGCTAAGATTGGATTGCACGGCATTGTGAGATTTTCCGTGGGCCGAATTCACCGGCTGACTATGCCACAGTTCCACGGCAGGGCAGAATATCGGACGCCATGCGCCGCCGGACCGTGTCCATGTGGCGGGGGCTTTTCCCTTCCTGCCAATGCTCCAGCCACTGTTTAGTAACGCTCTGGAAGGAGTTCTCAACCGCGATTTTCTCAGCTGTCTTCTCGGCCTTCCGCTGGGCCATCGGGTCAACCCCAGTCGCCAGCAGCTTGCGAGCCTCGGCGTGGCGTTCGCGGGCCAGCGCCAAGGGAACATCTGGATACTTGACGAGGGACATCAGCTTTTCCTTACCCTCAAGCCAAGTAGGACCAGCGCCACAATTTCCTGCCGGTCGGCTTGACCCAGAGGTAAAGGCCGCCTCCATCGCCAAGACTGTATGCCTTTTCTGCCGGTTTGGCCCGTTTGATCTCCGTATCGGTTAGTCCGGCCATACCATTCCTCCCCGTTTATGAAAAGTACACCCGCCAAAACACGGCTGCACTCGGACGCATCTGGACGCAGAAATACGTAAAGGCTAGAGCCTGTTATGAACTTGGGTTGAGTAATTTGAACAGTTGGGCGAGCATGAG
>CAZHKN010000229.1:0-1981 GCA_964532725.1 uncultured Occallatibacter sp.
CGTTTGCCGCCGATGCGATTCTCGAAGCCGAGGACGCGGGGATTCCGCTGATCGTCGCCATCACTGAAGGCATCCCAACGCTGGACATGGTGAAGGTCTGGGCCAAGCTCAAGAACTCGAAGTCGCGGCTCGTCGGACCGAATTGCCCCGGAGTTATTTCTCCGGGCAAGGCCAAGATCGGCATCATGCCCGCGCGCATTCATCTCGAAGGCTCAGTCGGCATTGTCTCGCGCTCGGGAACGCTGACCTATGAAGCCGTGCATCAACTCACCCAGCGCGGCATTGGCCAGTCAACAGCCATCGGCATCGGCGGCGACCCGATCATTGGAACGACGCATATCGATGCGCTGCGGCTGCTCAACGACGACCCCGAGACTGAAGCGATTATCATGATCGGCGAGATCGGCGGCTCCGCGGAAGAGGCTGCGGCGGAGTTCGTCAAGCAGCATGTGAAGAAGCCGGTTGTCGGATTTATCGCGGGGCAGACCGCGCCTCCCGGCCGCCGCATGGGCCATGCCGGAGCGATCATCTCTGGAGGCCAGGGCACCGCCGCCGACAAGATGAAAGCGATGACCGCCGCGGGGATTCATGTCGTGGTTTCGCCGGCCGAGATTGGCGCTACACTGGCGCGAGTCATCGGCAAAGAATAGTTTTCTACCGTACTCTCAAGAAACGAAGGCCCGCCGGAATGGTGGGCCTTTTCTGCATAGGAGCTGCGATGAAAGAAATCTGGACCGCAAGAGTTGAGGTGTTGACGCCTCCGTGCAGTACGGGCAATACAAAAGCGTTCACCAATGTCGTCTTGTGGGCGGAAGATCAGCCAGACATCAAGAAGATTGTTTCGGAAGTCTTCGCAAAGTACTCATGGTCGGTACTCGGCGTTGAGAACTGCGTAAGAGCAGCGGATTGTGAAGTCATCTCCTCAGAACTGGCTGAGCAAATCGAAACTGCGAAACCGCTCCCAAAAGCGTGCATCTTCGGGACGTTGCACTATTATCCTTCAAGACCCGCATAACTGTATCCACAATGCAACGTACTACCAGACCCGGCAGGCCTTGGCTGCAACCATTGCTGCGGTCGGCTTGCAACTGAAGCTCTTGGCGAAATCGGGCAGGTCGGTGAGGACGGTGTTGGCGCGGTACTCGTCGGGGGCGTGAGGGTCGGTCTGGGCCTGCGTGCGCAGTTGCTCGGGGCGGGTCTGGGTGCACCACTGCTGCGCGTAGGCAATCCAGAAGCGCTGGTCGGGCGTGTAGCCGTCGGTCTGCGCGCTCATATCTACATGTGCGGCGTGGGCCTTGTCGAGCCAGGCCAGCCAGGCGAGCCACAAGCCGCCCAAGTCAGCGAGGTTCTCGCCTAATGTGAGCTTGCCGTTGAGGTGAACGCCGGGAACGGCCTCGATGGCGTCGTATTGCTTGACCATGCAGTCGGCGCGGTCGGTGAACTTCTGCTCGTCGTCCTTGGTCCACCAATCTTTCAGGTTGCCGTCCTTGTCGTACTGGCGGCCCTCGTCGTCGAAGCCGTGGGTCAGTTCGTGGCCGACGGTGGAACCCATGTCGCCGTAGTTGGCCGCGTCGTCTTCCTTGTCGCTGTAGAAGGGCGGCTGAAAGTATCCTGCCGGGAAGTTGACATTGTTCATCTGCGGATCGTAGTAGGCGTTCACGGTGGGCGGCGTCATCAGCCACTCGCCCTTGTCCACCGGTTTGCCGATCTTGGCCAGGTCGCGGGCGTGGTCAAACTGGTTCACGCGCAACTGGTTTCCCAACGCGTCACCTCGGACGATCTGGAGCGAGGAGTAGTCGCGCCATTTGTCCGGGTAGCCGATCTTGTTCATCACCGTGTGCAGCTTTTCCTTGGCCTTGACCTTGGTTTCGGCGCTCATCCAGTCCAGGCTGTCGATGTCCTTATCCATCGTCTGCTCAATCGCCAGCGTCATCTCCAGTGCCTGCTGCTTCTCGGCAGGAGGAAAATATTTGGCAACGTA
>CAZHKN010000229.1:1991-8321 GCA_964532725.1 uncultured Occallatibacter sp.
GGCCGAGCGCCTCACCGAGTTCGCGATCGACGCGGCTGGTGCAGCGTTTCCAGCGCTCCTGCTGCTTCTCCGCTCCGTTGAGAGTATGGGAGTAAAAGTTCCAGGTCTCCTGATCGAAGCTCTGCGGCAAGCTGGTTCCGGCAAAGGAGTGCAGCAGATGCCAGCGCAGATAGACCTTTACCTGGTCGAGAGGAGTATCGGCCAGCAGGGCGTTGAATTCGGCAAAGAACTTTGGTTCGGCGTCATTGGCCTTGCCGGCAGCGGGTGCGTGTGCTGCTCCTACATAATCGCCTAGCGAAAAGTTGGTCAGCACCTTGGAGAAGGTGATGATGTCGGTGGGGTGGTTCAGGTTCTGCGGGTCGCGCTGCTCGGTGATGGTGAGCGAGGCCTTGGCGAGGCGCGTCTCAATGGCCATCACGATGTCGGCATCCTTACTGGCCTGCTCCTCGGTCTCACCGGCCAGTACCAGTATCTTGTGGACATGGGCGACGTACTGCTGGCGCTGCTCGACGGACTTGGCATCGGTGCGGGTGTAGTAATCCCGCTCGGGCAGCCCCAGGCCTCCCACGCCGTAGTAGCTGATGACCTGGCTGGCATCGGCAAAGTCCTGATTGGAGCCCATGCCGAAGAAAGCTCTGACGCCGATGGAGTGGAGGCGCCCAAGCAACGCGGGCAGCTCCGCCGGCGTTTTCAGCGCGGCGATGCGGTCCAGTTCGGGTTGCAGCGGCGCGAGGCCGAGCTTGTCGATTGCCGCCGTATCCATGCAACTGGCATACTCGTCGCCAATTTTCTGCTCGTTGGCGGAGCGCGTGGGCGCGGGTGTTGCAGCGGCTTCGAGAATCTGGCGCAGATGCAGGCGGTTCAGTTCATATAGTTCGGTGAATCGACCGTAGGAAGTCTGGTCGGCGGGCAGCGGATTGCGCTTGAACCAGCCATTGCAGCTATAGCGGTAGAAATTCTCGCAGGGGTCTACGGTCTTGTCGACCAGTGCGGGATCGAAGACACGCAGTTCCGGAGCAGCAGGGGTTGCGGACGGCGCGACCTGGCCAATGGCGGCTGCGGCAGAAAGGGCGATGAAACTGGCGGTGAGGGCGGAGGCGATGCGCGACATGCGGAGACTTTAGCATATCGGCGTGCTTGAAAAGAAGCCGCCAGAGCGGGAATTACAATGGAGTTGCAAAGAAAAATCGCGACGAAACATCAAGGAGAAACTTAAGTGGCGCAACGCACATTCAGCATCATCAAGCCGGACGCGGTCCGCAAGGGATTTACCGGAGCCATTTTGGCCGAAATCGAAAAGGGCGGATTTCAGATTGCCGCAGTGAAGAAGCTGTCGATTTCAAAGGAGCAGGCGAAGGGTTTCTATCACGTCCACAGCGCGCGGCCTTTCTTTGACGAGCTGACCACGTTCATGTCTTCAGGACCGATTGTTCTGCTGGTTCTGGAGAAGGAGAACGCCATTGCCGATTTGCGCTCCCTGATGGGAGCGACCAACCCCGCCAACGCCGCGGAGGGAACGATTCGCAAGAAGTTTGCCGGCTCGATCTCGGAAAACGCCATCCACGGGTCGGATGCGGAGGAGACAGCAGCCTTCGAGATCGGCTACTGGTTTGCTGGGTACGAACTGGTTTAGAGTTTACTGCATGAACTCAGAACGCGCCGCCGATCCCAGATTCTGCACATCTATGGCGGCGCGGTTCTTGAATCAAGGTATCGAGAACCCGTCGAGGAGGTTTCTTCGCTGCTCTCCTATGATTCTGGACAGATCTTTGAAGTTGGTGTTGATTCCAAGTAGTGACGCCAACCCTGGATCGCCTTTTTTCTGTCCTCTTCTGTTCCGCCGTTGTAGATAGAACCGAAATCGTGCTCCGTTATTTGATTCAAAATTGCAGCGAGAGCATCTACAACTTCTTCAGGGCCATAATAGCGTACGCCCTCAAATGCATTTGGGAATTTATTTCGCAGTGAAATGCTGTGGTCAGGAAGCTTCCGCCTGTCATCCATCTGCCGGATGATGGCAGGCACTGCTGGACATCCCATGGCCTCAAGGTCGGCAAACGCCTGGTGTTCCGTCTGGGCATTGACCATCTTGTCGATCAGCGCAGCTACTTGTGCGTCGGTAGGTGCATTTTGGCTCGGATTACAGAACGCCGCACGAGATGTGAGTAATGAGAGAGCCGAGACGAATAAAATGATTGAATTCCTCATGACAGAAATCTCCTCGGTACTCGCTGAAATTAATTTAAAGGGAGATTATAGAGGATTCGCTCAGTTAATCATCTTCTGAAGATGAATATCAAGCTAGATCCGGTAAAGGGGATTCCGACACTCAGTGCGGAGGCCGAGACGATCAAACGTACCGCAGGGGCTAAAGCCCTGTGCTTATTTAGTAGCATTTGCGGCACGACTGAAGTCATGCCCTGATACAAAACCGGTCCGTGCGCAGGAACTCGCACTGTTGCCGGAGCTACATTGATATTCATCCTTCTGAAATACAAGTGAGAGACGAGCCGTTGAGAAAAAATGATGCACCCGGAGAGATTAAACTCCGGCCTAACATTACTGAAGCGCGCGCTTTTTCCATCTGAGCAAGGGTGCTTTCCCACCTGCTTTGCTTTCAGATTCAGGGCGCATTCTTTCACATCAATTGAGTGCAAGATCATCTCGCCGCTGTGGGCGGCCCGGAGATTTCTTTCAAGTCGGCGACAAACTTGTCTATGAGCGCATGAACGTAGATGTCGCGGTTCTTTTTGGTGAACTGCCCAAGGCTCGGTTTTCCCTCAACGTATTCATCCTGAACCCAAAGGGCAATGTTTGTCTTAGGGTCGAGCAGTATTACCCGGAAGATAGGGATGTCCTGTATGAAATAGTTCGTGGTCTGAAGCACCAGATCCGCTTCGGCAGGCGAGCCTACCAGGTCGTAGCGTCCCCAGGCCTTTACCGCGGCGTAGAACTGGCTGTAATCGCGGCGAGTTTCAGCGCCCGTAGAGTTCGGAGTGAAAAGATCGCCTCCGTTGGAGATGAAGACTTTTTTCGCTGTCAGGATTTGTGTTGGGGTCGGCGCATCGGGAATGTACGCAGGGGAAATCGACTCAACGGGAAACGCTTGCGCGCGAAGTGCGGACGCGGACATCAGGATCAGAGCAATACACAGGGGAATAATTGCCAATCTGGTCTTCAATTTGGTCAACCTTTCGTATACAAATGAATTGGACTTCGCTCGAATGCGCTATGGGTAGAATTGTGGAATCGGTAGTTGTGCCATAGCGTAAAGTAAATACGTAAAATGGTGCGCCCGGCAAGATTCGAACTTGCGACCTAACGCTTCGGAGGCGTTCACTCTATCCAGCTGAGCTACGGGCGCGCTCCTATATCATAGCGCATTTTGAAAATACGGGCGGATTCAGCCTTCGGCGGGGGTGCGGGCCTGAGCGGCGTCGCGCTGGGTGCGTAACTCTTCCATTACAGATTGAATCAGCGCCTTGGCTCCTTCAATTCCGCCCAGAACGGCCTGCAAATCGAGCGCGGGCTTCTGCGGATTGCGGCTGGAGGCGCAGTAGACGCCGTGCTGACCCACCAGGATCAATGAATCAGTCAGCAGATCCAACGCAACCGCCAACCGGCCCCGTTCCTTGCCCATCATGAACTCGTGCTTTTCTAGCTCGGCCTGTTTTTCATCGAAAATGTTCATGCTTCAAGGGTAATGGATGAAAGCCTCTACTGGCTCGAAGTTCACCCGTAAACAACCTTTGCGCGGCGAGAGGGTCACGGCTCATTCTGGCTGATTCCAGCCTTTCGAGCGTTCGACCGCGCCGCGCCATTTGCCGCGTCTTCTCTCGCGCTCGGCAACATCGATGCGCGGCTCAAAACGAATGTCGGCCAGGCGCTGCGCGCGCAGCTCCGCCGTTCCCGACCAGAATCCAACAGCCAGACCAGCGAGATACGCCGCGCCGAGCGCGGTTGTTTCGGTCACTTGCGGGCGGACCACGGGGACGCCAAGCATATCCGCCTGGAACTGCATCAGCAGATCATTGACCGCTGCTCCGCCGTCGACGCGCAACGCGCCGAGGGGGGTTCCTGTCTCACTCTGCACTGCCTCCAGCACGTCGGCAACCTGCAGCGCGATGCTCTCAAGGGCCGCGCGCGCAATGTGGCCGGGTTGGGTGTCACGGCGCAGGCCAATCAGCAAGCCGCTAGCATGCGGGTCCCAGTGCGGCGCGCCCAGGCCGACAAAGGCCGGCACAAAGGCCACGCCGCCATTGTCGGAGACTGAGGCCGCCAGTTGCTCCACATCCGCCGAGGTGCTGATGAGCCGCAGGTTGTCGCGCAGCCATTGCACCACCGCCCCGCCGATGAAGATGCTTCCTTCGAGCGCATATTCCAATCGAGACTCGGGGCTGGCGGCTAATGTGGTGATGAGCCTATGCCGCGAGCGCACAAACTCGCAGCCCACGTGTTGCAGCAGAAAACAGCCCGTGCCGTAAGTGTTTTTCGCCTCGCCAGCGCTCCAGCAGAGCTGCCCAAAGAGCGCGGCCTGCTGGTCTCCAGCGATGCCCGCGATCATTACTCCGCCAAGGCCGAGCGTCGTCGTCACAGCGCCGATCTTGTGGCTGCTCCAAACAACCTCAGGGAGCAGACTTGCAGGTATCTCGAAGAGGCGCAACAGCTCTTCGTCCCACTCGCCTTTGACAATGTTGAAGAGCAATGTGCGCGAGGCATTGGTCACATCGGTCACATGACGCTCGCCGCGGGTGAGGTTCCAGATCAGCCAACTATCTATTGTGCCAAAGGCCAGCTCGCCGCGCTCCGCCCTGGCCCGTGCGCCCGGCACATTGTCGAGAATCCATTTGATCTTTGTGGCGGAGAAATAGGGGTCGAGCACCAGGCCGGTTTTGGCGGATATTTCTTCCTCTGCGCCACTCTCAACCAAAGCGCTGCACTGCGGAGCAGTGCGCCGGTCTTGCCAGACAATGGCCGGATAGATCGGCTTGCCCGTCGCACGATCCCAGACAATCACCGTCTCGCGCTGGTTGGTGATACCGATAGCGGCTACATCTTCAGGGCGCGCACCGGCCTTGCCCAGCGCCTCGATGGCACAACTGAGCTGGCTGGTGAAGATCTCTACGGGATCGTGCTCTACCCATCCCGGCTGCGGATAAAACTGCTCGAACTCGTGCTGCGCGACGGCGGCAATCGCCCCCGCGTGGTCAAAGAGTATCGCGCGGGAGCTGGTGGTTCCCTGGTCCAATGCAAGGATATATTTCATGGTCTGCGCCGCCTTCGGACCTCAGTGAATCACGTGAAGCGGCGGTTGAGCAAGGCGGGGCTAGTTGGGTCACTCGGCGGCGCGAATGCGATCCAGCCATTTTGTCTTTTCAGCTTCCGGAAGAAAGCTCGCGCAGATCGAATTGGCGGCAAGCTGGCGGAGTTCTTCCTTGCTGAAGTCCTGCTCAGTGTGGGCCAACAGGTACTCGTTGGCGAGGTCGGAGCCGAAGAAGGCCGGGTCGTCGGAGTTGATTGTGACCAGCAGCCCGGCATCGAAGAGTTGGCGCAGTGGGTGCGCGGCAAAGGAGGGACAAACGCCGGTACGGACATTAGACGTGGGATTCAGCTCCAGCGGGATGTTTCGCGCCTTTAACTCTTCGATGAGCTTTGGGTCCTGGATAGCCGAGAGGGCGTGGCCGATACGCTCCGAACCGATGGAGAGCGCCTCCCAGATAGCCGCAGGCGGGGTGGTTTCTCCGGCGTGGTTGGTGAGACGCAGGCCGGCTCCTGCAGCTCTCTCGTAGAACTCGCGGAAAGGCTCCGAGCCGGCCTGGCGCTCGTCGCCGCCGAGACCAATGCCGACGATCGACGGATAGTGAGGGCGCATTTCGGCGGCTTTGCGGAAGACGCGGTCGGCCTCTGGAACGGTGAAGTGACGCACTGCGTCGAAGATCCAGTAGATAGTGACGCTATGTTCGCGCTGGCCGCGCTCACGGGCGCGTTCCAGAGCCTCGAAGATCGGCTCGAAGGCGCGGGGGTCGAAGTTGCGCCACATGTAGATGACGCCGACGGAGATGAAGACCTCGGCGTGGACCACTCCCTGACGGGCCAGCCCCTCGATCATGCGGATAGCGGCTAGTTCGTAGTCTTCCGGGTCGAGGAGCCGGCGAGTGACGGCTTTGAAGGACTGAATGAAGCCGCTGAAGTCGTCGAATTGGTAAAGCGCCCTGGCCTCGCGCAGGGTCATGGGCACAGCGTCGTGGCGCTTGCTCAGCTCGGCCAGCGTTTCAGGCGTGATGGTGCCTTCGAGATGCAGATGCAGCTCGGCCTTGGGCAGGCGGCGGA
>CAZHKN010000230.1:0-8314 GCA_964532725.1 uncultured Occallatibacter sp.
TCCTTCTTTTCCATTTTCAGTGCTCCCGGCCCTGGAATTTTGGAGTAGGAGCATGGTAACTCAAGTCTAACTTGTGAAAAACAGAACTTTGTAACTGTTTAAAATTCCCCAGAGTTGGCTAATTAATGTATTTTGAAAGAGCTTCGGAGGGGGCAGCGGCCTGCCGGGTGCCCCGCCCTTGACCGGCCACCAATGAAGGTGCCCCATCCATTCACAGTCTCATCGTGAATGGGTGGGAAAGCACGAACCCCAACCCGCCGCGCCGAAGGCAATTCGCCGCGCCGCAGGTGCCCAATTTCGCATCGGAAAACGCGTAAAAACGTGCAAAAACAGCCCATTTTCAGGCTGTTTTTCACGCTTTACTCCGCGCCCGCAAGCAGAAACCCGCAAAAAAACTCCGCCTGAGCGACGAGTTTTCGCGCTCACCAGATCTCCTCCGCTCAAAACTCCTCTGCTATGCCCATGGAACCCCTGTTTATATAGGCATATATGCGCAGCACAGAATCACAGAAACTGTGCATGTTCCACAACCGCCGGGTGAGCTGGCAACCATCCGGGCGAACCTTCGGGCAGCCCGATCGCTGGCCATGAACACGGCCTGCAAGTTGCATTTTGTCCACTGGGAGGGGCGCCGGGCGGCAAGACTCGGCCACCGGAGCCGCGGATTGCGGCTCCAGCGGCGATGGATAAACTCTATGCTTGGGCTGGTTTAGCCGCTTCGGAGGTGGCGGCCACGGCAACCGGGCCGCTCGTGGCGGCGGCAGGCTTGGCGTCGGCCTTCTTGATGTCGATGCCGCCCTTGAAGAACGCGCCATCTTCAATGCTGATGCGCGCCGCGGTCACATCCCCGGTCAGCGATCCCTCGGTGCGGATGTCGATGCGGTCGGTCGCGGTAACGTTGCCGCGAATCTTGCCCAGCACAACAATCTCCCGCGCGGTGATGTTGGCGGTAACGTTGCCGTTACGGCCCACGGTAACGCGGTTGCCGGGCAGGGTGATGCTTCCCTCCACCTTACCGTCGATATACAGCGACTCGGTGCCGGTGATTTCGCCTTTGATGACCAGTCCCTTGCCGATGGTGGCCTGGTCGCCGGCGGACGGCGCGGCCGTGCGGGTAGCGGGCTCAAATGTCTGTGCAGGTGCGGCGGCAGGGCGCGCAGGCTCTGGAGCAGGGGTCGGGGTAATAGAAGACGTCTGACTGGGTTTCCACATCGCGCTCAAGGGAGGTTCCTTTTCTGTCCTTGTAGGACGGGCATATAACAGCAAATGGGCTATCTTCGCAGCCCCAAAAATAGAGGTCGCAGAGTCGCAGGACGAATTTGCCCCGTGTCTCCAACGAGCGGCTGTGGCGGCGTCCGATCTCACCGCACAGTCCGTCGAAGAATTCCTTGAGGCTATTCTAAGACGATGTTCTGAGAATTTTTAGAGACAATGCGTTAAATCGCTGACGGTTGCCCGCCAAGGTAATATCTGTAACCGGATTCTAATCAAACACTCTTCGGGTTCTTTGCCGATAGCTCCGCTTTTAGTGCCATAATTCTCCGTTTTCCACAGATCGCCGGCCGCTGATCCGAACTTGAACCAAATCAGATACGGGTTATCCACGGATTTTTTTGTTGCGGCGGTAGTACTTGTCTGCTTATCCACGCATACTCTTGGCATAATCGCAGCAAGAGCGGTTCTTCAGTAACTGTTCAGCCAGGCGCAGTCAGTCATCCGGTTGCGCCGCACAGCCGAGTTGTTAAGCCAGTGGAGCACTGAAGAGTGACCAGCTATAGCCGTCAGGACGTGTTGCGCATCTTGCAAATCACCTCCCGCCAGTTGCTGGGGTGGGAGCGAGCGGGGCTAATCACCCAGCAGCAAGTGTATTCCTTTCAGGATCTTGGCCAGTTGCGCACCCTGCGCATTCTGCGCGAGGACGATATTTCCGCCGCTTCGATCCGCCACTCGATTGTGGCCATGCGCGCTGTCTCCGGCATGGCGAATCCGCTGTTGGAGGCGTGCTTGGTGCGCAGCGGGGCGCGGGTTGCCTTCCGCCATCACGGCGCAATCGTTGACCCGATCCGCCGCCAGTTGCTCTTCGACTTTGACCAGACCGCGGTAGATGGGAACGGACCCGCACAGCTACGGCGACCGGGAACTGCGGCAAACAATCTCCAGGATGTCTTTCTTGCCGCCGTTGAAGCGGAGGAAGCGGGCGAGAAACAACGCGCCGTTGAGCTGTACAAGCAGATTGTGGAGCGCGATCCTTTGTACGCCCCAGCTCTGATCAACCTGGGTACCATTTATTTTCATCTCCGCCAGTTCGGGCGCACCGAGGATCTGTATCGCCGCGCCGCCGAGGCGGATCCTAACTATGTGCTGGCCTTCTTTGATCTGGGCAACGTGCTGGATGAGTTGGAACGAGTTGACGAATCCATAGTGGCCTATCGCAAGGCCGTCGCTCTGGCCCCGCGCTATGCCGATGCTCATTACAATCTGGCGCTGGCCTATGAGCGCAAGGGGGAGCGGCGCTGCGCGCTGCGTCATTGGCAGGCTTATGTGCGGCTGGACCGGCGCGGGCCATGGTCCGATCATGCGCGCGGCCAGATTCGTAGGCTACTCGGCGCGGAAAAGCTCTGCGTAGTCTGGCGCGCCGACAAATTTATCGCGCCCCGCAAATCCTGCGCTCAACTCCAACTGGCATAAACATCGCGGCAGAGGAGCAGATGGCGAGATCGGCTTCACTGGCGCTTATTTTGTTTTTTATTTTCGCTCTTCGCGCGGGCGCACAAGCGCCGAATTGGCTAGAGACTGCGCTGCGGAGCCGCCTGACCGAGTTTGCGTCTTCCGCTTCCAGCCCGCATAAGCCGCAGACGACGCGCGACCTCACCAATGCGGCATTGCTGAACTGCATGACCGGCGGCGATCTGGCGCTCTCTGAAAAATGGATCGAACAGGCCTACGCGACGCAGGATATGGATCGCTCCAGCCCCAGCTACGGCCAGCTGAAGTGGAAGACAAGCGACGACGCGGTGACTGACCTGAACGCGATTGAGTTTGGCACACAAGCCATCGGCCCGTTCTATCTGAGTTATGGCAAGGAGTTAACTGCTGGCTTCAAGGCGCGCATGGCTCCGCATCTCTCAGCTGCTTTGGAGGCCCTGGCGCGGCACAATGTTCCGGTTAGTTATACGAATATCTTCCTGATGAATCTGACGAGCCGCATGCTGATCGGCCAGGCGACGGGAGATGGCCTCGCGGTGACTGAAGCCCACAGTCAGATGGATGAGTGGCTAGACGCTATACACCGCAACGGCATCCATGAATTCGACAGCCCTACCTATTACTCGACAGATCTGGACTCACTCGTGGAAGGCTATCGCTACTCGGCGAGTGCCGATGACCGGCGCAGATTCGAGCGCGCGCTGGATATTTTCTGGACCGGGATTGCGGCCAGTTATTTGCCCGGTGCACAGCGCATCGTAGGAGCTTACAGCCGCGATTATGATTTTCTGCGCGGCCACGGCGGATTGAATATCTGGCTGACTGACGCGGGCTGGGCGTCTTACATCGAGTCAACACTCGACCTGGAGAAGGTCTTTGTGCTCGATAACCACCGCGCGGGCGGTTACCGGCCCCGGCAGGAGCTGACAGCGCTGAGCGCGCAGTTTCCCCGCGAGGTTGTTTCCTCCTGGGATAGCGACCCGCGCCATTTGCGTTATTTGTGGGTGAACAGCGGCGCTGCGCTGGGTTGCACCAGCGGCGACTACGGGCCGCAGGACAAGCTATTCAATGCGACCTTTGCCGGTTCGGCGGAATCGACGCAGATCAGTCTCGTGCCCGATACCTTCGACGCTCCGTATGGAATGGTTAAGAATCTTGATAAGTCGGGCCATAACAAGCCCACGCACCAACCCCTTCATGCGGCCTGCGTTGAGCAGGGCGGCGCGGCGCTAATCACGCTGGACCTGAACCCAGCCGCGATTCCCGAGGATGCGGGCGGCTTTGCGACGAATCTTCTGCTGCCTGCCGAAGCAGCCATCGCCGTGAACGGCAAGCCGCGCTCGCTGGCTGCGCCTGGAACCTTCAGCTTGCAAATAGATGACGTAGTTACTGCAACCGTGGGAAATGCTACAGTCGCCATGCGGTTCCTGCATGTGGACGACCTGCCCGGCCAGAAAGCTGTACTCGCTCTCAGCGCCGATGCCGAGGGGCTTAAGCATCATGTTGCACGTATTAAGGTCATGCATCTACGAGCCGGGCAGGTGAGCAGCTCAAAGCATCTGCGCGTAGCGCTGCTGATCGTCGCGCGCCAGGGCGTAGCGCCGGATCTTGCCGCGCGCGAGTTGCAGGCGGCAAAGATTTCCGACCAGTTGAACGGCAATCTTTGGAGCGTACAGGCGGCATTGAAGGGGATCACCCTCGAAGTGGCGCAGTCCTCGGAAGACCGCAAGCAGATTCTCCGCCAGTTCGTGAATGGAGCAAGCATTCCGGTCGCGGTTTTGTCGGTAAACGGCAAAGATCCGGCCGGTCCGATTCCACATTGAAGATGGATCGACAAGTTTTCTCTTCGAAGATCATTCCTCCCGGAATGAATATGTTTCCCTAATCGAAAATCCCCTCGATATCAAACTTTCCTACTCTGCAATCTTGATGGGAATTTGAGCCCCGGTTGCGCTTGAATGGAACTGGCGTGTATCCTTGGCGCAAATTCGCAACTGCAATCTGCCTCCGTAAGCCCGCCTTCGAGCGGCCTTGCGCCTTTTCGCATTCAAAGCTCTAGGAGGAGCTGATCGACATGAATCTCTCGCAACTGATCTCGCGGCGGCGCCTGGCCTCCAGGACCGGTTCCATCCTCTTTCGTTCGCTTCCGGCGCTGGTGATTCTTGCCGGAATTTCACTCACCCCGGCTGCCCATGCGGGATCCCCGCTGGCTCCGCATTTTGTCGCGGCGCAGAGCGTGATGCCGAGCAGCAGCCTGAGTTATCCCTACCGCTGCGCTGTGGATGCGCAGGGCAACCTCTATATCAGCAATACGCAAGGCAATGAGATTCTGAAAGAGACTCTGACCAACGGCGTTTACAGCGAATCCGTGGTGGTCTCCTCGGGGCTGGCGACTCCTTACGGAGTGGCCGTGGATTCCAGCGGCAATGTTTATATTGCCGATAACGGCCACAATCGCGTGGTGAAAGAAGCGCCCTCCGGCAGCGGATACACGCAGACTGTTGTCACCACAAGCGCATTGAGCTACCCGACCGGCGTCGCGGTCGACTCTGCCGGCACTCTCTACATTGCCGACACGGGCCACGGGCGGATTCTCAAGGAAGTCCCTTCAGGAAGCAGCTACACCGAGACGGCCCTGACCTACGCCAGCAACTTCGCGCAGATCACCGGAATTACAGTCGATTCCAGCGGTGATATTTTTGTCAGCGACATTGATGACAATGCCGTCTACGAGGAGACCTATTCGGCAGGCAGCTACACACCAAGCGTCGTTCCCACCAGCGGCCTGAACTATCCCTATGACCTTACCGTGGACTCGAACGGCAATCTGTATATTGCCGACTTTACCAATAAACGCATTGTGGAGGAGACTCCTTCCGGCGGCAGTTACACGCAAAGTGTTTTTCCAAGTTATAACCTGGGCGGGCCGCTGGGCATTGCCGTGGACGGCGGCGGCAATGTTTATCTTGCCGACACCTTCGGCCAGGATGTGCTGAAATTTACCCTTGCCGGCGGCGATTTTGGGTCAGTGAATGTGGGATCAAATTCCGGACCGATCTACGCGCTCTTTCAGTTCTCCGGCGGTGGCACGGCGAAGTTGGGAAGCGCCGACGTTGTTACTCAAGGTGCGACGAAGCAGGACTTTACCGACACCGGAACCGGCAACTGCACCACGACAACGTCGTACAGCGCCGGCGATAGTTGCGCAGTTGGAGTGCGCTTCACGCCTCAATACCCTGGCAGCCGCTCCGGCGCTGTGGTTTTGAAAAACGCAACTTATCACGTTACGGCAACGGGCTACTTCAAAGGCAGCGGCACTGGGCCGTTGGTGAATTTTCTGGAGCCGGAGGACTTTTTCGAATTTGACGTCATCCGGGTTGCGGGTTCTTTCTCGCCGTACGATCTGACCAATCCCTTCGCGGCGGCAGTTGATGCGGGCGGCAATGTCTATGTCGTCGATTACAACCTCAACACCGTTTACAAAGAGGCCTGGACGGCCGTCGGGTATGTGCAGACTACCGTCGTCAGCGGCCTGAACAACCCCGAAGATGTTGCCGTGGACGGCAGCGGCGCGGTTTACGTCCTTGACTCCGGCAATAACCAGATATTGAAGGAGGTATGGTCCGCGGGAGCGTGGGTTCAGACTCCGGTGATTACCGGGTTGAATTTTCCCGCGGGGCTTGCGGTGGACGGCTATGGCGACGTCTACTACTCCAGCTTCAACGACGGAGCAGTTTATGAGTTGATATTGTCCGGCGGAGCGTACTCCTCGCCCATAACCATCGCCACCAGCTTCAACCAGCCGAGAAAAATCGCCATCGACGGCAGTGGCAATGTCTACGTCGCCGATACCGGCAATAGCCAGGTGGTGATGGAAACCTGGACGGGCAGTGGCTATACTTCAGCGATTCTGGGCAGCGGCATGCATTATCCGTACGGATTGGCTGTGGACGCCGCCGGCGATGTCTACGTCGCCGACACCATCAATAGCCGTATCCTCAAGGAATCGCTCTCGGGGGGCGTCTACACCCAAGAGGTGTTGATTCCAGGTCCGCCGGCCTACGGCGTCGCCCTCGACGGAGCAGGCAACCTGTATTTCCCCGACCCCGCCGACGCGACCGTTTTCAAGCTCGACTTCAGGCATCTGCACAGCCTGAGCTTTGCCTCAACCAATGTGGGCGCAACCAGTTCCGATAGCCCGCAGAGCTTCGTGGTATTCAACAACGGCAACGCCCCATTGAGTATCTCTGTCCCCGGAGCCGGTACAAACCCCAGCCTCCCGAATGGATTCAATCTGGACAGCTCATCCACCTGCCCCAATGTCTCCTCGACCGATTCCGCGGGTACGCTGGCGACGGGCGCGAACTGCGACTACGCCATCAACTTTACCCCGGTGGCTTTCGGTTTTGACCGCGGCGCCTTCGAGTTGACAGACAACGATCTGAACGTGGGCGGCGCAACCCAGGGGTTCACTCTCAGCGCCGTGGCCACCCTTCAGCCGCAGGCCATCACCTTTACTCCGCCAACCTCTCCGGTCGTCTATGGAGTAGCGCCCATCGCGCTTTCGGCCACGGGCGGCGGCTCAGGGAACCCGGTTATCTTCAGCGTTATCGCCGGCCCCGGAACCATCACCGGAGGCAATCATCTCACGGTTACCGGCGCTGGAACGATCGTCGTAGCTGCGAATCAGGCCGGCGGCTCAGGGTATTGGGGTGCTCCTACCGTCAAGCAAACTGTCGTCGTCCACCGGATTGCGCAGACGATCGCCTTTACGGCGCCCGCTTCGCCGGTCACCTACGGAGCCGCGGCCATCACGTTGACAGCAACCGGCGGAGCTTCCGGCAATCCGGTCACCTTCTCGGTAGCTGGTCCCGGCCATATCGTAGGCAATAAGCTCTATGTCGGCGCGGGAACTGTGACAGTCACGGCCCACCAGGCAGGCAGCACAGACTACAATTCCGCCACGCCTGTCTCGCACAGTATTACCGTAAACAAAGCTGTGTTGACGGTGACCGCACTGAGCGCGAGCAGGAAATACGGGGCGGCGAATCCGGCCTTTGCCTACACAATCTCCGGGTTTGTAAACAGCGACCTCGCGGTCCATACCGTGACCGGGCGGGCGAGCCTGACCACCACGGCGACGCCGACTTCGGCGGTGGGCACTTACCCGATTACCGCGGCCATCGGTACACTGGCCTCCACCAACTACACCTTCACCTTTGTGAACGCGCATCTGACGGTGACTTTACTGGGGACGGCGCACAAGCCAGCGTTTACTCCAGTGGCGGGAACCTACAAGGCGACGCAGAGTGTAACCATCATCGACAAAACGCCCAATGCGGTTATCTACTACACGACAAACGGAGGTACACCGACTGCGCAATCGATCAAGTACACGGCTGCGATCAGTGTTTCAAAGACGGAGACGCTGAAAGCCATCGCGATTGCCCCCGGTTACAGCAATAGCGCGGTGGCCACGGCGGCCTACACCATCAAATAACCCCTGCCTCGCCGGCGGGGCCGCAAGGCGCGGTTCCGCCAGTCGAGCCTCTATCTCTCGGCAGCGCGGCTCACACTATAGCGGTTCTCCAATTGGTGTAGAGCGGAG
>CAZHKN010000231.1:0-8302 GCA_964532725.1 uncultured Occallatibacter sp.
GGCCACCGCGGAGACGTGGTCAAGGTCGCGGACGGCTACGGACGCAATTTTCTGCTGCCGCGCAAGCTGGCCATGCAGGCCACACAGGCCAACAAGGCCGTTATCGAGCAGATGAAGTCTGCCGCTGCCCGCCGCTCGGCCACTGAAAAAGTGCAGGCCGAGGCGCTGGCTGCCAAGCTCGAACCCCTCGTGCTCAGCTTTACCCGCAAATCCGGCGAGAACGGCCACCTCTTCGGTTCCGTCACCTCGTCTGACATTGCGAGTGAGCTTGAGACTCAGGGCTTTGAAGTGGATCGTCGCAAAATTCAGCTTCCCGAGCCGATCAAGGCCCTCGGCGACCATAGCGTTGCTATCAAGCTGCATCGTGAAGTCACCGCGCATGTGAAGGTCAAGGTTCTGGCCGAGGCCACCGACGAAACCGTCGAGCCGGTTGCCGAAACCGTAGCAGCAGAGTAGTTCCAACCCAATCGCTGACGACTGCCTCTCGGTTCGCCGAGGGGCGCTCGTATCTTCTTATCAACTTTCCGCAATCCCGGTGAATCTTAACTTCTGCTTTAGCGGCCAAGCGCCGGCACTGAAAGTCCGCGACAAATCTTGCGTACAAGAATGTCCGCAACTTCGGTGTGTCGGGGAACTGCTTCTACATGACCTGTTTTCGGATTGCACCAGAAGAGAATGGGCACCGCCTTCACGTTTGAGATAGCAGCCATGTAGCCGCAGATGGCGAAGCAGCGATTCGCGCTTCATCCGACGGTTACAGTTTCCTGAATTGCTTCGGGAGGCACTCCGCGCAAACCGTCTTCTCTGCGGTCCTCAAGAATCAGCTGAATCGCAGCGCCAAGACTCGTGCGGCACTCTTCCACCGTTCGGCCTTGCCCGTTCGCGCCGGGAAGCTCAGGCGACCAGCCCACAAACCACTCGCCATCTTGTTCGATTACAGCCGTAAACTCATTTCGCATGGCTAAAGTATACTGCCGATTTCATTCTTCAATGCACATCAGACCGCAGATTCACCTTGTGCCGGAAATGCACATCGCACCGCAGGTAGTGCAGGTGCCTATAGAATCGAAGACAGCGATGATCCAGTACCTCTATCTCGGCCGCGTGGATTACGCCGAGGCTCTGCGCCTGCAAGAGCAACTCGTTGAAGCACGCCGCGCCGGCCGCATCGGCAACACCCTCCTCCTGCTCGAACACCCCGCCGTCCTCACCCTCGGTCGCAACGCCAATCGCTCCAACATCCTTGCTTCTGACGAACTGCTGGCCAGCTGCGGCGTTACCGTCCACCAGATCAACCGTGGCGGCGACGTTACCTACCACGGTCCCGGCCAACTGGTCGGCTATCCCATCTTCGACCTCCGCAGCTTCCGCAATCCCAGCGGCAACCGCATGGGTCCAGTCGATTTCGTTCGCTCCATGGAAGAAGCCCTCATCCGCCTCTGCATCAGCTTCGGCGTCCCTGCTGGCCGCATCCCAAAATTCACCGGCGTCTGGTGCGCTCCGCGCCTTGACTCTTTGGACCAGAGCAGTGGAACCAGCCGCAAAATCGCCGCCATCGGCATCCACGTCTCGCGCGGCATCACCTCTCATGGATTCGCCTTCAACGTCAACCCCAACCTCAGTGACTTCACCCTCATCAATCCCTGCGGCATCACCGACCGGCCCGTCACCAGCCTTCAACGTGAAGTACAAGCCCTCGAGTCCCTGCCCAGCCTCGAAGCCATCGCTCATCAAGCCGCGCGACAATTTGGCTTGGTCTTCGATCAGCAGATTCTCGCGGTCGAATCTCTCTCAGATCTACTTGCAACAACCGACTCGCAGCCAGACAGTTTTCCCGCCCAAGATACTCCTCTTGCAATCCCCGCTGAAGTGCAGCGGCTCAAGCACACAGCTGATCCGCTCCGCCACGCCTGAGCCTGTCTCACTCTTCGTAAGCCTCACAATTTATAATTTGTGAAGAGCCGGGTGCGGCCCCGAGCCTGCAGAGGGCCTCGTTTCGCGGAGAAAGTGATCCATGCCAACCGACGTCATCATGCCTCAGATGGGCGAGTCGATCTTTGAGGGAACCATCACCAAATGGCTCAAAAAAACCGGCGACACCATCGCAAAAGACGAGCCGCTTTTTGAAATCTCCACCGACAAGGTCGATGCCGAGATTCCCTCGCCCGTAGCCGGCATCCTTAGTGAGATCAAATTCCCGGAAGGCGAAACAGTTCAAGTAAATACCGTAGTCGCCATCATTGGCGGCGAGATCGAGGCACACATTGCGGCCAAGCCATCCGCTCCAGTGGCCTCCGCTCAGCCTGCGCCCGCTCCGAAGGAGCAGTTGGCCGCACCGCAGGTTCCGCCGAAGGCGGAGTTGGCGCCACCGCATGTGGTGGGTGGGACAAGCGTCGTGATGCCGCAGATGGGCGAGTCCATCTTTGAAGGCACCATCACAAAATGGCTCAAAGAAGTCGGCCAGCAGGTCGAAAAAGACGAGCCTCTCTTTGAAATCTCCACCGACAAGGTAGATGCCGAAATCCCCGCGCCTGTGGCGGGCATTCTAACTTCCATTAAGGCCCCAGCCGGCGCAACGGTTCAAATCAATACCATCGTCGCTATCATCGGCAGCACCTCCGGTGCAATTGACCACGCCTCCGGTGCGGTAGATCGCGCCTTCGGCGCAAGTGCTCCTGTCTCCGCCTCGGTGAAGGGTACGGGCTTTAGCCCGTACGAGAATGCAGCTCATACTACTGTGGCTTTAGCCCCTGAGGAAAAACCTGCCGCAAACGCAGGGTTTCCGCAGAGATCCTCGCCTCTGGTCCGGCGCATCGCCAAAGAAAATAATCTCGACCTAACCAACATCCCAGGCACCGGCTCCAACGGCCGCATCACCAAAGAAGATATTCTGCTCTACCTCCGTGAGCACGGCCCAGGCAGCGCCGCGTCTCTCGCGCTGCAGCCGCAGTCAGTCTCACCGCAGGGGTCGGACGAACTCGTGCCCTTGAGCAAGATGCGCTCCATCATTGCACAGCGCATGTCAGAGAGCGTTCGCACCAGCCCGCACGCCTACGTCGTCTACAAAATCGATATGACCCGCGTCGTCCGCCTGCGCGAGCGCGAAAAGGTTGATTTCTACAAGCGCACCGGCGTCAAGCTCACCTACATGCCGTTTATCGCCGCCGCTGCTGCCGAGGCGCTCGGTAAATTTCCCATCGTCAACGCCTCGCTTCAAAACGGAGCCATTCACTACCACCAAAACGCAGACCTCGGCATCGCCGTCGCTCTCGAATGGGGACTCATTGTCCCTGTCGTGCGCCAGGCCGAGGCGCTGAGCTTCGTTTCGCTTGCCCGCTCCATTGCCGATCTCGCCGACCGCGCCCGCACCAAAAAGCTCAAGCCCGACGAGGCCTCCGGTTCCACCTTCACGCTCACCAATTCGGGGGTCTTCGGCGGCGAGTTCGGTACGCCCATCATCAACCAGCCCGAGTCAGCCATCCTGGCCATCGGCGGGCTCAAAAAAGAAGCCGTCGTCCTCACCGATTCCGAAGGCAACGACACCATTGCGATCCGCTCGATGCAGCACTTCTGCCTGGGCTTCGACCACCGCCTGATCGACGGCGCAGACGCCAGCAAATTCATGCTCGAGTTACAAAAAACGCTGGAGAATTGGGATAAGCCGATTGGGTAATAGGTCGCTCCCTGAGCTTAGGTAATTGAATTGAAATGCGGGGTATTGGGGAAGCTCTTGTTTTTGTGATCATAAACCCTCGACCATCTTGTCTCATGGTCTATGCCGAAAACGTCTCTATAGGTGATTCTCCCGAATACATGAAGGGTCCATTTTCCAGCTTGTAGATCTTGGAATGACTGAGGCGTGAGGGCTATGAATTGTCCACTCTGGTCACAAAGCATATTGATTTCAAAATCTTGTGAAGGTGCGACATCTCCTAATATGCTGGTAGAGGATAATCTAGCGGTCAATTCATTATCAGAAAGAGAGATTGTATCTTCATTTATGTTGAAGTAATTGTATTGGCGAACAAGGCTAGCAGGAGTACTTCCGATATTTCTAAACTTCAGATGGATTGTTAACACGTCATCGGGGCTCTTTAGTCCGTTAATTCCAGACCACTCAAGTGCGATATATGCTCGATCCCGATACTTCATAGCCTGAGCCGTCAACTCGACAGACTGCTTTGCAGCACGAGCGCTCTTCCTTGATTCCAGAGCTGCCCACGCCGCTATAGATACACCAACAAGTTGAGCAATAGTTGCAGCGGTGGTCCACAGTGGGTTGTTATACCAGTAAATGGGGTTATCGAGTATCATCAGTGTTACCCCATGGAGATTTCAAGTCGATGCGCCGCCATGCGTCAGTCGACCGCAGCAGTGTACAGTTTGGCAGCCTCAACATACTCGCGAATAGCAATCTGAATATTTGCAAGCGCCTCTTCTTCGGTAGCTCCCTGCGGCCAGCAGCCGGGCAGCCCTGGGCAAGAGACGCTGAAACCCTCTTCGGATTGGCGCAATACAACGCGATAGTTTGCCATGCGATTTATCTTACACCCAACCTGATTGAACCGGCGCGTAGGTCTAACTCACTCCTGCGCCGCCCACGGATCATACGTCCCAACGCTCCACGAGTGGCCCTCCGGGTCTTTCACCGCAAACTCGCGGCTGCCGTAAGCCGTATCTTGCAGCGGGCGAATTATCACCGCTCCGGCTACTTTGGCGCGCGCGTATGCAGCGTCCGCATCGGCTACAACGAGATAGACAGATGCGGTCTCAACGCCATCCAACTCATCCGGCGGCTTGAAGCCCTTGGCATGTTCGTCGTCTTTCGTCGAGCCAAGCATGATCATCCCGCCATTCAGTGCGAGTTCGGCATGGGCGATGCTTCCGTCTTTGTTTTCATAAACGGCGTGGCGTTCAAATCCAAAGGCCTTGCAAAGCCACTCAATCGCCGCCGGAGCGTTGCGATAACGAAAAGCCGGGATAACTACGCTGCGCGATTCTGGCACCCTGACCTCCAACTCCCGAAGGCAGATTAGCGCGTGACGGCGGCACAAAGCAATATCAATCAGCCACCAATCCTGCATCCATCCGTGCGATTAACAAGAAATACAAATAAACTGAAAGCATGGCCACCGGCTTCCACATCGAGAACTTCGGCTGCCGCGCAGCGCGTGCCGATGGCGAGGCGCTCAGTGATCGCCTGCTCGATGCGGGGCACTGCGTACACCAGCCTTCAGAAGCCGATGTGGTCGTAGTCAATACCTGTAGCGTAACTGCTGAGGCCGACCGCGCTGCGCGAGCCTACATCCGCCGCGCCCACCGCAAAAATCCCGCCGCAAAAATCGTCGTCACCGGCTGCTACGCCCAGCGCGCCCCCGGCGAACTGGCAACCCTCGCCGGAGTCGCCGCCGTAATCGGTAACAGCCACAAGGGCCTCGCGCCCGAGATTATTCTGGATCTGACGCGCGGTACGTCACAGCATCCCGCCGACAACCTGATTCAAATTCAACCAGCACATAAGCCTGAGCGAGCGAATAGCGAGCAGTTGGCCACACCGCAGGTGTCGCAGGTGGTGGTGTGGGCGGATGACCGCTTTGCTCACTCGTTTCTTGAAGAGTCGCAGGTAGTTCCCGGAGCGCAAACCCGGCCCAACCTCAAGATTCAGGAGGGGTGCGGAAACCGCTGCACCTTCTGCGTGATTCCGCAGACGCGCGGCGGCTCGAAAAGCGTGCTTGCCACAGCCATCCTCAAGCAAGTCGAAGGCTTTATCGCCGCCGGCGGCAACGAGCTGGTTCTGTCGGGAATCAACCTGGGCCGCTGGGGCCGTGATGCAGCGGCGCTGTCCGAAAACACTGCCGCCTCACTGCCCAGAAATCTCGCAGCGCTTGTCCGCCATATCTTCAACGAGACAGCCCTGCCTCGCCTGCGCCTCAGTTCCATCGAGCCAATGGATTGGAATGCGGAACTGATCGGGCTGATGGCTGAATATGGCGGAACACGACTGGCCCGTCATGCCCATCTGCCGCTGCAATCCGGCTCCGATGCCGTGCTGCGACGGATGCACCGGCGCTACCGTCCCTGGCATTACGTAGAGAAGATTGAAGCGTTGCGCCGCGCAGCCGGGCCTGAGCTAACTCTGGGCGCAGACGTGATGGTAGGCTTCCCCGGTGAGACCGACGCTGAATTCGAAGAGACGCGGGCGCTGATTGCAGCTCTGCCCTTCGGCTATCTGCATCTCTTTCCCTTTTCGCCGCGCCCCGGCACACCGGGCTGGGCGATGTACGCCGAGCAGCCTGTTCCAGCGGCTGTCGTCGATCAGCGGATGAAGGTACTGCGTTCTCTTATTGCGGCAAAGAGCAAGACGCACCGCAGTCGCTTTGCCGGCCAGAAGCTTGAAGCAATCACGCTGCATACGCCGCCGGAGATGGCGTCGCGCGGCTGCACGACTGCCCTCACAGAAAATTTCCTGCCTGTTGAAATCGCAGGCCGCCTGTCCGCAAACCGCATGGTCCGTGTGCGAATCGCTGAGCTGGACCCGGAACTGACGCTGCTGGCAACGGTCGATCTATCAGATTCCGCTGAAGCAGTCCGCGTTCATTCATCTGCCGGAAATATGCCTGTGGCAGTGTAGGAGTTATGAAAGTCCAACTTCTACGCAATCTTCTTCATGCAACTACTTTGCTCAGTCTTGCCGTCCCTTTCGCGCTCACTGGCCATGCGCAAGCGCCTACAGCCCACCAGACGCAAAACGTAATCGTCGTGATGATTGACGGCCTGCGCTGGCAGGAGGTTTTCCGCGGTGCCGATGCCGAGCTAATCAAGACCGTTGGACCGGAGGCGCTCCCTGGAGCGAAGGAGCGCACGGCCTTCGCGCAGCAGCAATATTGGCGCGAAACCGCCGAGGCCCGCCGCCAAGCGCTGATGCCGTTTTTGTGGAGCGCAATGGCCGGGCAGGGGCAGATTTTTGGCAACCGCGCGCTGGGTTCTGATTCCCATGTCACCAACGGATTGAACTTCAGCTACCCCGGCTACAACGAAACGCTGACCGGCTCCGGTGATCCGCGTATCCATTCCAATGACAACATTCCCAACCCCAATGTCACTGTCTTCGAGTGGCTCAACGCCAAACCGGCCTTCGCAGGCCAGGTTGCGGCCTTCGGCGCGTGGGATGCCTTCAACGGCATCTTCAATCGCGAGCGCTGCGGCTTTGTGGTCAATGCAGGATACGATCCGCTGACCGCGATTCCCGCAACGCCGGAGCTTGCGCAACTGAACGCGCTCAAAACCGAGACCGTGCGGATCTGGCCCGATGAACCCTTTGATCCGCTGCCCTTCCATACGGCCATTGAATATCTCAAGGTGAAGAAGCCGCGGCTCCTGTTTATTGGCCTGGGCGAGACTGACGACTGGGCGCACGCGAGCAGCTATCCCACTTACCTCGACGCGGCACATCTGGCCGACAGTTATCTGCGCCAAATTTGGGAACTGGTGCAGTCAATGCCCGAGTATCGCGGCAAAACCACGCTGATTGCCCTGCCCGACCACGGGCGCGGCATTGGCGCGGAATGGACGAGCCACGGCGAGAAGATTCCCGCATCGAAAGAGACCTGGATGGTCTTCCTGGGGCCGGATACTCCGGCGCTCGGCGAACGCAAGCAAGCGCCGGCGGTGACCGAGAGCCAGATTGCAGCTACAATCGCTGCCCTTCTCGGCGAGGATTATCATGCAGCCGTGCCGAAATCAGGTACGGCGATTCAGGATGTGCTCGGGAAGTAGCTGGAAGCCACCTTGCTGCGCGGAATGCAGGATTCCACGCAGCAAGGCAAGGCACTCAGTACGCAGCAACAGCAATATCCGTCAGCGCGAAATCCGTTCCTTTGAAAAGCAGCTCTTCGCCGGTTTCCTTCGCCAGCGCATAAGCCATGCAATCGCCGAAATTGAGCTGTGCGGGATGCCGCCCCTTGCCGTAGCGCTTGAAAGCTTCGCGGGCCAACCGAGCTTGCTTCTCGGAAAACGGTATGATTGAAATCCCGCGTCGCGCCAAGTATAGGTCGAAATCACGTAAACCATTCTCTCCGTTGCGGCCAAGCATGAACATTGAGGCTTCAAGAAAGCAAGAAGATGGTAATTTGCAGCCAGGGGCCGCAGCAATTGCAGTGGTAAGCCGCAAGGCCTCAGGCTCAACAAGCAGAATCGCGACCAGTGCGGACGAGTCGATGATCATGTAGGAAGTCCGTTTTTGTCCCAGCCCATGATTTCGTCTCCGCTCCGATCATCGAGTACAGGCAGAGATGCGCAATGA
>CAZHKN010000232.1:0-8257 GCA_964532725.1 uncultured Occallatibacter sp.
ACTAGGGACTAGGGACTAGGGACTAGGGACTAGGGACTAGGGACTAGGGACTAGTCGAGATAGATCACAGACCAGAGAAATTTTCACTAAGTAGCGATGAGAAGATGAATAAAACAATCCGGCACATTCATTTGAGCGGCATTTGCGGCACGGCGATGGCCTCGATTGCAGGGCTGTTGCAGTTGGAAGGACACCGTGTCACCGGCTCGGACAACGCTGCTTATCCGCCGATGAGCGACTTGCTGCGGTCACTGGGGATTCCGATTCTTGAACCATATGCGGAGGCGAATCTTGCGCCTGCGCCAGATCTGGTGGTGGTCGGCAATGCGCTTTCCCGCGGCAATCCTGAGGTTGAGCGCGTCCTTGATGAGCGAATTCCGTTTACCTCGATGGCAGCCTTGGTGCACGAGGAGTTTCTGATTGGCCGGGAGTCGCTGGTGGTCGCAGGGACACACGGAAAGACTACGACGACCAGTATGCTGGCGTGGATTTATCAGGTGGCAGCGCGAGAAAACCCTCTGTTAGAGCCGTCGTTTTTGATCGGCGGCGTGGCGGAGAACTTTAGAACCAGCTTTCAGTTGCGGCCTACGCGCACCTTCATCATCGAGGGCGACGAGTACGATACGGCCTTTTTCGACAAGGGGCCGAAGTTTCTTCACTACTTTCCGGATGCGCTGATCTTGACCAGTGTCGAGTTCGATCATGCGGATATTTATGCCGATCTCGATGCAGTGAAGACGGCCTTCAAGCGGCTGGTGAATCTGGTTCCGCGCCGGGGAGTGATTGTTGCCTATGACGGCAATGCGAATGTGACCGAGTGCGTGAGCCGCGCCTTCTGCCGGGTTGAGCGTTACGGATTCAGCGCTGAGGCAGATTGGCGCATCCAGAATCTACGTATTGAGAACGGCCTTTCACGTTGGGAGATCTGGCACGAGGGCGCGCTGTGGGTGGAGATGGGGATGCGCCTGGCCGGCGAGCACAATGCTCTGAACGCTACGGCTGCCGCCACGTTGGCATTTAATCAAGGCATTGATGTTGAATCGATCAAATCTGCGATAGCAGAGTTTAAAAGCGTGAAACGCCGGCTGGAAGTGCGCGCGGAGATCAACGGCGTCACGATCATTGATGACTTTGCCCATCACCCCACCGCGATTCGAGAAACCCTGCGGGCGCTCCGCGCTGTTTACCCGCAGGCGCGGTTGTGGGCGATCTTGGAGCCGCGCTCGAATACGCTGCGGCGCAAGGTGCTGGCGAGCGATCTTGTGGCGAGCTTGCGGCTTGCGGATCGCGTCGTGCTGGCTGGGGTTTATCAACAGCAGCGCATTGCGGAGAGCGAGCGATTGCATCCCGAAGAAGTTGTTGCCGTGCTCAATGCCGAGGGAACCCGGGCGGAACTCTTTCCCGATGTGGAAGCAATCATCAACGGAATCGCGCCCGAAGTGCAACCAGGCGATGTGGTGGCGATACTCTCAAATGGTGGCTTTGACGGCATCTACGAAAAGCTGCCTGCGCGGCTGCGGGCAAATGCGCGCTGATAAGACGAAAGCGTGGACCGGGAGGTCCACGCGACAGCCGGCCTGGAGGCCGGCGCTACAGTTTCAATGCGAGTGGCTCGACGAAGCATTGGGCGACTGAACAGAAAGCGGAATTCAAAACTGATGATTGCTTCACTCACTTTGCTTGTCACGATTTTATTTTTCAGCATTCCCGCAGCGCTTACGCTGATTCCCTGGGCAGTGATTACCGGCGATGTAAAGCCGCTCTATAACGTTTCTATCTGGATTGTGCGCACGGCGTACCGGCTGGCCGGGATTCGCGTGATCAGCGAGGGGCGGGAGAATGTACCTGCCGGCAAGGCCTGCATCTTCATGGTCAACCATCTCTCCAACCTCGATCCGCCGGCGCTGCTGCCGCAGATTCCGGGACGCACCGCGGCCTTCAGCAAGCGATCTATCATGAAGATTCCTGCGATGGGCTACGCGATGAAGCTGGCCGAGTTTATTCCAGTAGACCGCTTGGGCAGCGTGGAGAACGCACAGGAGAGCGTGGCGGCGGCGCGGCGGGTGCTGGAAAAAGGCATCCACATCACGACGTTTGTGGAAGGGACGCGCTCGAAGGATGGGCGACTGCTGCCCTTCAAAAAAGGTCCGTTTTATCTGGCGAAGGAGACGGGCGCGCCGTGCATTCCGGTGTCCCTTTACGGCACGGAGACGATGATGGCCAAGCACAGCCTGAGCATCCAGCCGGGCACTGCGCATATTATTTTCCATCCGCCGATTTATCCGCAGGATTTTGCCGACCGCAGGGAATTGCTGGAAGCGGTGCGGGCGGCGATTGCCTCGGGGTTGCCGGAGTGGATGCGGGGGTAATCTACGATTGAAGGCAAAATCGCTTCTGATCGATTATTTGACTGAATGTAGCCTGTCCAGTTTCTTCCTCGACTCTTCCACTCCTTCGAGCCTGACGAGATCATTCGAAATGTAGAAGTCCAATTCCCATGAGAGATAGGACTTTTGCGATTCGATATATCGTGGATCATTGATTGTTACTTCGCAGCCATGCTTCTTGCACTCAATCAAGGGTAGAAGATTTTGCTTCTTCAGAATGGCCTCTCCGACAAGTAAACGTGGGACGCTCGGGACGTCAGAACGCTCATCTGCGATACCAACCTCGTTGCCAGTCATGCCTAAGTAAAACAAGGCGAGAGAAGTCCACATTTCGGGCGTATCGGGCACGATATGATTTTCCTCAATGAGTGCGTTGAAGGCTGCTCGATTATGGGGTTCATCGGCGATGCGTGGTTCCCCAACCATTCCATGAGTGACTGGTATGACCCATAAGTTTGGCTGGCTCTTCAGTTGAATCAAAGTCACCCGCCAGGCACTGTCCGTTGCTTCAGGCCTATCCCCGCGCAGCAAAAGGATATTACTGCTTTTGAGCCACTCTGAACGTAGCATTTTACATTCATCGAGTTCACCGATATTGAAATCGAAGTGCTTGAGGAGATCATGAATGTATTTGGAGTCGAGCAGACTGTTAGCAGGCTCTTGCGCGCAGGGCACAGTAGTTATCTCTGGTATCTTTGCCAGATTGGGCGTCTGTGAATTCGCTAGCAGCGCTTTATGCGTGAGCAGCGAAAGCAGAATTAGTGTGTGCAAGATGTGCTTTCTGGTGCAGCTGATCATTTAATCCCCCTGCACGGTCGGTCGGCTGAAGCAGGCACACTCTACGGTTGCACGATTGCGTTGTAGCCGTCGTTGAGGAGCTTTTGGCGCATGGCGTAGGCGCTAGTGCGGTCAGGGAACGGGCCAATCTGCACGTGGAGCATGTTGTCGGCCAGATTGTGCTGAATGGTGACGGTATAACCGCGCTTGCGCAGCGCGCCGACCAGCACATCGGCGTCTTCCTGATGCGAGACGGAGGCAATTTGCACCATGATTGCCGAGGATGTGGCCAGTGCAGGAGCGGCTTTTGAGGTTACGCTGGCTGCGGGAGTCTTTGCGGCGGGCTTGGGCGTTGCAGGTACACTGACTGCCGCGGGTGGGGCAGGATGAACCACGGCTGGCGCAGGCTTTGGTGCAGGCGAGGCGACTGGCAGTGCTGGGGGGGCGCTGGCAGGGGCAGCAGAATCGGGAGCCGGAGCAGTTGCAGGCGGCGGCACGCTATTTTCAGTACTTGCCGAGGGCTTGGGCTGCTCCACTACAACTGGCGTATTGGCCGGGGTGACGGGCGCGTTGGCTGCGGCGGGCGAGGGAGCGCTGCGATGGCCCACGGTGTAACCGATGCCGAAGAACGCTCCGCAGAGCAGGACCAGGCCGAAGAAAATCGCCAGCAGCGTCATGGAACTGAGCGTCAGCTCCGTGTCGCGATGAGGTTCCTGCACGGGGTCGAGTTCGCCGTCTTCCTGCTTCTGGCCGTAATATGTCTGAAACATCTGCCGCCCTTAAAAATGAAATTCCCGCGCGCGCGGGCAGCCCTACTTCTTCTCCGCGTTCAGCGCCGCGGAGACACCGAGCTTGTTGAGCAGGGTCATCAGCTCCATCGGCAGGGGGAAGACGATGGTAGTGTTCTTTTCTACGCCAATCTCAGTGAGGGTCTGAAGATATCGTAATTGTAGCGTCATTGGCTCGGTCGCCAAAAGGTGCGCCGCATCCACCAGTTTTTGGGCGGCGTTGAACTCGCCTTCCGCGTGGATGATCTTGGAACGCTTTTCGCGCTCTGCCTCGGCCTGCTTGGCCATGGCGCGCTGCATCTGGTCAGGCAAATCCACCTGCTTCACTTCGACCGAGGCGACCTTGACGCCGAATGGCTCCGTCCGCTGATCGATGATGGTTTGGATGCGCAGGTTGAGCTTGTCGCGATGACTGAGCAGTTCGTCCAGCTCCACTTCGCCCAGGACTGTGCGCAGAGTGGTCTGTGCAAACTGAGAGGTCTGGTAGACGTAGTTGGCCACTTTGATCGCAGCGTCGTTGGGATTGACAACATAGAGGGTAACAACGGCGTTTACCTTAATCGTTACATTGTCGCGGGTAATAATATCCTGCTGGGGAACCTCGAGCACATCCTGGCGCAGGGAGATGCGCACCATCTGGTCGAAGGGACGGAAGACCAGGATGATGCCGGGACCCTTTGGCACTGGCAGCGCGCGCCCCAGGCGGAAGATGACGCCACGCTCGTACTCGCGGAGAATCTTGATTGAGTTGAGCACGTAGAGAACGACGATCGCGACGAAGATCAGAACCGGCAAACCAAGGCCTTCCATTTTATAACCCTCACTGAAAGCATTTTCAGAATACTAAGAGACGTTTACACGGCGGTGAAAGGCGGCTTTTCCTTGAGGAGAAAGCCACTTGAGAGTGTGCTTTCCGGCTACTGCAATTCCGAAAATGCTATTGCAGGAATTGTACTCCAGCTGAGCGCTAAACCGGTGTGTTGGATGAGGGGGACGGCTCAGCCGGATCAACATGCAGCAGGTATTGCTCATGGCCGGTGACCTTGAGCTGCGTCCCGGCGGCGACCGGCGCAGCGGCGACGGCGCGCCAGATCTCCCCTTCGACGAGGACGTGACCCTCAGGGGTAAGCGGCTCCATTGCCGTGGCCAAGCTGCCGATCATTGCGTCGACGCCGAGGCGAGTCTTCATGTGGCGGGCGCGAATGGCCAGCCGCAGCAGCATAAGGGTAATGAGGCTGAAGGCCAAACTGACCGCGATGGCCATCCAGGGATTGATGCCCAGCTCCGGCACCGGCGCGGCAACCAGCGTGAGCAGGCCAAAGGCGAGGCAGACGATGCCCGCGATGGCCAGCGCGCCGTGGCCGCCGAATTTGGCTTCAAGAATCAGGAGCGCGATCGCGGCAATCAGCAACATGACCGCCGTATAGCGAATGGGCAGCAGGTCGAAGGCAAAGATAGACAACAACACCATGAGCGTGCCCAGCGCGCCGGGAACGATGGTGCCGGGCGAGTTGAATTCCAGGTAAATCAGCAGCGCCCCGCAGACAAAAAACAGCAGAGCGATGTTGGGATCTACCAGCCAGCCGAGGATTTGATCTCGCAACGCGGGCTTGAGGAGTTCGATGCGCGCACTCGTGAGATGCAGGGTAAGTTTGCTGCCGTCGAGGCGAGTGATGGTGCGTCCATCAATAGCCTTCAACAGTTCAGCGTCATTGGCGGCGGTCAGATCGATGAGGTGCTTGTCGAGAGCTTCCTCGGCGGTGTAGGAGTGCGAGGAGTGAACGGCGGCCTGGGCGGCCTCGGTGTCGCGGTTGCGTTTGGTCACGTAGGAGCGCAGGAAGGCCTCGGTGTCGTTCTGGACCTTCTGGGCCATGATGTCGTCCATCTTGCCGACTTCGACGACCGGGTGCGCCGCGCCGGCGTTGGTTCCGGGCGCCATGGCCGCTATGTCCGCGGCTTCGAGCAGGAAGAAGCCCGCTGAGCCGGCGCGCGCCCCTGCTGGAGCAACGTAGACGATCACGGGTACGCGAGAGGAGAGAATCGCGCCGGCCATGGAGCGGGTGGAGGTGAGTAGCCCGCCGGGCGTGTCGAGTTCGATGAGCAGCGCCTGCGCGCCGTCGGCGTTGGCCCGGGCAATGGCGCGCTGGAGTTCGCCGTCGGTGATTGGCTGGATGGTGTCGGCGAGGAGGAGTTTATCTACGACTGGTTGCTGGGCGTGGGCGGAGCTGACAAGAATCATTGCGACTGCAATCAGAACCGCGAGCTTCTGTATCCGCTGAATCATGGCTTGCTCCTTTGAGCAGCTTGGAAATCGCTATTTCTTCTGGCCGCCTGCAACATCCATCGTTTGCAGCAGGTCCTTGGCTGCTTGATTGTTGGGGTCAAGCTGGAGAGCTTGATTGGCCTCTCTGCGAGCGGCATCTTGATCGCCGGTGCGTTCGCGGACTTCGGCGAGTCCGGCATGAGCTTCGGCAACTGCGGCATCGGTGGCGATGGCGGATTGAAAGAGGCGCTCGGCTTCGAGCAGCAGGCCGCGATCCAGGTACTCCTTGCCCTCTTCTGATTGTTTGACGGCGCGTTCATGCGGCGCCAAAGCAGCCAAGCGGGCTGAGTCCATTTGATCGAGCGTTGCCGCAGCCTGACGGAAGGCGACCGCATCGAAATTGCGCTCGATCCGTTCGAGCGCGTCGGTCTTGACTTCGGCGCTTGCCGGCGCGCTTGCGGGGGCTTTCCATGCCGCTTGCAGCGCCTCGGCCTCGACGTCTCCGGGGCGGAGCTTGAGGCACTGGGCCAGTTCGTCGTCGGCCTCGGCAGCATGCTTTTGCCGCTTCAGGGTGACCGCCAGATTGAAGTGATAGTCGGCTCCATTGGGATCGGCCGCCAGAGCCTGGCGGAAGAGCGAGCTGCCGTCGTGGCCCTGGCGGCTGATGGCGACGCCCTGATTGTTGAGCACCGCGGCCAGCGGGAGCATCTGGGCCACAGATGCAAAGGCCGCTTCGGCATGGGGGTAATCGCCGCTGAAGAGCAGGGAGAGGCCGCGATAGAATCCGGCTTCGAGGCCGTCGGCATCTCTACCGGTGACTTTAGCAAAGGCCACGGCTGATTTTTCATATTGCTGCGCGGCGAACTCTTCGCGGGCCAGGGCCAGCCAGGCTTTGGGGAACAGAGGGTTCAACTCGGTGGCGGTGGTGAGGTGGCGAAGCCGCTCCTGCTGGTCAGCTTCGGAGATGCCGCGAATGTACTGCTCGAATGCCTCCAGTCGCAAGCCCGTGCCGGCGGCGACAAAGGTCTCCTCGGGTTGGTTGAACGCAGGATCGAGCTGGCGGGTTAGTTTCCAGGCCAATTCATCGTAGACCTTGATGAGGTCGCGCATATCGCCCCGGGCCGTGACCGGTTCGCTCATGCGCAGGTGGGGCACGTCGACGATCTGGGCCTCAGCGACGATGCCTGTGCCGTCAGTGAGATAGCTGCCGACGATGATGGAATCGGCGTCGAGGGTCTGCGCGAGGCGGATTTCGCTTGCGCGGGAGGGCTGAAAACCCTGCGGCAGGCCGAGATGGTCAAGAGCATAGAGGCGGTCTGCGCAGCTCATCGGCGAAAAGCCTGCCGAGGCGAAGCGGCTGCTGAGAATCTCCGGCGCGGCCTCGCGAATCCACTCCAGGCTGGGTTGGCCGGTGCGGTTGTCGAAAGGCATCACCAGGAGGATTCTTCCCCCAGGAACCCCATCGGCACTTGCGGTGCGGCTAATCTCTTGAGGCATCTGAGCCTGAACTGACTGCAGGCTGGCGGGAAGAAGAATCGCAAGGCCGAAGGGGAGCGCGGCGCGGGCAGAGGCTGTTTTCAGCCACGAAAAACGGAATGAAGAAGAGAAGATCACGACAGGGTGATTATAGGCGCTCCGGCATGAGTCAGGATGAGCAGAGTTCGATTTCGATTGGCCGGTTGGCGGGTTCTCTGTATGCTGGCTTTATGTCCGAAGGTCCGCAGAATTCGCGTCCGCTTACTCCCGTCTGGCGGGCGGTGATCGAGATTGCGTTCATTATTTTTCTCTTCTATTCCAACCTGCTGATGGGGGAGTACAACGCCTCGGCGGGGCGCGGCAAGACGCTGCTGGTCGCGCTCGATGATATTTTTACCGGTGCGAATTTTCTGATCGCTGTTCTGGCGGCGCTGATCGGGTATGTGGTTTTTGAGTTTCTTCGGAAGAAATTATAAGTTGGTTTGCGCTGCAATAAATCATGTGCTCGGAATCAATACCCAGCCAGTGGTGAGCCTCTACTTTCTACACTCGCTTCAATCGCGCGG
>CAZHKN010000233.1:0-8231 GCA_964532725.1 uncultured Occallatibacter sp.
CTGAAAATGGAAAAGAAGGATGCGGAAGCGACACTGCGCATCGCACATGTCGCCGGCAGCGCCCCGGCGGCCTTTCAGGTAGTTCGCCTGATTGATGGCAAGACCACGCCCCAAGCTGTACTGCCGTCTCCTGTGGGGTTTCCTGTTGAGGGAAGGCCGAATAGCGACCTGCTCCGCGAGCTCAAATGGTATCTGGAGACATTCCTGGATTATCCGTTTTCGCCTGAGACAGAACATGCCGACCGTGTTCTCGATGCGTTGAGCGATTGGGGAAAACAAGCATTTACAGCATTGTTTGAAGACCGAGCGGCTGGCCGACTGTTTGACGCGTCCACGGAAAATGATTACTCCGGGCTGCATTTGCAAATTGCCAGTGACGATCCACAGATACTTGCCTGGCCGTGGGAAGCGCTCTGCGACCCAGAGCTGGGCTGGGTGGCGCAGACCTGCCAGATTGAGCGGCGATTGAACCTGGGCCGCGATCCGCAGCCAATTCCCGACTCTCTGCCGAGGGACAAAGTCAACATTTTGCTGGTTGTCGCGCGGCCGTACGGCGCCGAAGATGTCAAATTTCGGTCGATAGCGCGGCCATTGGTGGAGCTGATCGAGAAAGACGGGCTGCCGGCGCACGTTGAACTGCTGCGTCCGCCTACCTTCGATCAGCTCCGCGAACACCTGCGCGAGCGGCCCGGCTTTTACCACATCCTGCACTTTGACGGGCACGGGGCCTACGACGTGGAGACGCACGGCAACAGCGGCTACACCCTGCGAGGGCCGGAAGGCACGTTGGTCTTTGAGACGGAGGAGGGGGACGCTGACCCCATTCCGGCGGAGAAGCTGAGCGCCCTGCTGCGGGAGTGCGCGGTGCCGGGGGTGGTGCTAAATGCCTGCCAATCGGCGATGGTGGATGTTGGCAGCGACGATCCTTTTGCTTCTGTCGCCACCGCCTTGCTGCGCTCCGGGATGCGCGATGTGGTGGCAATGGCTTATTCGCTTTATGTGAGCGGAGCGCAGGAGTTTTTGCCCAGCTTCTATCGCGGCCTGTTCAAGGAAGGGAGCATGGCCAAGGCAGTGCGGCTGGGACGGCAGCAGATGTGGAGCCACGACAAGCGGATCTGCGCGCGGGGCAAGTATCCGTTACAGGATTGGCTGCTGCCCGTACTTTATAGACAAGATCCCATGCCCTTTACCTTTGCCGCCAAGGGCGGAACGAAATTAGAGACGCGCGAATCAAAACTGCCCGAGGAGTTGCGGCAGCAGAAAGATCCCTACGGCTTTATCGGGCGTGACAGCGCGATTCTGGCGATTGAGCGGGCGATGCGCCGCCCACCAGCGGGAATCCTGATTCAGGGACTGGGCGGAGTGGGCAAAACCACGCTCGCCAAGGGCTTCTTGCGCTGGCTGGACTCGACCGGGGGCCTGGGAAATGGCTGCTTCTGGATCAGCTTCAAGGATATCCACAGTGCAGACTATGTGATCAACCGGCTGGGAGAGGCTTTCTTCCGTAGCGAATTTGCTACTGCTCCGATTGAACAACGAATCGGCGCGTTGGCTGAGCTATTCAACAAGAACCGCTTCGTCATCGTCTGGGACAACTTTGAATCCGCGGCCGGAATTGCTGGAACCGCAGTTGCCGCGAATCTTACCGAGGCTGACCGGCAACTGTTGGCAAGCTTTCTGGATCAATTACGCGGCGGAGCGACCAAGGTTCTCATCACCAGCCGATCAACCGAAGACTGGCTGGGAGCGAAGCGGCGGTTCGTGCTGTCTCTGGGCGGCCTGGACCGTGAGGAACGTTGGGAGTACTGCGAAGCAATTGTCCGCGACTTCGACTTCCCAGTAAATCGCGAAGACGAAAAGCTGGTTGAGCTAATGAATCTGCTGGGCGGGCACCCGCTGGTGATGCATGCCGTTCTTTCGCGCCTTGAGCGGATGCAGCCGGCACAGGTGGTGGCGGCTCTACGCACAAATCTGGCGAGCCTAAGCTCCGGGATGGATGAGGCGCTGGCCGCAGTGTACGCAACATTGCGCTTTGTCGAGCAATCGCTGCCGGAGGAGCTGCGCCCGCTGCTCATTCCGCTGGGCATGCACGAGGGATACGCGGATGTCGATTATATGGAATACATGGCCAAACAGGTGGATGAGGGCTGGACGCGGGCAGAGATAGACCAGTTGATGGCCGCATTGTGCCCGGCGGGGCTGCTGCGCGACACCGGGCAGGCGATCTATGAGATGCACCCGCTGCTGACCAGCTATCTGCGATCATCCGGCGCAAAGACGAGCAAAGCGGAGACTCGCGATGCGTGGACACGGGCATTCGTAAACGTGATGGCAGGAGTTGCAGATCAACTGGCGCCGAAAGAGTTGCACGAGCAGCGGTTTCTTTTCCACATCCACGGGCAAAACTTCTACCACGCGCTGGAGGAAGCCGAACGGCTGGGGATTTCCACCCCCATTGCCGCTCTCACGCAGTCGATGGCCGCGTTCGCGCTGAACAGCCGCAATTTTGCGGATGCTGAGCGGCTTTTCAGGCGACTGGCAGAGCATTGCGTACGCGTCAAGGATTTGGAAGGGGAGGCAAGTGCTTACCACCAACTGGGAATGGTCGCCCAGGAGCCGCGGGATTTCGATAGGGCGGAGCAGTGGTATCTGAAGTCCCTCGCTATTGAAGAAAAGCTGGGAAATGAGTCTGGAGCCGCAATCACTTATCACCAACTGGGAATGGTCGCCCAGGAGCGGCGGAATTTCGATCGGGCGGAGCAGTGGTATCTGAAGTCCCTCGCGATTGAAGAAAAGCTGGGAAATGAGTCTGGAGCCGCAATCACCTATAACCAACTGGGAATAGTCGCCGAGGAGCGACGGGATTTCGATCGGGCGGAGCAGTGGTATCTGAAGTCCCTCGCGATTACAGAAAAGCTGGGAAATGAGCCTGTAGCCGCAATCACCTACCACCTACTGGGAATAGTCGCCGAGAGGCGACGGGATTTCGTCGCTGCGGAGCAGTGGTATCTCAAGTCTCTAGCGATTGATGAAAAACTGGGAGACAACCACGGAGCCGCGGGTACCTACCACCAACTGGGCAGCATCGCCGATGAGCAGAAGGATTATGCGGCAGCTGAACAATGGTACATGAAATCCCTCGCAATCAAAGAGAAGCTCGGGGATGTACACAGCGCCGCCAGCACTTATGGGAATTTGGGCTATCTGGCGCGCCTGACAGGAAATTATCTGGAAAGCGGGCAATGGAGGCTCAAGAGCGTGCTTGCCTTTCTGAATACGAACGACGCTGAGGGGGCCAAGAGAAGCGCGGCGGGCTTCATGCAAACGCATCAACAAGCCCCGCCGGAGTTACAGGCCAAACTGCGCGAGATGTGGAAAGAGGCCGGGCTGGGAGAGTTTCCTTCAGAGAGTGAAAACGCATGACGGTGGAAGAAACGGTCAGGAATCTGGACGAGGGCGGCGCGCGGCAGATTCTCGAAGTGATTGCCCGGCATCGGCTTGCTTCCGGCGCGGCCGTGGAACTGATGCCCGATGAGCGCAGGGAGCTGGCCTCGGCATTTGAGCTGGCGGACGGCCCGCTTCCAGCGGTCTCTGAAGCAGAGCTTGCCCGGCAGGCGCTGCTGGTTTTGGCTGAAGACCCCGCGACCCGGGCAGCGATTGAGAGCATGGCGGCGCAGAGTGCCGCTCTGGTGCAAAAGTTCGATTTCGGCGTGAGCCTTGGGATTACAGTGGCCGCGCTGGTGGTGCTGCAGACGCGGGTGCGGTTCGAGCGCGGCAAAGATGGCAAGTGCAGCCTGATTGTGGAGAAGAAGGCTGCGAGCGATGCTCTGCTGAAGGGGTTTGTGCAGAAGCTGCTGGGATTTATCAAGTAGATATTTCAATTCTGTGAGACGACACGCGGGTCCTTCGCTTCGCTCAGGATGACAAATCTATCAAGATGCGGGCTGAAGGCGGAGTTGTTGGAATTAGGCGAGAAAATGCAGATCCTTCGACTCCGCTGAAGTACACTTCGCTCAGGATGACAAATTTGAGAGAGGGTTATGCGTTCCCATGTCCCCGAAAACGAGGGACATGGGGCACTCAGATATTGGGGATGGGAAAGGGTGATAGCCGACTGTTTAGTGCACTGCTCCAGCGCCGGGGCCTGCGCCGGGGCGGTTTTTGCTGAGGAGGAAGGCTAATCCTACTAGGATGACCGAGAGCCAGGAGAGCTGCATGTAGACATCCTGATAGCCCTGCAACTGGGCCTGGGCGTTGAGCTGGTTGTAGATTGTCGCCAGAGCGCGGGTAGCGCCGTTGGGGCCTCCGAAGCCGCTGCCGAAGAAGCCGGTGAAGGTTTGGAGGTGCTGCTGGTAGGACTGGCTGGCGGATGTCATGTCGTTCTGGAGATGGGACTGATGCCACATGGCGCGGTTGGTGACCTGGGCCTCGGTAACAGCGATGAGGATGGAGCCGCCAATGTTGCGGGCGAAGTTGATGAGTCCGGCGACCTGGGAGTTGTCTTGGAGGGGTATGCCGACATAGGCGGCGGTGGTGATGGAGATAAAGCAGAAGGGCAGAGGCATCATCTGAACGACGCGGAGCCAGGAGTTGTCGGCGAAGCTCATGTCGAGGCTGGTGACGGCGGCGGCGTAGCGGAAGGTGACGATAAACATGCAGAATCCGACGACGACCAGAGTGCGCGCGGCGACTTTGCCGGTGGCGATGCCGGCCAGAGGCATCATGATGATCAGCGTGATGCCGCCGGCGGTGAGAGCCAATCCGGCGGTGGTGGCGGTATAGCCGAGGAGCTGCTGCATGAACTGCGGTTGGAGGACGGTGTTGGCGTTGAGAACTCCGCCGACCAGGGCCATGAGGAAGCAGCAGATGGCGAAGTTTTTGTGGCGGAAGAGGCGGAGATTGATGAGCGGAGCTTTTTGCCGCCACTCCCAGACAATGAGCGTGGTGAAGCTGGCGACAAAGAGGAAGCAGAAGAAGCGGATGAAGCTGGAGGAGAACCAGTCGTTTTCTTCGCCCTTGTCGAGCATGATTTGCAGGGAGGCCATGGCGATGGTGAGGAAGCTGAGGCCGATGTAGTCCATGCTGCGCAGGCGGGATCGGTCGGCCTTGATCCAGGGCGGGTCTTCGACGAGGCGGGTGACGAGGAAGAAGGCGACGATGCCGACAGGGATGTTGATGAAGAAGATCCAGCGCCAGGAGAAGTTGTCGGTGATCCAGCCGCCGAGGGTAGGTCCGATGGAGGGCGCGAGGACGGCGACGAGTCCGTAGAGGGCGAAGGCCTGGCCGCGCTTTTGGGGTTCGAAGGAGTCGGCCATGATGGCCTGGGCCATGGGCTGCAAGCCGCCGCCGCCCGCTCCTTGCAGAATGCGGCAGAGAAGCAGGATGGGCAGCGAGGGCGCCGCGCCGCAAAGGAAGCTGGAGACGGTAAAGATCACAATACAGAGCAGGAAAAAGTTGCGGCGACCCATGACGCTGGAGGCCCAGGCTCCGATGGGCAGCACGATGGCGTTGGAGACCAGATAGCTGGTCAGGACCCAGGTTCCCTCGTCGGTGCTTGCGCCCAGGTTGCCGGCGATGTGCGGCAACGCCACGTTGGCGATAGAGGTGTCGAGCACCTCCATAAACGCTGCCATGGCCACAGTTGCGGCAATAAGCCAGGGATTGACGCGGGGCTTCCAGCGGGCGTCGGGCGCGGCGCTGATGGAGGGATTGTCCATCTGACGAAGAGAGACGGCGCCTCCGGCCGGGGATGCTGGTGCTAGTTCTGGCAAAAAGTCTTCTCCTGGGAGCTTGGGGTACCGCTGTGTTGAATATCTGTTCAGTTGGTTAGATTGCGGTGAGGGCCGCTGGGGTGCAGGGATTCGGCGGCCAATTCCGGACTACGTTTCCCGTGGTGGGATTTTGTCAGGCGGTGGTGGGCTGCGGGGTTTGCCAGCCGATGAGGGCGATGGCGAGAGCGATGGCTTGCATGGCGACGATGAAGGCAACGCAGGCCGGCCACTTGCCCAGCGCCCAGAAGAAGCCGGGAACGACTCCGGCAGCGGTTCCGCCGAGGTAGTAGCAGGTGAGGTAGAGTCCGGCGGCAGTGACCCGCGCGCCGGAAGGGGCGGCGGTGCGCAAGTGGCTCTGCGACGCGGTTTGGGCGACGAAGACGCCGCTCGACAGCAGGGCAAGTCCGAGAATCACTATAGGAAGAGAGGGTGCAAGCGTGAGCAGTACACCGGCAATGGAGCAGCAGATGGCTCCACCGATGCCCACGCGCAGGCCGACGCGAGTGATGAGGAAACCGGCGGCTGGAGTGACGAAGAGGCCGATGAGGTAAACGAAAAAGAGAGAGCTGAGTGCGGTGGTGGAGAGGGAAAACGGCGGCGCGCTGAGGTGAAAGGTGATCCAGGTAAAGACGGAGACCAGCGAAAAGAGGACATTGAAGCCGACGGCAAAGGTGGCGATGAGGCGCCGATTGCGGAAGAGGACGCGGGCTTGTTGGAAGAGCGAGATCGATGGGGCTGTCACGCTGCGCCGGATCTTCGAGTTACTCGGGGGCAGCCAGAACGCAACCATTGCCGCGCCCGCCAGGGCTGAAATTCCTAACGCGAGAAAACCAACGCGCCAACTGAAGCGGTCAGCCAGAATGCCGGTAGAGACGCGGCCAATGAACCCGCCCAGCGCGGTTCCGCTGACATAAAAGCTCATGATGAGGGCCAGGCGCTCGGGCGGCCATTCCTCGCCGATGTAGGTGACGACGACCGCTACGATGCCTGGAATCAGGATGCCTTCGAGGAAACGCCAGAAGACAAGTTGCGGCAGCGATTGGGAGGTTGCAGCCAGCAACGTGGGTATGGCTAAACCGGTCAGCGAGGCGACAATGACCCGCTTGCGCGGCAGGCGCTCGGCGAGCGCGCCGAAGATGGGCGCAGAGAGAGCAACGCCGAGCGTAGCCGCAGAAACAGTCCATCCGACACTGGTTTTGGATGCGTGGAAGAGGCCTGTGAGCAGCGGTAGCAGCGGCTGGGTGCAGTATAGCTCAAGAAAGGCGCAGACGCCGCAGAGAGCGACCGCAGCCGCGGGCCAGTGGCCGGGCAGAGAACGGCCTGAATGAGAGCGGGTCTCCAAGAGTCAGGATAATTGATAGCAGGACGCAGATTAGCTCAAAAGGCGAACCGCGCTCTTGAGAGGTGCAAGATTCGGTTCTATCTGGACGAACTGGGGAAAATGATTCAGGCAACTCTGAAGACGGCCTTGAGCAAAGAAGAAGACGAGGGGGAGTCGTTCTCTTCCAAATCAGAGCTGACAGCGGATTTTTCTATGTGATGGCTGTCTCTGTCTTGAAACGGTATTTTTTGAACCGGCTTGGCGATGCTGCCGTAGTCGGCGCTGTAGCTGCGTTCTTTTGTTGGGTGGTAAGAGCGTTGGGGCGCGGAAAGGCTTTGTTGGGGTTGCGCGGAATGCCCGCTCACGGAAGAAGCCCTGTGCGTGGGGAATTGCCACGGTAGTTGTGTATCAAGAGTTGTCTTTTCGGGGGTAGAGGGAGCGCCGGGCGTGGGGACTGCTTTTGGATCAAACCGAATTGCATCCGGACCCATCGCCTGCGAGGGGAGTGCGCGCAGAATCTCGTTCAAGGGAATTTTGAGGTACCCCGAGATACGAACCCGCGCATCCGCGTCATCCTCGGCCCAAACGGTATAGAACTTGCCGGTGACGCGATGTTGCGCTTTGAAGCCTAAAAGCACGTTAGAATCTCCCTTCTTTCAAATGGCTTTCATTCCTTGCATCATCGACCATTGGTTAGATCTGATTTAGTTCTGATTGATAGACGCCGTGCAGACGGGCTTGTCGCATCCAGTCACTGGGAGCGTGGTCTGCCCCTTTGACCTTCATTCGATTTTGTCTATTTGTCAGCGTACGCAGCGTGGTAAGCAGGGGAGCGATTCGATCTACAAAAGCTTCCAGGACCAATCTCGAAAGTAATAGCCGCAGAAATCCCTGTGTCCCGATTTCGGACAAAACCGCTGTCTCCGCATACAACAGTAGTGTGCGAATGCAGCAAATCGTTTCTCGCAGTTTGTAATTTTTGCTGGAGTTTCCAAATGATTGAACGGAAAGATACCCAGCACAGGCCTTATTTACCCCAAGAACGAGGGAATTATTTGACACACGGCGCAATTGTTTACGCACGGGCGCAACACGACTTACATCTTTCGCCAAGGCTAGCATGATTCCCCCAAAGAACA
>CAZHKN010000234.1:0-8171 GCA_964532725.1 uncultured Occallatibacter sp.
TGCCTTCGCACAAACTCTACCGCCAACCGCGCATGACTTATCCCAACGCGTAGACCGTCATTACAACCAGTTGCACACGCTTAAAGCCGGTTTTGTTGAAAGCTATGAAGGCCTTGGGATGCGGCGCACCGAGAGCGGAACGCTGCTGATCCGCAAGCCGGGGCAGATGAAGTGGGAGTACTCCAACCCTGCCGGAAAGCTCTTCCTCGTCGACGGCCACTTTGCCTGGTTTTATTCGCAGGGCGATCCGCAGGTCCAGCGCATTGCCGCGAGCCAGCTCGACGATCTGCGCTCGCCGTTGCGGTTTCTGCTGGGCCACACGGAGCTGGAAAAGGAACTCGGCACGCTGACCCTTCAGCCTGCGGCAAACGGGCAGTTCACGCTGACCGGCCAACCCAAGGGACAGGAAAAGCGCGTGGCGCGGATTACGCTCACCGTCACTGGCGACGGCATCATTCGCGGCATCGAGACAGAAGAAGTAGATGGAGCGCTGACCCGGTTTTCCTTTACCAATGAAGAGGAGAATCCCACTCTCCCTGCTGAGACTTTCCGCTTTACCGCACCCAAGGGCGTGCCGATTGTGGATGGATTGCCGCCGGTGTGAGGGCAGCAGGTCAGCGAGTCAGCTGATGCGCATAGGCTTGAGCGGTTTCCCCATTCATTTGCGTTGCAGGCTCGTGCTAGCATTTTTTATGGAAACGGTATCTGCTGCTCCAGCTAAATGGAAGACCCTGCTGGCATTCGCCATCATCTACTTCGTCTGGGGTTCTACATTCCTTGCTATCCGCATCGGTGTTCATGAACTTCCGCCGCTGCTCTGTGCGGCGATGAGGTTTCTGGCTGCGGGAGGCATCATTGTTGGCGCAATGCTCGCCAAAGGCGATAGTTTGCCAACAGCCCGCCAGTGGCTCTCGGCATCGACAATTGCGCTGCTGATCTTCCTCACCGACTACGGCCTGTTGTTCTGGGCCGAGCAGCGTGTGCCCTCTGGCCTTGCCTCGGTGATGCTGGCGACGATTCCGGTCTTCATGGCGTTGGCCGAGATCATCCTGCTGCGTACGCAGCGGCTTACACTACGTCTCGCGCTAGCCTTACTTATAGGTATCTGCGGCGTGGCCGTGCTGATGAGCCGTTCGTTGAATCTGAGCGGGGCGCCGATCGATCGTGACGGAGCCATTGCGCTGATCATCGGAGCGATGAGCTTCTCGCTGGGTTCAATTCTTTCGCGCAAGCTGCCGCTGCCGGCCTCCAAGGTCATGAGTTCCGGAGCGCAGATGCTGGCCGGCGGGGTTCTGCTGGCGATTGTTTCGACTGTTCTTGGTGAGTATAGAGGCTTTCATCCCGGCGCTGTTTCCGCGGCGGCGTGGCTTGCGCTGGTTTATCTCATCGTACCCGGGTCGATCATCGGCTTTAGCGCCTACGTATGGCTGCTGCATCATCAATCGCCGACCAAGGTTGGCACGTATGCGTATGTCAATCCTGTGGTAGCGGTTTTGCTCGGCTACTTCCTTGCGAACGAAGTTCTCGGGGTGCGGACGATTGCCGGCACATTGCTTGTTCTGCTCAGCGTGGTTCTGATCACAACCGCGAAGGCGAAGAAGCCGGCCTGAACCCTCGGATCGAAAGATTACTCGTAGCGTAGCGCCTCAATCGGGTCGAGATTGGCGGCGCGAATGGCCGGGATCATCCCGCTGACCAGGCCGGTGAGGACCAGAATCAGCGTGGCGACGATGACGGAGATCGGCGAGATGAGCAGTTGAATGTCGGCGTTCTCGGCGTTCTTGGCTAAAGCGCTATAGAAGGTAATGCGGCCGAGAGTGAGCGAGACCAGATAGGCCAGCGCGATACCGCAGAGGCCGCCGACTGAGGTGATGGCCATTGCTTCGGCGAGGAATTGCAAGAGGATGTGGCGTTTTTGCGCGCCGAGGGCCTTTTCGACGCCGATCTCTCGCGTGCGCTGCTGGACGGCGACGAGCATGATGTTCATGAGGCCGATTCCGGCGATGCCGAGAGTGAGCGCGCCCACCAGCGAGAGCAGCACCTGGAGCGCAATCGAGAGGATGGCAAACTGGTGCAGCTGCGTCTGGAGGTTGGCGACGAAGATGGCGCGATGGTCCGTGGGGCGAAAGTGGTGAGCGGCGGCGAGCGCGTTGCGCAGGTTCTTTTCCACCACTTGATTGTCCCCGCGATAATTGAACCAAATTCCGTCGACCCAGGTAGTATCTTTCAGGTCGCTCATCGTGGAAAAGGGTATCCAGATAGCGGTGTTGATGTTGTTTTCGCCTTCCACCATCTTTGGATGGAGCACGCCGACGATAGTGAAGAGGATGCCGTTGAGGCGGATGGTCTGCCCCACGGCGTATCCGCCGGAGAAGAGCTTGGTTTTCGCATCCGGTCCGATGACGCACACATGGGCGCGCTGCTGCTCTTCCTGCCCATTGAAGGGCCGGCCTGAGTCAACCTCCATAGCCAGCATATCGAGGCCTTGAGGGCGCAAGGCATTCACAGACCAGGTATAGGTGTGCAGATCGTTTTGGACGACGACATCCTTAAACATGACAGGCGTGATGGATGCGACATCCGGGACCGAATTCCAGATGCGGTCAACATCATCGAGGTTAAAGCGGACGGCCACGCCGGCTTTGTCTCCGCCAGCCTGCTCCGAGGTGCGGCCGCCGTAGACTTCCATGTGGTTGATGCCCCATTGCGCGAAGATATTTTGAATGGCGCGCGAGAAGCCCGCGCCGTAGGCCAGCAGCAAGACTACAGTGGCGATGCCCCAGGCCATGCCGATCATGGTGATCATGGTGCGGCGGCGGTTGTAGATCATGGCCTCCCAGGCCTGGCCGAGAATATCCTTCAGCATGTGCGGCTCCTAGCTTTTTAGCTGTTAGCTCTCAGCCTTTAGCTATCAGCTTTTGATTCTTCCGTTAAGATGAATGCTTTGACTTCTCACCAACACCGAAACGTGGTTGGAAAAAGGCTGATGGCTGAAAGCTGCTTTTCACTCTCTTCGCAGTGCTTCAATCGGATCGAGCGCAGCCGCCTTGCTGGCAGGGTATAGTCCCGCGGCCACGCCGCTAAGCATCAGCGCTCCCATCGCCAGCGCCGCTGACCAGGGGACGAGGCGGGGCGGATCAAAGCCGGGAATTTTGCCCGTAAAGAAGTGACCGAGCACCCACATGAACGCGCCGGAGACGGCGATGCCCAGCAACCCGCTGATGCCGGTGAGCAAAAGCCCCTCCCAGAAGAACTGGGCCAGGATGCTGCTCTTGGTCGCTCCAATCGCCTTGAGAACGCCGATCTCCCGGGTGCGCTCGGTGACGCTGACCAGCATGATGTTGATAATGCCCACAGCGCCCAGGCCAAGGGTGACAACGCCGACACCGCCGAGGAAGATGTCCATCGCATCCCAGATAGCGCCGACCAGCTTCTCCGACTGAATCGTGTCCCACTCTTCGAATGCCTCCTTCAGGCTGGGGTCAAAGTTGTGCCTGGCGCCGATAACCTTGTGCACCGCGGGAACAGCCTGCGAACTGTCTCCTGTGATGGCGGGGTGGTAGATGATACCGGTCAGCGCGTCGCGGGCGACATTGTTCCCGCTGTATGCGAAGAGCTCCTGCATGATGGAGACGGGGATGTAGAGTTTCTGGTTGTCGCTGTCGTTGTTTCCGTGGCTAATGGGGTCCACGCGGCCAACAACGTTGAAAGTTACATCGTTGATGAGAATGTTCTCGCCGATGGATGGACGGCCGGGAAAGAGCAAGGCCGCGGCCTTTGAGCCGAGGACGACGACGCGGCGGCGATCCGCGACATCGTGGCTATCGATGAATCGTCCTTCGCCCATGGGAATAAAGCGCATCTCGGCAAAGTTGGGTTCGACGCCAACCACCGAGCCGCTGGTGTTGGAGAAGGCGCTGACTTCGTACATGTCTCCGCGGCTCAAGAACCCCGTCACATCCTTCACCTGCGGCAGCGCGCGAATGGCGGCCTCGTCGCCGGGGGTGAACTGATAGGGCCTCATGCCGGTGTGCTGGTTGGCGACTGCGGGGATGGTCGCGTCCCACATCATCACGATGTCATTGCCGAAAGTAGCCAGATTGCGGTGCTGTCCGGAGCGGAAGCCCTCACCGAGGCCAACCAGAACCAGCAGCGAGCCGACGCCCCAGGCGATTCCGAACATCGTCAGGAAGGTGCGCAGCTTGTTGGCCAGAATGGCGCGGAAGACCTGGCCGAGAGTGTCAGAAAAGTTCTGCATGGGTTTTAGACGCCGAGGAGGGGCGTTCAGAGAGAGGTACGCGGAAACCAATCCTCCGGTTCCCGCTTTTTATCAATCTTGTTGTGCCATTGCTTTCAGTTTGGTCGTGCTTAGACAATCGGCACGCGCAGATCGCCACCTGTCATCTCCTTGGGCAGGCCGAGGCTGAGCAGGCTGAGCAGCGTCGGCGAGATGTCGCGCAGCGATCCATCGGGGCGCAAGCGATAATGGCTGGCCTCTTCGCCCACATAAATCATCGGCACCGGGTTGGTGGTGTGCGAGGTGTGCGGGCCGCCGGTTTTCGGGTCGACCATCAACTCGGCATTGCCGTGGTCGGCGGTGATCAGCCAGTTGCCGTTGCGCTCTTTGACGGCTTTATAGATGCGGTCCAATTGCGCGTCAACGGCCTGTACGGCACGGATAGTCGGCTCCAGTTGGCCGGAGTGACCCACCATGTCGGCATTGGCGAAGTTGGCGACAATCAGGTCAAAGGCGGTGTCGTTGACGGCTTTTACGATGGTGTCGCCGATGGCTTCGGCCTTCATCTCGGGCGCGAGGTCGTAAGTGGCGACCTTAAGTGAGGGAATCAGTGTGCGGTCTTCGCCGGGGAAGGGAACCTCGATGCCGCCGTTGAAAAAGTACGTGACGTGGGCGAATTTCTCCGTCTCGGCGACGCGCAGATTGCGCAAATTGTGCGAGGAAAGAATATTGGCCAGGATGTTATCCATCGACTCGGGCGGAATGACCAGCGGCAGCTCGTAGAGCTTGTCATACTGGGTCATGCAGAGATAGTGCAGGCGCTTCGGAATCTCGCTGCGGGGAATGGTTTCGTCGAGCGACTCCCAGCCGTCGAGGTTGCGTCCGCCCTGTTTGTTGAGGCCGCTTTCGCGGGCCAGCACGCGGGTGATCTGGCGGGCACGGTCGGCGCGGTAGTTGAAGTTGATGCAGACATCCTCGTCGCGAATCTGGCCGACGGGCTTGCCCGCGCCATCCACAACGACAAAGGGAATGATGAACTCATCCGTGACGCCGTTGTTGTAGCTCTCCTTGATGCGGGCGACGGGGTCGGCGTAGGCTCCGCCCTCGGCTTTGCCTGTCACCATCGCATCAAAGGCCTTGCGCTCTTTCTCCCAGCGCTTGTCGCGGTCCATCGCGTAATAACGGCCATTGATGGAGGCGATCTTGCCCACTCCGTACTCGCGCATGCGCTGCTCAAGCTGGGCAATGTAGCCTGCGCCGGAGTTGGGACCGGTGTCGCGGCCATCCATGAAGGCGTGGACGAAGACGCGCGTCAGGCCGTACTCGCGGGCGGCTCGCAGCAGGGCGTAGAGATGCTCCTGGTGGGAGTGAACGCCGCCGTCGGAGACCAGGCCGAAGAGATGCAGTTGCCGTCCGCCTTCGCGCGCTAGTTGCATAGCCCGCACGATGGCGGGGTCTTTCGAGAACTGGCCTGCGGCGATCATTGCGTCGATACGGGTAATGTCCATCTGCACAATGCGGCCCGCGCCGATGTTCAGGTGGCCGACCTCGCTGTTGCCCATCTGCCCATCCGGCAGGCCGACAAAATGGTCGCTAGCCTGGATCAGCGTGTTGGGAAACTCGCGCAGCAGCTTGTCGTAGGCCGGTTTTTTGGCCAGCGCAATGGCGTTGTTGGCGGTTTCTGCGCGGTAGCCCCATCCGTCAAGGATGGTCAGAACAAGGGGACGCTTGGCAGTGGGCACGAATGTACACCTCGGGGTCGATATTGGTTCCGGATTCAGGATAAACCGCGAGGTTGCCGCGACGTGTGTGTCTGGTCACAAGCGGGGGCGCACAAGAATAGGACCGGCGCGTATGACTCTTACGCACCGGCCATTTGCAGATGTTCATAAGGCCGTAGAGGCGCAAAACCACGTCAACCGGTTAGGCTTGCAAGCCAACCAGCCAACTCCTCTTGCAGTTCAATAATGCGTCAGGATGCGATTCGCACCACGCTTTGCGCTGGATTTGGCACCGCATGCGGGCGCATGGGGCGTAGCCATCCGGCGGAAAGCCAGGTGCGGGGTATAACAAATTCTGACCATCCGCAGTCCAGACAGACCCGTATATCAGGAGAAGGCGTCATGGGCGGGTGGCTCAGGGTGCGAGGAGTATTGCGATAGAGCCGGATCTCGGCCGGCACGGTGGACAGCTCTTCAGATTGGCACTTCGGGCAGATCAAAGGGGCACCTCGGGAGAAAGATGTTCCAGGCAAAACAGGTACAGCAAGTTAAGAAGCCAATAGTACTGGAATAACAATATCGTTTTCAACATCTATTGTGCAGATTTTATTTGAATATCGCGCGAAATGTACAGGGTTTTCTTGTGGAGACTTATCTGAGGGGTTTTGAGTGCAATTTCGCTCAAACAGGAAACATTGATTGCAGGATCGGGGTTCCTGATGAAACCCCGATCCTGGTTGAGTTGCGTTAGTAGGTGATGTGGATGCCCATGGTGATGGCGCGATTACCGCCAATCGTGTTGGAAACGGAGCCGAAGTTGGAGGCGTTGTTCGGGCACCCTTGATTCGGGACGGCGTAGACCGAAGCGCAGGTTCCAGTGTTGACTGGGATGAAGGACGGGATTGTCAATCCTTTGCCTGAGCCAGTGGAATAGGGCAGTTGATCGAGATTCGCCAACGCGGATTGCTGGTCGGTCTTGCTGTTGCTGGTCACGATCTGGCCGTAGTTGACGTAATAGTACTTGCCGGGTTCGCAGTTGTTGCCGGCGGAGGTTGCCGTGGCGGAGCAGGCCGAGTTCTGGCGAATCTGCGCCTGATCCATGGGCACATCCAGGCTGGTGGTGTTGGTTATGTTGAAGACGTTGAATTCGTACTGGAGGGTGAGCTTCTCATTCGGGTGGAAGCTCTTGCGAAGGGAGAGGTCCAGCCGCTTCTGTGCCGCCTGGCGGAAGAGATTGCGCTGTCCGGAGGGAGCAAAAGCGGTCTCGTAGATGTCCTGGGGATCGCTGCCCGTAGAGACCGGGATGCCATCGGTGCCCGGAGCGAGGTAATTGATGGCGATCTGGGTGGGATCGATGGAAGGAATGTAGCTGCCGCCGCTGCTGCGGACGGCTCCGGAGTTTCCGGTCATCGAATGCTTGGCGCTGGAGGGATCTTTTACGCCGAGCACGGGGTTCATCAGTGTCGGGAAGTTGCCGAAGTTAATGCTGCCGACCGCTCCATAGAACTCGTAGAGCGAATATGGCTCACCGCTTTGCAGGGTGCCGGCCCCGGTTAGATGCCAGTCGTTTACGGCATACGATGCCAGTGTGTGCGCCTTTGCCGTGTTGGGAACCGTAACCTGGAAGTTGGTGCTGAAAACATTGGAGCGGTCGAAGTCTGAAGAAGCCCACGAATCACGGAGGTTGTTGGGATTGTTGCCGGTGAAGAAGAGACCGATGTCGCTCTGCTCGTCCAGCGCATGGCTCCAGGTGTAGCTGGCGCCAATCTGGAAGTTGTGCGTGAGCCGCTTCTCGATGTGGGTTTGAAGCGCGTCGTAGGCGGAGTTGCCAACGGTCTTGAAGAGCGCGGCATTGGGGCTGTAGCCGACATAAGGAGCGCGGAAATCGGTATTGCCGCCGTCCGCGGTATTCCACGGTTCACCCGCGATGCTGTTGTAGTCGTAACCATTAAAGGAGTTCTGGTTCAGCACCTGGAAACCGTAGCTTGCCGTTTCACCGTGTATCGGGTTGCTGGCAGAGGCGATGCCCGGCTCGTTGAAGGGAGTCGGAACCACAGCATGACGGCCGCGATTTCCTGCGTAACCGATGGTGAAGGCCACATCGCTGGCCGGCTGCCATTGCACGTTGAAGGAATAGTTGATGGTGTAGGGCAGCACGTTGTTCTTGTCATAGGCGCCAAAGTTCAGCGTCGGCGTGCAATCCGTGTAGCCCT
>CAZHKN010000235.1:0-8153 GCA_964532725.1 uncultured Occallatibacter sp.
ACATGGCCACCTTCGGCTACGAGATCGTCAACGTGCTGGTCACCGACATCGTTCCAGACGCAAAGGTCAAGTCGGCAATGAATGACATCAACGCCGCGCAGCGGGAACAGGTTGCGGCCAACGCGCGGGGCGAGGCGGAAAAGATCTTGGTCGTCAAAAAAGCCGAAGCCGAGGCCGAGAGCAAGGCGCTGCAAGGGCAGGGAATCGCCAACCAGCGCAAAGCGATTATTGAAGGCTTGCAGGTCGCCGTCGAGCAATTCCAGAAGGCCGTCGAGGGCGCTTCTTCGAGAGAAGTAATGCAACTGGTTTTGGTCACGCAGTATTTCGACACGCTCAAATCCATCGGCGAGAGCGACAAGACCAACACGCTGTTCCTCTCTCATGCGCCGGGTGCGGTGAAGGATGTTTCGGATCAGATTCTGGAATCTGTGCTGGGAGCGCAGAAGGCCAACGGCTAACCCCTGCGGTGAGGCTGGCTGCCCTTCGAGCGTATTTCGTGAAGGGATAAGATGCTCCGGACTCAATCGAGGTCTGGAGCATTCGCCGATCTGCTCTGGTGTTGGCGAGTCGTGATACTCTTTGGTGCAAATTCGTTTGATCCAAGGTGAAAGCGATGATTCTTCACGCAGTTTCGATAGCCACGATTTTCGCCGATCAGGCGCAGCAAGCGCAGTGCGTGGTGAAGTGCATTCAGTCGGTTCCCGAGCCTGAATGGAAGTGGTGGATTGGCGCACTTGCACCCTGGATAGGCCCTCTCCTGTCGGGGGTGGTTAGCATCTATGTGGCGTGGAGGGTATTCCGATGGCAAGGAGAAAAGGACCGCAATGCTTGGATACGCGACCAGAAAAAAGCGGAGTGGCGGGAATTATTCAGTGCAATGATGGAGGTGCGAAAAGAATTTCCCCAAATTTACGAAGAGAAGATTGTAGGAGATCTTGCCAGCAGATGGAACGAAATAGAACATAGAATCGACGCAATAGAGATAATGCCATTCATCTTTATTAGGCAGAAGCTAATCGCTGTCACGTTTTATAAGGATTGGAGCGACTTTAAGGAAAAGGCGTCGAAAGATATTGCGAGCATGCCGCAACTAATAATAAATCGCAAATATAGGATATTGTACGATCATGATTCCTCGAAAGACAGCCAGACAGGGCCAGAATATCGCGATCCTAAATCCGTTTACTGTGATCTCTTAGGCGAATATGAGCGAATTTTTAACAGTATGTGGAGTCATGCCAAGGCGGATCTAAACATATAGTCACCAGCGAAGCCATTGTGAATTCCTGTCTCATGTGCCTGTGTTTATATGCCTGGCGCGCCATCATTCGCGCTTGTTGCGAAAGGTGGGAGATTACGAACCTCAAACTGCGGCGTTGTAAAAGGGTACGACCTCAGTCGTGGCGTAAAGCCGCAGGAGGTCGAGAATCCGAACTTGTAGAATGCGCTGGTGGGAAGGGGGTGCCAGGTGAGCTATCTGGTCATTGTTTTGGTGAACGATACTCGTCGGCGGAACAATGGTACATGGAGGTGAGGTATTCAAGCATGACCGCGTTGCTTGGCATGTCCTGCTTTTCGGGGTGTGCTCTTAAGAAGATCATGAATCCCGTGAGGACATCCCCGTAACTTAGCGACCCTGGCACACATACCGTATCTTTGAGCGGAACCTGATCATAGGCGCTCTGGTAGATAAGGGCGAGTTGAGCGCCTTCTGTAAAGCCTTTTACGTAGGCCACGCAGATGTTATGTACAACCTTGTCTGTGGTCTCGCACATTGCAAGAAATACTTTGCCCGTCTGTTTTAGGTCTAATTTATCGCCGGATTGAGGTTGCGCCGGCGGTGTCAGGCACACTAGCAGAGCTACGAACAGCATATTCCATTTCTTGAGCATTTACGGTTCCCCTTTCATGAGGGCATAAGTTTACCACGCGCCCGTATCCATCGAGTTGTCGCGATCTCACGCTTATTTTCAGGAGTGTCCCATGACAAATAAAAGGCTGAGTCTCAGACTCTGAGGGATGGTCGGCTAAACAAGAAGGCTGCTGATGAGATTTCCTAACTCGCCAGCCGCTCCTCCCGCTCCAGCGCTTCATGAATCAGCATCTTCAAGTAGGTCTGGTAACGCAATCCGCGCCGCTCGGCTAGTGTGCGGGCGCGGGAAATATCTTCCGGTGCAAGGCGGATTGTGGTCGCGGGAGTAATGCCGCGCTGCTTCACTGTGCCTTGCCTGACGCGGCCTTCTTCGGCTGCCTTGATGAACGCCGCGGCGAGATTCTCGCGGTTCTCAAAGGCCCAGTTCGCTTCATCGGCTTCGTTTTCAAAGTTCGGAATCTTCAGTGTTTCCATAGCGCTGCCTCATTTTCGCCAGATAGTACAGTTTGAGCTGCTTGGGAGCATCCCATCCGGAGATCACTCGGACCTTACCGTCGCGCCAGGTCGTCAGCAATTGCAGAATGCGCCCTTTTGATGTCTCACCCAGTTGCAGCAATCGCTCTTCTTCACTGTTGCCCTCTGCGGTCTGCAACTCGGTATCGAGAGGGTCATTTTGGACAACCTCTTCGGCTTCCTGCGGCGTTACGTTGTGCCGGGCGAGGTGGTCGCGGTTGGCGTCATCCCAGTCGAAAGTGAGTCCGCGACCGATCACAAGCGCCCTCAATCCCTTTGAGAGGAAAAGACAGTTCACCGCACCAACTGTATTTACAGTGTATGGCGTTTGAACTGTTTGTCAAGCCAAAATCCATCCATTCCGTTGGAAGTGCCAATCCTCTTGCCACGAGCGCAATAGAGTCTCGGGCGGAAAAAGGGTAAAGCCGCAGAAGGAGATTGACTTCGCTCGAAATGCTGCCGATACTTGGTCTATGTCCTACACCGTCCAGCAAGCGAAGAGCCAACTCGACCAGCTTTTGCAGGAAGCAGAAGAGGGCAAAACCGTTGTTATTTCCCGCGAAGCCAGGCCAGCTGTACAGCTTGTCGTGGTGGAGCAGCGCACCGGGCGGAGACGTGTTCCCGGAAGGTACGCAGGCCAGTGTCAGTACTCCGACGAGATATTTAAGCCGCTTACGACCGACGAAGAGTTGCGCGAATTCGGCTTTGATATTTTGGCGGATGCAAAGGTGCTGGGCGAGCCTGCCGCGTGAGGCTCCTGCTCGATACCCACACCGCGCTTTGGTGGCTTGACGCTCCGGGAAAACTTGGCCAACGCGGGTATAACTTGATTGCCGAGCCTGATAATGAAGTTCTGATCTCCGCAATTGTTCCGTGGGAGATTGCGATCAAGATGAATTCAGGGAAAATGCCGCCGCATGTACTGGCAACGCAGTTTCTCAAGGTGCTTCTTGAAGAGGAATTCACCTTCCTCCAGATTCACCCGCTCCATGCTATCCGGTCCGGACTGTTGCCGTTCCATCATCGCGATCCCTTCGACCGCATTCTGGCTGCGCAATCGCTGGAATTGGGCGCGCCGCTGATCAGTATTGACACGGTATTTGACAGTTACGGGGTCGAGCGCATCTGGTAGATGTGTCTGATCGTATGGATTACTCCCCCGCTACAACCTCAGCCGCATCCGCTCCATTTGTTTGCTCAACAGCGAGATCATGTTCATCGCCGATCATTGGCGCATCGGCGAAGCGGTAGCCGACGTAGACATCCGTGAGCAGGTAGACGGGGTTCGATGGATCGTCTTCGATTTTCTTGCGTAACTGGCGGACGAAGGTGCGCAGGTACTCAACCTCTTCGCGGCAATCGGCGCCCCACACCGCTGTCAGCAGTTTGGAGTAAGTGACCACTCGCCCCGCATTCAGCATAAGGAAGCGCAGAATTTCATACTCTTTCCGTGTCAGGTGCAGCGGCTGGCCGCGCTTGGTCACGATGCGCTGTACGGGCGCGACGCGAATTTCGCCAATCTCGATAGGCGCGTCCTCAGCGCGGGCCGGCGCGTGGACGCGGCGGACGGCGGTGCGGATGCGAGCAATCAGTTCGCGAATGCTGAAGGGCTTGGTCACATAGTCGTCCGCGCCCTGCTCCAGGGCCGCGACCTTTTCTTCTTCGCCGTCTCGGACGGTGACCATCAAGATAGGAATCCGCGGCAGAAATGTACGGATGCGGCGCAGGGTTTCCAGGCCGCCGATTCCAGGCATGTTGATGTCCAGCAGTACGGCGTCATAGGCGCTGGAGCGCAGCAGTTGCAGCGCCTCTTCGCCGCGCGAGGCCTCGGCCACCTGGAAACCAAGCTCGATCAGCGGGGAGCGCAGCGCCCGGCGAATCGCCGGTTCATCGTCAACAACCAAAATACGAATGCTTTGCGGAATCATCAGTAGCACCTCTGCCCTTCATGGGTCGGAATCGCAGCGAAAAATGTAGTTCCTTCAATCTCATCGCTGGAGACCCAGACATGGCCGCCATGCACATGCGCCGCGCGCCGCGCCACAGACAGGCCGATGCCCGTGCCCGCGGCGCGGTTCGAAGAGGTCGAGGAACGGTAGTAGCGGTCGAAAATGCGCTCGCGGTCTTCCATCGGGATCACCGGCCCATGACTGTTCACCGAGAAAATCATCTCATTTTTGGCCCTGGCCACGCGGATCGAGACGGCGGTTCCATAAATAGAGTACTTGCAGGCGTTATCGATATATTGCGTCAGCAGCGTGGACATCAGCTCGTGATCGCAGCACAGCTCCATCTCGTCATTCTGCATCTCGACGGAGACCTTCATGCTGGCCAGCCGGTCGCGCAGCCCCGCCAGTACCTCTTCAATGAGCGAGCCCACGCTGACCGGGGTTGCGTGGACCGCGAGTTCCGCAGCATCAAGCCGGGCGGTGGTCAGCAATCTGGAAGTGAGCTCGTTCAAAAGCCCGGTCTGTTCATCGATCAGCGCTACAAGATCGGCCTGGGAGGCGGAGAGCTTGCCCATCTCGCCCAACCCAGTGCTTGCGGCCCGGATAGCGGTCAGTGGTGTTTTATAGGCGTGGGCCAGACTGTCGAGTACCGTGGCGCGCAACTGCTCCGTGCGCCGTTCGGTCTCAATCTGGCTCTCGTTGGCAAAGGCCCGATAGCGGTCAAAAGTCAGAGCAATCAGCGAGGCAATTGCGTTATTGGTCAACGGGCTGGTTTCGCCGCGCACCACCAGGCTGCCAATGGGAACCGTTCCCAGCCGCAAGACGCGGCGGCCAATCCCGATCATTGGGTCATCGTCCGAGGTCTCAAAATAGTAGACATTCTGCGCCATCTCGCGGGGGTCGGCTTCCCAGTACCCGGCCTGATAAATTTCATGCAGGTCGGCATCGAAGAGCACCACCGCTTCCAGAGCAAAAATATCGTGAATCAGCTCGGCAAGCTGCGGCCCAGGCTCCAGGTGCAGATTCATCTGCAGGGTGCGGCGGGTGAATTCGTAGAGATCCTGCATCTGCCGGCCCCAACTTTCGGCCGCGTCGGCATGGCCTGTCACCTGCGACGAGAGCCTGCTGACCACCAGCGCGGTCAGCACAAAAGCCCCGAGCGTGACTGAATTCGCCGGGCTGGCCACAGGATTCAGGTTCGAATCACGCACCGCGAAAAGGCTGTGCGCCGCAACTGCGGAAAGCGAGACAATAACAGCCTGCCAGAACCCGTAGAGCAGCGCTGTGGGCAACACAATCAACAAGTAGAGCAGCACCGCGACTGGAAGCAGCCACTGTGCCCAATGCGCGAAGGCCGCCACCAAAATCACGGCGACGGTCCCCAGGGCGCACTCCAGAGCGAAGAGCAGAATGCGCATGCCGGAGCCGCGCTGGCGTCTGCCGCCAAAATCCAGTCGAATTGGATTAGAGGTTGCTGGCAAACCGATTCCTTTCAAGTGGCAATCATAAGGGAGCATTGACCTGCCGGTCTCAAATCTACTTATCCACCAATTCTCGCTTATCCTCCTGCCGCACAGAAAGTATGCGCACGCAATTTCGCGTATCACTCACAGGAGTAAAGTAGTTTCTTCAACTTTTCATTACGATTTATTTATCAAATAAACAGATAATGCTCACGCTTGTAATTTTCTTATTATAAACGGTTTAACAAAGAATTTACTCTGCGCTGCCCAGCTTGCGAAGCGAAAAGCTTCTGCGTTCCTCATCTAATCTTTATGTTTCATTTGCATTACTAGCTCTGGCAGCCAATGAGAGCTGGAGGAGTCGCCTACTGGCGCCGCACTCCAGACAGATGTTGCCGCAGGTGTTTGCAAATGCAGACATGCAAGGTTGGCGGGTTGTCTTCAACCCAGCTTGTTTTTCTTCGATCTCATGACGAGATCGTACAAGCCCTAAAACCATCATCCCTTTTGGAGGAACAGCGCTCATGAATATGAAGTCGAATCTCTTGGTGCACACGATCGCCGGTGCAGCCCTGGCCGTCTCCGCGGCTACCTTCGCGCAGGGGCAAGCTACGCCCGCTCCTGCTGCCGCCCCCGCCGCCGCACAAACCCCTCCGGCCGCGCCCCCAGCCGCTCCAGCAGCCGCGCCCACATGGAGCGTAGGTCCGATGGACCTGAGCGGTTTTATAGACGGATATTATAGCTACAACGCTAACCGCCCCGCGTCCAGCACCATTACCGGTCAGATAAACCAACTCTATAACTTCAACGACCAGACAGATCAGTTCAACCTGAGTGCGGCAAAGCTGACGTTGAACCATGATCCCGACCCGATTGGAGCGCATGTCGATGTCATCTACGGCCGAACGAATACCCTTATCAATGGCGGCGCGGAGGGCAACTACCTGGAGCAGGCCTTCCTTAGTTTTAAGCCGGTTAAGGCCAAGGGATTTGAAGCCGACTTCGGTAAGTTCGTAACCTCAGCCGGCGCTGAAGTCATCGAGTCCAAGGATAACTGGAACTACTCTCGCTCGCTGCTCTTTGTAAATGCCATCCCGTACTTCCACTTCGGCCTGCGCACCTCGATGCCGGTCTCGAAAACGGAGACCATCGGTGTCCAGGTGGTCAATGGCTGGAACAACGTCTCCACCAACAATGGCGGAGCTACGGTTGGCTTGACCAGCGCGCTGGTCAAGACCAAATACACCTGGAATGTGAACTACTACACCGGCCCCTCAAACGCCAACACCGAGAAGGGCTATCGCAACCTGATCGATACCACGGTGCTGTTGACCCCCAATGCCAAATTTAATGCATACATCAACTATGACTACGGCCAGAACCGCAACGGATCGCTGGTTCACTGGCAGGGCGAGGCTCTTGCGGCCCGTGAGCAGGTTACTGCAAACGCCGCTCTCGCAGCTCGCGCGGAATACTTCTCTGACAAAGATGGATCTCAGACTGGTTTAGGCCAGGCCGTGAAAGAGTTCACCGTGACCTATGAATACAAGTGGCCCGAGGGTCTGCTCGCGCGCCTAGAGTATCGGCGCGACTGGTCCAACCAGAACTACTTCACCAAGGGCAATACGATTCTGGCTGTCGATGCGCAATCCACGCTCACGGCGGGTTTCGTCGCTTTCTTCGGACCCAAGCGCTAGCGGCACCTATCGCGGCTCTGGCTTGTTCTGAAAGGTGCGGGCCAGAGCCGGGCAAACAGTTTGCGCCTGAAAAAGGTCTCAGAAACGAAAAGGCCTCAGAAACAGGGAGTTGCAAAACTAACTCACTGATTTTCTGTTCCTCATTTCATCTTTATCAGCGCATCTCTACTATTCGATTACCCTCATCTTCTTCAAATGAGAATCAGATGAGGACAAGCCCAGCGAAAACCCCGCAGTGAACCCATCGGGTGCGGACCCAGGCAGACCAAAATCCAGATTCAAAATCCAGGAGAATAAGCATGGCAGAAGAAAAAGCACCTCAAATGCAGGCCACCCTGGGCCTTACCGGGCTGACCAGCAACGCAATGGCCCTTATCGCCCCCGGCGCCTTTCTATGGCTCACCTTCTACCTTCAGGCCACCACCGGCGTCGCAGGCCAGCCCTCCACCGCGCCCGCCATGTGGCTGGGCATCTTCGGCGCCCTGTTGCTCTGTCTGGCCACCGCCGTTGCCTACGCTGAAATCTCCAAGCTTTATCCGGGAACCGGCTCCAGCTACTACTACGCCGAGCAGGCGATGCTTTCCAAGGACAAGGCCTTCAAGTATGCCCGCGTCGCCAAGTTCATTGTCGGCTGGGGCTCGCACCTCTACTACTGGGT
>CAZHKN010000236.1:0-3040 GCA_964532725.1 uncultured Occallatibacter sp.
ACGCTGAGGCACTGTTTATGAAACACGCTCTAGGATGTTTGGATGATCTCAAGCCACTTGTGCAGTCGTCATGACGGCTCACCAGCGCGCCGCCGCGAGATTCACACAATGTTTATGCCCTCGAAACACCATAGTGAAATTCCCAGTTCAGAATCATATTCGTAAACATTTGCAACGTTACGAAAGCCCTTGGTACCGTCAACTGGGGCTGAACCAAGCTTTGCCGCAAGAATCAGATTGTGGAAATACTGGATGCTAACCCAGTATGGCAAAGCCTTGGACAAAAATGCGCACGGAGTCGTGAGTACGCGTACGGCTCCTGCGGGTTGATCAGTTAGGAAGCGACCGGCCCCATTGTTTCAGCATGTTCTCCGCTGAATTGAGCATCGATAAATCATAAAGTGTGGAAATCCCGAGTGCTAACCCGGCTTGGCGGAGCCTTGCCTGGATTGACCACAGACGCGCCGACGACACCTCCCGGGAGTTCCGCACGGGGTGATTGTTTGAGAAGGAAGAGTGTTGCAATGGCTTTGCTAACAGAAGTAGGGGAAGGCGTTTACGACGCTGCTCGAAGCTGGTTTGCTCTGTGTACCTTGCCAAACCACGAAAAAAAAGCCGAACTGCACTTGCGCATGCGGGAGATCGAATCCTTCCTGCCGCTCTACACGGTTTCCAGGCAATGGAAAAATCGCGTGACTGCAAAGCTGAGCCTGCCGCTATTTGCCGGCTATTTGTTCGTGAGGATTGCTCCCACGCAGCGTGTAAAGGTGCTCGAGACTCCATTAGTTCGCGGGCTGGTGGGCAACAGACGCGAGTCACTCGCGCTGGCCGATGCGGAGATTGAAGCACTCCGCGCTGGACTGCCCGGCCGTCAGGTGGACCCGCATCCGTACCTGAAGGTGGGAGAACTTGCGCGAATCCGTTCCGGCGCATTGGCGGGAATGCGCGGTGTGGTGGTTCGCAATGATGGCCAGTGCCGGATTGTCCTGAGCATTGACATGATTCAAAGAAGCGTTGCAGTTCACGTATCGGCCGACGAACTCGAATCTTGTAGCCAGACTGCCTGAGACCGGTGTCTTCCGGCAGAAATCGTTTTCATGTGTTGGGGGGAGCTCATTGAACTATTACACCGACGATAGCGATTCCAATTCGCAGAAACGCCAACTTTCGCGGGTGGTTCGCTCCGTTAAAAACACCGTTGTGCCGCATCCCAGAAGGGATATCTCAGTAACTGAATTTTGGCAGTTGCTGCTGAGACGGCGAGCGGCGTTTTTCCTGTGCATCATTCTCGCAATCGCGGGGGCCGTGGCCGTGTCTCTGATTCTGCCGACCAGGTATGAGGGAGTATGCCGGCTCGCCGTCGATTTTGACTCCAATGCACTTCAAGATGTGGTGGCAAAGGTATCCGGCGCGGATGACGATACGAAGCTGCAGACGCAGGTGGAGGTCCTGGAGACCTCGTCTCTCGCGTGGGACGTTATCAAGCGCTTACGACTCGATCAGCGGATGGAAACGGCCCACAGGAAATTCGGCATCGGACCGGCAGTGTGCGTCTCAGGATCCGGGCAGGACATAAACAGCATCTCCCCAGAATGCAGAAATGTGCTGCTGAATGAGTTTCATGCCCGTCTGCAAGTCCACTCCGTGCCACACACGCAGATCATTGAACTGCGCTATCGCTGCAAGTCTCGGGAACTTGCCGCACAGGTCGTCAATACGATGGCAGAAGCATTCATGGAGAATGGCTTCCAGACCAAGTATCAGGCCGCGTTGCGCGCTTCTAACTGGGTTTCAGGTCAACTGAATGAAGCTAAGGATAACGCGCAAAAGGCGGAAGAAAACTTCATTGCTTACCAGAAAAAGACCGGCATCATCGGGACCGACGAAAACCACAATGTTCTGATAGAACGACTGGATGCGATCAATCAGCAACTGGTTGTTGCCGAAGCCAACCGCATTGTGCGCGAGGCGCGATACCGGGTTTCCTTGAGCGGTGACCCCGAGGCGCTTGTCGAGATTACACCGGGGAGTCCACTTCAGGTGTTGCACGCCGAAAATGCTTCGCTGGAGAACCAATACACTCAACTAACTACCACGTTCGGCGAGTCATACCCGAGGGTTCAACAGGTAAAGGCGCAGCTGGACGAAGCAAAGGCCGAGCTTCAAAATGCGATCGAACGCAGCCGCGACACAATTCACAGCGAGTATGAGGCAGCGCTGAAGGGCGAAACACAGATTCGCAAGGAATTTGAAGCGCAAAAACAGCAAGCGTACAGTACAAATGAAGCCGCTGTTCAGGCCGCGCTGCTCAAGCGAGACGTTGACGCCAGCCGCGATCTCTACGAACAACTGGTGAAGCAATTGAACGAGGCGGGTGTTCTCGCCGGCCTTCGGTCCACAAACGTAACAATCATCGATCCTGCCGGCATCCCTGTAGATCCGGCGGAACCGCATCGGGCTTTGATTTTGATGCTTGGAATCTTCGCGGGCGGATTTCTTGGGGTAACGCTGTGCTTCGTGCAGGAAGACATCGACACCACCATTCTTTCGCCTAAGGACTTGACAAGCGTTGGAGCGCTCCCGGCGCTTGGTGTTGTGCCCCACATGAAGGACTTGAAGATGCACGGGCGGCCTTCATCGTTGCACGCACCGAATCGGGCGCGCATTGCTGCGCTGGAAAGGCCCGAGGGCGTGGTCGCAGATGCTTATCGCTCGCTTCGCACTGCTTTGCTGCTTTCCAGTGCCGGGGCTCCGCCCAAGGTTATGCTGGTGACAAGTTCGTTGCCACGCGAGGGCAAGACCACAACATGCATCAACACCGCGGTGGTATTTGCTCAGAAGGATCGCAGGGTGCTTTTGGTGGACGCAGATTTGCGCCGTGCCGATGTCAGCCGCTCCTTCGATCTTTCTCGCAATCGAGGATTGAGTGCTGCGCTGGTAGGCGAGGATCCGCGACAGTTCTATGTTCAGCAGCCAGATCTTCCAGGCCTTGAGATTTTGCCCGCCGGGGTACGTCCACCCAAGCCGCCTGACCTGCTTG
>CAZHKN010000236.1:3050-8059 GCA_964532725.1 uncultured Occallatibacter sp.
TATGCGCGATTTGATCGCGATCTGGCGGAAGGAGTTTGACCACGTCATCATCGACGCTCCGCCAGTAATTGGTCTCAGTGATGCAGTGATCCTGGCCACCATGAGTGACATGGTGATTCTGGTGGTGCGCGCCAAGCAAAGCCGCCGTCAGGACTTCTCGCTGGCGCAGGAGATTCTCGACAGCGTGAATGCGAACATAGGCGGCGCAGTTATCAACGATTTCCAAATGAGCGACCAATACTCCCATTACGAGAAGCTTTATGGCGGCTATTTCGACGAAAAGGAGAATAGGAACGCGCATGAGATCGTATAAGACCCAGGTTGTTTGGCTCGCTGTCTTGTTTCCCGCTCTGGTGTGGGCACAGACGCGCGAGCCAGGTACTTCACAGGCCACCGAGTTGCAAACTCAGGACGGCAGAGCCAACGCAGCCGATTTTTCTTCAGCCAGAAACCCGCTCTCTACCACGATAACCGGAACCAGAGCTGCCTTAGGATCCGGTGACCTGCTGGAGGTCACTGTCTTCGATGCGCCGGAGCTGACTCAGCGCGTCCGCGTCGACGATCGGGGAGACATCCAGCTGGCGCTTATCGGCGAGATCCACGTTCAGGACATGTCCCCGGATGAATTGCAGAGGACAATCCGAAAGAAGCTGATCGACGGACATCTCATCAAGAATCCACAGGTTTCATTATTCGTTGCCGAATACGCGGGGCAAATGGCATATCTGACCGGTGAGGTCAATCGGCCTGGAGCCTATCCACTCCTGCGCGCGCACAGCCTTTCGGACCTGATTTCAGTGGCTGGCGGACTGAGCACGCGGGCTGGAAACGACGTAAGTATCAGACGGCAGGGCAGCGCAATCAATCCAATTCACGTGGATTTGAGCGACAAGGATGAAGAGCGCAGCAACCCGGAGATCAATCCGGGGGACGACATTACAGTTGGACAGGCCGGAATTGTCTACGTGTTGGGCGATGTTACCAAGCCCGGTGGTTTTCTAATGGACAGGCGCTCCACGCTGAGTGTGGTAAAGGCTATCGCGCTTGCGGAGGGTACGACTCCTTCGGCGGCGATCACAAAAGCAAAACTGATTCGAACAGAAAATGGCGAACGTATCGAGATCGAGCTGAACCTGAAAGCGATGTTGATGTCACAGAGCCCGGACATGCCGGTCCGGGCGAACGATATTATCTTTATCCCCGGCAGTATGACCCGCGGATTAGGCAGACGCAGCCTCGACGCTCTCTTGCAAGCTACATCCGTCGCTGCCATCTACGCCGCTCGCCCCTGATCACTGCTCAAACGACGGATTTCCAATTATGTCGACCTCTATATCCACGCGAAGCCTCGGCCTTTCCGCGCCCCTTGCGATCCACGGCCGTAAGCTAAAGATGGCAATTGTGGGTTGTGGCCGAATCTCGAAAAACCATTTCGAGTCTCTCGCCGCCCATGCTGGCGACCTGGAACTTGCAGCTGTATGCGACACGGATCCCGCGCGGCTGGCAGAGGCCGCGTCGCTCTACGGCGTGCCCGAATACAATGACCTGACAGCTCTTCTGGCCGAATCGGATGCCGATGTGGTTGTGCTCGCAACTCCAAGTGGGTTGCACGCCCGACAAGCGATCCAGATTGCCCAAGCCGGCCGCCATGTGATCACCGAAAAGCCCATGGCAACACGCTGGGAGGATGGCCGTCGAATGGTTGAGGCGTTTGACCGGGCCGGCCAGCGGCTTTTTGTGGTGAAGCAAAACCGCAAGAACTCTACGCTTAAATTGCTGAAGCGCGCCGTAGAAAAACGCCGTTTTGGGCGTATCTACATGGCGACCGTAAATGTCTTCTGGACCCGGCCGCAGGAATACTACGACAGCGAGGCGTGGCGCGGAAAATGGGAGTTCGATGGCGGGGCTCTGATGAACCAGGCTAGTCATTATGTCGATCTCCTCGATTGGATTGTGGGTCCGGTGGAGAGCGTTCAATCCTACACTGCGACCCTGGCGCGCAATATCGAAGTCGAAGACACAGGGGTGGTCGGAATCAAATGGCGCAGTGGCGCTCTGGGTACGCTGGCGGTGACAATGCTGACGTACCCGAAGAACCTGGAAGGTTCGATCACCATTCTTGGCGAGCGGGGAACCGCACGCATAGGAGGTGTGGCCGTAAATGAAATTCAAAAGTGGGAGTTCGATGCCAGTGAGCCGGAGGACGAACGAATCCGCGAAAACAACTACTTGACCGATTCTGTGTACGGCTTTGGCCATGCTCTCTACTATGAAAATGTGATCGATGTGCTGCGTGGACGGCGCGAGCCAGACACCGACGGGCGCGAAGGGCTTCGCTCTTTAGAACTGTTGACGGCCATCTATCTCTCAGCCCGCGACGGGCGTCGCGTAACTCTGCCCCTGGAGCACTGAGCATGACTGGCAACGCTGCGGCGGTACTGACTTACTTTGCTCACCCAACGGCGATCATTGAACCCGGCGCACAAATCGGCGCCGGAAGTAAGATATGGCACTGGGTTCACGTCGGCCCCCTGGCGGAACTCGGCGAAAACTGTTCCCTTGGGCAAAACGTATATATAGGCCACGCCAGGATTGGCAACAACGTAAAGATTCAGAACAACGTCTCGGTGTACGACGCAGTGGTACTGGAAGATGATGTGTTTTGCGGGCCAAGTATGGTCTTCACCAACGTGATCAATCCGCGGAGCCACGTTGTTCGCAAGCACGAGTACAAGGAGACGCTGGTAAAGCGTGGCGCAACCATCGGAGCCAACGCGGTAATTGTATGTGGGAATACGATTGGCAGCTACGCGATGATCGGAGCCGGCGCGGTAATTACCAAGGATGTTCCGGACTACGCGTTGACGGTCGGAAATCCGGGGCGCAGGATCGGCTGGGTTTGCCAGTGTGGGATTCGATTGGCAGTGAGCGGTGAGACAGCGCGCTGCGCCGGTTGTGAATCGGAGTACCAGATTAGCCTGTCGCAGTGTCGACCAGCGCGGTGAACGCGGCCGTTACGGGCAGCGCCTCTGAAGTGCACGCCTGCAGAACTGCGCACAACTCGACGGCTGCAACACGCCGCGCGCGATTTATCAGAACAGCCTATGAAGCCCGAGCCCGATGGCAACTCTTGTAGTTTTACGTAAGCAGGCAAACGAATGGACCGATGCTCAGCGGCTTCGCTTCGCTCGCGTGCGTTCCAGTCCCTTCTTGCGGAACGTGGGCGTTTTGAGTCGAGGAACAGCGATCGGCCATGTCTTCACGCTGGCCTCTGCCCCGCTGCTGACTCGCATTTATGGCCCGAGCGATTTTGGAGTTTTGGGGTTGTTCACCAGCTTTCTGAGCACTGCTGCTGTTGCTGTAGCGCTGCAGTACGAACTCAGCATTGTGTCGGGTAGAAACAAAGCGGAAGCGGAGTACCTTACTCTGGCGGCGCTGTTGTTCGCATTTCCCGTCAGCGCTGTCGCCGGAGGCGTTCTGTGGGGGCTGATCCACTTTCGCATTCTCGGTTTTGGTCGCTTGCCGGTTGGCGCACCGCTGCTGATCACCCCGGCCCTGCTCTGTGTGGGAGTATTTACTGCGTTGCGTTATTGGTGCGTGCGAGAGGAGCTATTCGGTCAGGTATCGGACGGGGTCGTTGCCCAGAGTGCAGGACGTTCAATTTTCCAGACAGTTCTCGGATCTGCCGGTCTTCATACGATGGGGCTGCTGTATGGAGAAACCATCGGGCGCTGTCTGGGCATGTCGCGCATGATCCGCAATGCCTGGCCCGCGTTGCGGAGACGCCTGCACGACTTTCGTCCGGAAGAGTTTAAAGAGGCGCTCTGGCGGAACTGCAAGTTTCCTTTGTATTCACTCCCATCGTCGCTTTTAGATTCCATCTGCATGGCATTTCCGCTGCCGATGCTCATTCAGCTATACGGGCCCTCGGTGGGTGGTCACTATTCCTTGGTCTGGAGAGCAATCACTGTTCCGAGCGTTCTCGTCACCGCCGCGGTGGCGGACACATTCCACAGCCGCATGGCCACCTACGCCCGTGAGACGCCGGAGAAGGTTCGCGCTCTGTTCCACCGCACCACGGCTGCTCTTCTGGCCATAGGAGTGATCCCTGCGGCAACTCTATGGTTCTCAGGGGTGCCTCTGTTCCGTCTCGTGTTTGGATCGCAATGGACACTGGCTGGCTCGATCGCCGGCATCGTTGCCCCCTGGTATCTGGCGCAATTTGTCGTCAGTCCGCTCAGCCGCGTGGTCGCCATCTTCAGCGGCCAGAAGACCAAGCTCATCTGGGACGTTCTTTGCGTGGTCGCGCTCGCGGGTGTCTATTTCTTGGCACGCTCCAAAGCGATGCTTCCCTTGCGGACGGTTCAACTGCTGACGCTCGTGAATACTGGCCTCTACCTGGTCTATTACCCGTTGCTGCTGCGGATGATCCTGCGGGTGAAAGATTCTCCCTGCGTTCCTGCGTGCTGCGCGTGAAGCGGCATCGCCAGGGGACGGCTTGACGGATCCCAACCCACAACTTCAGCTTTCCCATCACGCCTGGCAGCACGTCTGCGAAGGCAACAGTTCATTCGACTTCCGCGTCTGGCGGTGGATTAACCCGATCCGCCGGAGGGAAGCACGGGGTATAACGTACAGCGAATGGAAGCTCTGATCCGCCGTCAACCCGAAAAAGGAGTCATAGAGCCACTGCTGGTAGTCATCCACGTGGTGTTTGTTATTTTTCTATGCGCTGGACACTTCAAGGCTAATGCGGCTTTGGCCTGGCTTCCTTTCGACCTGACTGTGGGCGCCTCCTGTCTTGTCCTTGTGCTCTCGGCCATCTATCTTTTCATCACGCGAGCACGGATCCCCACCGAGGCCTCCTGGCTGGTGTGGTTCTTTGCGTTGATGGCCCTGGCGCTGCCCGGGACGGATTGGACGCCGTATGCCATCGAAAAGGCCTCCAGATTCTTTACCCTGACCCTTTTGGCAGCGTTCCTGCCGTCGCTTATTCTGACACGATTGGA
>CAZHKN010000237.1:0-8031 GCA_964532725.1 uncultured Occallatibacter sp.
AAATCCTTTATACAAAAGCAAACAAAGGGATAAAGTTCATAACAGGCTCTAGACGACTATCCGCAAGATCCCGCGAAGGAAACGGCCCGCCAAATCATTGAACGCGTTTGGGAAATATATGGAAAATTTAGTGCTGCAAAACTTTCCAACTCTACGCACGCACCAGGGACGCCGTGGGCGCAGACGTACCAAGAGGGGCAGCGTTCGCTTGAGATTCCAAATGGGATCATCGAGGGGTACTTCAAGAATCAGGCACATGCCCACTGAGGACCAATCGAGCGCTACTCGACAGGTGAGCGATCCTATTGGATCAATTAATGATACTGCTGTTCGCTTAGCACACGGTACTCCTGATAAGCAAACTATTCTTGAAGTTGGATTCATTAATGATGCCGCTGTTCGTTCAGCACTCGATACTCCTGATCCGCGAACGATTTCCGCAGCCTGTCTTACTTGCGATGATCGGAGGAACGATTGCGGACGTTCTAGGTATTTTCTATATTGTGACGCACTATCTGTTCTCGCAACCAGAAGTATCAAAGACCTCTCAGAAGGCACTTGCAAAGAAGGCTATGGAAAACGTTTGATCCACTAATCGACAGGCTCCCGATTTGCCTGAAAGGGCTGTTTTCGGCGATACTTAGATGTTGAGTCTTGCGCGGCTGGACGCATCTGTCCGGCCATTTCTCTGACTGAGCGGAATTTGTGGATTGGCCGGCCTCCGGGCTTGGCTCACGGATGATCGCCTTGGAAGCGGCAGGACGGCAGCAGAGCACAGGATTTTGAAAGGAACCGTATCGCCGTGGTGATGATTCGTCTGGCGCGCTTTGGCGCCCGCAAGCAGCCCTACTACCGCATCGTGGTCATTGAGAAGGACCGCGCCCGCAATGGCCGTTCAATTGAGGTTGTCGGCACCTACAATCCTCGCACCAACCCGGCCTCGGTCGATCTGAAGCACGAGCGCATCGCTTACTGGCGCGGCGTGGGTGCGCAGCTCTCCCCAATCGTGGAAAAGCTGGTGACAAAGAATCCGGCCACGGCGCCCGTCGCGGCCTAGTCCAGGGCCATTCCGGCGGCCGAACCGGCGGATGGCTCCTTGCTGCGCGCCATCCATTTTCTGTTGATTGCGTTCCCATGTTCGAATTCAGCAAACAAATGCTGACGGGTGAGGGTCTGGGCTGATACCATTCGCGCATCGATCAAAACTGGACATTTGAAGACACGTTCCGGTTTTAGAATCGAATGGATGGGCAGGGGCAAGTACATGACCCAAAGTCAGATGGTCGCTGTTGATGAATTGGTGCGCGAGATTGCGCGCGCCTTGGTTGATGAGCCAGATGCCGTTGATGTGCAAGTCGTGGGACGGGAAGAAAATACCGTCCTCAAACTACGGGTTGCTCCGAACGATGTAGGCAAAGTGATCGGCAAGCAGGGGCGCACTGCCCGTTCAATGCGCACGATTCTGGGCGCGGTGAGCATGAAGCTGCATCACCGCTACACACTCGACATACTGGAAGAAGACGATCCCGCTTAGGGCTGAGCCATGGCCTCCGGCTGGGACCGGAGAGGATGGTCATGAGCGGAGCTGTGCCTGAAGGATCGCCCGATAACCCGGCACTGCCTGGACAGTCTGGACAAGGCAGCGAATGGGTCTGGCTGGCTCGCCTGCGTCACCCGCAGGGGCGCAAAGGCGAAATTCTGGCCGAAATCCTGACCGATTTCCCGGAAAAATTTTCAGAGCGCAGGCAGCTCTGGCTGTTAGCTGAGGCTGGTGGAGTGCATTCCAAGGCTCCTGCCGCGCCGCGGTCCGTGGAGCTGATCGCCCATTGGCTGCACAAAGGCGGCATTGTGCTGCACTTTGCGGGCGTCGGTTCAATCTCTGAGGCCGAGACGCTGACCGGGCGGATTGTGGCAATTCCCCGCGCGGAGCGTGCGGTTCTACCCGAGGATGAAGTCTATATCGGCGATCTGATCGGCTGCACGCTGGTTGATCTGGCCCAGCAAACGGACTCCGGATCGGGGGGAGTTGTCATCGGCAGCATCGAAGACGTAGACCGGAGTGCGGGTCCAGTAGCGCTGCTGGTGGTCGAGGGCGCGGCGGGCGAGATTCTGGTTCCCTTCGCAAAAAACTACCTGCGCAAGCTCGACCTCGCGGCCAGGCGGGTTGAGATGGAGCTGCCCGCCGGGTTAGTTGATTTAAACTCGCCGGAAAAACACTAAATCGATTTTATCGCACGACGCGAAGTCCTTTGGCTAATCGTTTTTGCGAGCAATTCTGGAAAACCCGAAGCCGGCCGGCCAGCGCCACAATTCAGTTGAAATTTCTTGAATCTTCGCGGGCTTGCAGGGTACTTTAAAGAGGACAAGTAACGTATTTTCTATTACTTTGAGCATAAAATTTCTCAAATTAAGATACTCTGTGGTGGGGTAGAGTTCGGATAATGCTTCATGGCTTGCGTCAAATGGAAGCCTCAATTTGTGGATTCTGTGGATTTTTGTCAGCAGTCCAGTCGTACCCTCCAAATCTCAATATTTGAGAGTGTTCGCGACCTTCAGAGCAGCGGCGTAGCGGCGTGTGCGCTTGAGCGGTAGCGGTCTCGGAGCGAAGCGATTGGAGATCTGCTCTGGCTGCAGGCGGCATTTGGTCGAAAAAGTGTATGAACGCAGGATGTGGGCAGCACCCAGGAAGCAATGAACGCAGAGGGCACAAAATTGCCAGATCCGTCCGATGAATCCAACGACCGGAAAGAGGGAGTCCGGTTTGCCGGTTTTTGCCTCCAAAGCGACGGAACATTGCTGCGCGGAGAAGAAGTTGTTCACCTCCCGCCGAAGGAGTTGGCGGCGCTTCAGCTTTTGCTCGCCAACGCAGGCCAGATCGTAACCCCGCAGCAACTGAAGCAGGAGCTGTGGGGCACGACGCATGTGACGGCGGACAGCGTTCCCAAGTGCATCTCGTCACTGCGCGCGCGGCTGGCGCCGGAAGATTGCGTTCAGACGGTCTACAAGCGGGGCTACCGGTTTACCGCCGAGCTGAGCCGCGAAGGCGAGGCCGCGCAGGATGCGCTTCCCCGCCTGGCCGTCATGCCCTTCCAGACCGACATCGGTATCCCGCGGCATCTTGGCATGGCCGTAGCCGAGGAAGCCGTGGTGCGCCTTACCCGGCAGCGGCCTTCCCTCGCGGCGATTCTGGCGCGAGACTCTGTGTTTACGCTGGCCAACCGCGGGCTGACCGCGCAGCAGGTGGGCGAGAAACTTAAGGCCAGCCTGGTGCTGACGGGGACATTAAAGGCTCTGCCCGGCAACTACCGCCTGCGCGTGGAGATGGTGCGCATTGCCGACGGATCGCAGATCTGGGTCGAGGACCTGCTGGTGGCGCAGAGCCGGATTGCCGGCCTCGAAGCAGAGCTGGTGCGGCTACTGACGCTGCGGCTGGGCTGCGGCAAGATCGATAACTCCGATGCCCCTCCGCGGTTTGTAGAGCGCCGCAAGCGGCCGGAGCGTCGCGAGGCTTACGAAATCTTCCAGCAGGCGCGCTACGAGTGGCAATCGCTGCAACGCCACAGGATGCAGGATGGATTGCGGCGCCTGAGCCGGGCCGCTGAGCTGGACCCCTCGCTGATTCCCGCGCAGGCGGATTTTGTTCATGCCTGCGTGACCCAGACCCTTTACGGATTCATGTCGCCGGAGGTTGCCGGGGGCCATGTTCACCGGATCGTGGATTCAATTCCAGATATCGTGCAGCAGGCGGAGACGATTTTGCCGGCGCTTGGCTGGGTGAGCTTCCATGTCGATCACGATCTACCTGGGGCATTGGAGGCATTTTCTTCGAGCGCCCACCTGCCGCACGATCCCTGGACAACGCGCTCCCGCTTCTTTTTTGCGATGAGCCGCGCGCGTTTTGACGAGGCGCATTCGATCCTGCGCTCGGCGCTGGAGAAAGACCCATACTCCCCGTGGCTGCACGCGCGGCTGGCGTGGACGCTGCATATGGCCGGCCAGGCGGCGGAGAGCGCGGAGTATATCCGCAACTGCCTGGCGCAGTATCCCGATCATGACGGGACGTTGCTCTACGGGGCGATGATCCTTTCGTGCAACGGCGACCCCGAGTACGGTGTGCAACTGGCGCGGGCGCTCTCGCAGCAGTCTCCCTATCTCGATCTGGCTACCGGCATTCACGCCTGTGCTCTGGCCAGCGCGGGCCGCGCCGATGAGGCCAACGCACTGCTGGAACAGTTGCAGTGGCTGGCCAGGGAGCGCTATGTACTGCGCGCGCTCACGCCGGCCGCCCTGGTGGCGCTGGGCGATATTGACGGCGCGCTGGCTGAAGTGCAAATGGCCGGCCAAAACCGGAATCCGTGGTTCTTCCAAATGCTTGCCGACCCGCGGCTGCGTCCCGTGCAGCAACGGCCGGAGTTTCAGAGCATCAAGGCGGTCCTGGATACAATGGAGGCCGCGGCGGCGGAAGTCCAGGAGCCGGAGTAGAAAAAATTCTCCGCTGAAATAGGCAATATTCTCAGAGTAAATCGATATATCTGGCCAAAGTACCCCCTGAACTAGTATCTTTCCTACCGTCTGCTCTTTTTTGCGTCGCGTCAACGGAAGTTGGCGCACGGCTGAGGCTGCTGCTAGCAACAGTCCGGCCCCGAGCCAGACGAGAGACTCAAGGAGAAACCGATTCATGCTGGTTCGCCGCCGCTACTTTGCCCTCTTGATCGCACTGGCGCTCTGCTCCATCCCAACGTTGGCCCAACAGGCTGCGCCTGCGGACACTTCCGCGCCGGCGCAGGCCGACAGTCAGGCCCCGAATCCGCTTCCGTATCTGGATACCAAACTGACTCCGCGCGAGCGCGCGCATGACTTGGTGAGCCGCATGACGCTGGAGGAGAAGGCCAATCAGTTGGAAGACTGGGCGACGTCGATTCCCCGGCTGGGGATTCCCGATTATCAGACTTGGAATGAGGCGCTGCATGGCGTGGCGCGGGCCGGGTACTCAACGGTCTTTCCGCAGGCAATTGGCATGGCCGCCACCTGGAACACCGACGCGCTGCGCAGCATGGGAAACATCATCTCGTTTGAGGCGCGCGGCAAGTACAACCAGGCGCAACGCGAGGGCAATCACCGCATCTTTTTTGGACTCACCTTCTGGTCGCCGAATATCAACATCTTCCGCGATCCTCGCTGGGGCCGGGGCCAGGAGACCTATGGCGAAGATCCTTTCCTGACCGGCAGGCTGGGCGTGGCCTTTATCAAAGGTGTGCAGGGCGACGATCTGAACCATCTGCGCGCCGTGGCCACCAGCAAGCACTTTGCCGTGCATAGCGGGCCGGAGCAGTTGCGTCACGGCTTCAATGTGGACCCCTCGCCGCGCGATCTGGAAGAGAGTTATCTGCCCGCCTTCCGCGCCACTGTCACCGAGGGTCCGGTACAGTCGGTGATGTGCGCCTACAACTCGATTGACGAGTGGCCGGCCTGCACCAACAAGATGCTGCTCAAGGAACACCTGCGCGATGCCTGGGGCTTCAAGGGCTTTGTTGTCTCCGACTGCGGCGCGATTGTGGATGTGAACCAGGGGCACAAGAAGACCCCGGATGTGATGCACTCGGCGGCGCTGTCCATTCAGGCGGGAACCGATCTTTCGTGCAGCATCTGGACTCCGGGCTTCAACACGCTGGCCGAGGCGGTGCATCAGGGGCTGGTGACGGAAGACCTGGTGACCCAGGCCGCCGAACGGCTGTATACCGCGCGCATGCAGCTTGGACTCTTTGACCCGCTCGGTTCCATGCTGGACAAGACCACGCTGACCGCAAGCGCTTCATCGCAGAACCGGAACCAGTCCTTGCACTATGCCGAGCAGAGCATCGTGTTGCTCAAGAACAATGGGGTTCTGCCGCTCAAGAATCCTCCGGCGCACATTGCCGTTGTAGGGCCGACCGCGGATCTGCTGTCGTCGATTAACGGTAACTATGTAGGCACTCCGTATAAGCCGGTCACGCCCCTCGATGGCGTGGTCAAGCAGTTCAACGCCGAGAAGATTCTCTACGCGCAAGGCTCGACACTGGCCGCTGGCGTGGGCGTTCCGGTTCCGCGCACCGCCTTTGCAACGGCGCTGGGAGCAGCCAACGGCCTGAAGACAGAGTTCTTCGGCACGCCCGACTGGACCGGACGGCCAATTGCAGTTGAAACCGAGCCGGCGATTCAGGCCGACTGGGAAAATGCCAAGCCGGTGCCGGTGATGGACACCTACAACTACTCGGTGCGCTGGAGCGGAACGATTACCGCACCCGCCGCCGGGCATTACGTTTTTACACTCGAGCAGGGAGACAGCTTCCCGTATTCACCTGTCGAAACCTACCGCTTTATTCTCGACGGCAAGGTGCTCTCGGAAGGCAGTCTGCGCAAAGGCACGGATCTTTCGGTGATGGGCAACTTCAAGGCTGCGCCGGGTGCCTCAGTGACCGCGCCGCCGGTCGAGCAGTTCCCTGTGACGCCGGTGATTCCAGTGGATTTTGCCGATATCAAGCCGCACGAGATTCGCGTCGAGTACTCGCACAGCGGCGACCAGGCCGGCGGAGGATTGACGCTGAAGTGGCAGGCACCGCCGCAGGCGCAGCTTGACGAGGCTCTGGCGCAGGTTAATAAAGCGGACATCGTTATCGCGTTTGTCGGGCTCTCGCCGCAGTTGGAGGGTGAAGAGATGCCGATCAAGATTGACGGCTTCAACGGTGGCGACAGAACAAGCCTCGATCTGCCCGCGCCGCAGCAAAAGCTGCTGGAGGCCGTGGCGGCAACCGGCAAGCCGGTGATTGTGGTGCTGCAAAGCGGCAGCGCGGTGGCGCTGAACTGGGCCAACAAGAACGCAGCGGCGATTCTGGAGGCCTGGTATCCGGGCGTCGAGGGCGGAACGGCGATTGCCCGCACACTCGCAGGCTTGAACAATCCCGCGGGACGTCTGCCGGTGACCTTCTACGCCTCGCTGGACGGCCTGCCGGAGTTTACCGATTACAGCTTCCACACCGCAAAAAGCGGGCGCACCTATCGCTACTTCAACGGTAAGCCGCTCTGGGGCTTTGGCTACGGGCTGAGCTATTCCAGCTTCAAATACGGGCCGGTGAAGCTCTCCGTGGATACGTTGAAGGCCGGCGACCCGCTGACCGCGACGGTTACGGTGACGAATGCCGGCGGTGTCAACGGCGACGAGGTGGTGGAGGCTTACCTGAAGACCCCGCAGAAGGATGGGCCGATCCACTCTCTGGTTGGGTTCCAGCGTTTGACCATTGCGGCCGGAGAGAGCAAGGAGTTTTCCATTGTGATTGATCCACGCTCGATTTCCAGCGTGGACGATCAGGGCAACCGTTCGATTCTTCCAGGCAAATACACGCTGACCCTGGGCGGCGCGCAGCCGCAGGATACGGCGGCGAAATCCGAGGCGACGTTTACAGTGACCGGCGCGCTGGCGCTGCCGAAATAGGCGCGCTGAGTTGGGCGGAGGGATTCGTGCGAAGCTGGGTAGCCCGCCCTTAAATTCCCACAACTGAGGGTGCCCCATCCATTCACAGTCTTATCGTGAATGGGTGGGATCGCACAAACCCCTTCCAGACTTGGTGGTAGATTGCGATGCGGGCCACCAGCCGCCCACTTGATAAAGCTCCCTCTTTCATCTTGATGCATCATGATTCGTCATGATAACTTCAGAGGAACCATAGAGGAGTGCCATGACGGCTCAGACCCGCGAGAAATTCGCAACCCAGGTCAATTCCGAAATCCTGCGCTCAGTGAGGCTCATTGCTCAAAATGAGGGCAGGCAAATTCAGGTCTTGATCGATGAGGCATTGGCTGACCTGATTGAGAAGCGAAAGCAGAGCCGCCCGCGTACTCATGTAATGGCGACTTACCAGGCCAGCCACGAGAAATTCGCGCCGCTCTACAAGAAGCTGGCTGAATGACGGACTATCTGACCGTCGCCGAAGTGCTGGCAATCCATGACGATCAAATCGAGCGTTATGGCGGCGCGTCCGGGATGCGGGATGGCGG
>CAZHKN010000238.1:0-8024 GCA_964532725.1 uncultured Occallatibacter sp.
GGAGTATGGAACGATGTCTTCTGCCCCGGTTTCAGTTCGTCAGAATCAATTGCCAGCGCTTGCGTTGCGCCGTTTTGCCTGGGGAGTGCTGGTTTATTTCATTGCTGTGATCCTGTTTGGAACCATTGTGCGCGCCACCGGCTCCGGTTCTGGTTGCGGTAACCATTGGCCGCTCTGCAATGGAACCGTGATGCAGCACTCGGCCAGCGTCGAAACGATGATCGAGTTCACGCATCGCATCACCAGCGGACTTTCATTTTTTGCCGTGCTTGGTTTGTTGGTGTGGAGCTTTACTGGAACGGTACGCGGCCATCTGGCGCGGGCTGCTTCAGTAGCTGCGGTTGCTTTTACGGTGGTTGAAGGCGCGTTGGGAGCGCTGCTGGTGAAGCTGCCCTCGGCGCAGCCGCAGTCGCCGCTTCATCCGGCGTATCTTGCGGTGCACCTGACCAACACTTTGTTGCTGGTGGCCGCGTTGACGCTGGCCGCGCACATGTTGAGCCGCGACAAGGGATTTCTTGCATCTGATATTAAGCTGGTTGCGCCTTTCGGCACGATTGCGGGAATTTTTGTAGTGATGATTGTCGGCGTGACCGGATCGCTGGCCGCGCTGGGTGATACGCTCTTCCCGGCGACTTCGTTTGGAACCGCTTTTGCGCAGGATTTCGCCGACACGAGCAGTTGGCTGGTGCGCTGGCGGTGGTCACATCCGACGATTGCCTTTTTTGCCAGCATAGTGCTGATCCGGATTCTGGTGCGGGCGGCGCAGCGCAGGGGAGCGTGGGACAATCGCCGCCTATGTGCCGTGGTGCTCTGGCTGCTGGCCGCGCAATACGTGCTGGGGATTTTCGATGTGGTGCTGCTTGCGCCTTTGTGGTTGCAGGTGACGCATCTGCTCGGCGCAGACGTGCTGTGGGCCGCGCTGGTAGTGTTGACGGCGCGGGTGACATTGGATCCGGTAGAGTCCGAGGTGAGTTAGATCCATATAAGACGAGGTAGAGATTACAGCCGGAAGAAATTCATCCTGTATTCTTTTCTGTTTTACCGTCCTTTTGCAGAGCCGCGCTCATACTTGCTCTGTGATTCAGTTAGAGCAGCAAGGATCCCATCCGGCAATCCAACAGCCTTTCTCCACGGGGTACGCTTTTCCTCCACGCCAGTTGGCTTTACCTGCTCCGGCGACGAGGCCGCGGGTCCACGCCGAGGTGGGCCGTTACCGGCTGCGGCTGGCGGAGAGCGTGGAAGACCGCGATGCTGCCTGCCGGTTGCGCTTCAAGGTCTTCAATATTGAGTTGGGCAAGGGGCTGGAAAGCTCTTACGAGACAGGACTCGACACGGATCACTTCGATCTCTTTTGTGAGCACTTGTTAGTTGAAGATAAGTTAGAAGAGAATCCTAGCCGCCGGATTGTGGGCACTTACCGCATGCAATCCGGGATGACTGCCGCGCAGAATCTGGGATATTACTCCGAGCAGGAGTTTGAATTTGCGCCCTATGCGCCGCTACGGGCCGATATTCTGGAATTGGGCCGGGCCTCGATTGACCGCGAACATCGCACTCCTGAAGTGCTGACGCTGCTGTGGCGGGGGATCGCGCAGTATGCTACTTGCATGGGGTTGCGTTACCTGATCGGCTGCTCATCGTTGAACTCGACCAATGCGGCGGAGGGCTGGCAGATGTATCGCCAGTTGGAGCACTGCCGTGTTTCGCCTGAGTTTGAGACCGCGCCGACCGCGGATTACGCCTGCCCCAACGAGCCGCTGGGGGCGCTGGCGCAGTCTTCGCCCTCAGGAACTGAGATGGAAGAATCGGAACCAGCGCAGATCAAGGTTCCCAAGCTATTGCGGACCTATTTGGCGATTGGGGCGCGCATCTGCGCACCGCCAGCCTGGGACCGTGAGTTTGGCACGATCGATTTCCTGACCCTGCTCGATCTTCAGGCGGTTACGCCCTCGGCGCGCAATCGCTTCCTCGCCCCCCTGACGCAATGAGGCTGCGTACCGCTTGGCGCGCTGCGTCGCTGGGTTCTGCTCTTCTGATCTGTGTGCTGCGCTGGTGGAGTCTTCGGCTGCTGGGGCCGGTAAAGCCGGAAGCGCGCGCCCGCTGGATGCATTTTGCAGGACGGCTGGCGCTGGCTTTTCTCGGAGTTCGCTTGCGTGTTGTGGGCGTGCCGCCAAAACGCGGGTTGGTTGTCTCCAATCACCTGAGCTATCTTGACATCGTGATCTGTTCCGCGGCGATGCCGTGCAGTTTTGTCTCGAAGGCGGAGATTGCGGGCTGGCCTTTCTTTGGCATGTTGGCGGGCTTTGGCGGCAATCTCTTTCTTGACCGGACGAGCCGGGCGAGCGCGAGGCAAGTGGCTATACAGATTGGCGAGCGGCTGCAATTGGCTTCTCCGATTCTGCTTTTTCCTGAAGGCACGAGCACGGACGGCAGCGGGATTCTGCCGTTTTATGCGACGCTCTATGAGCCGGCGATTCAGGCAGGCGCACCGATTACTGCCGCTGCCGTTCGCTACATCCCCAATGATGGCGAGCCGGAGCGGGAGCTATGCTGGTTCGGAAACGATCCGTTTCTTCCGCATCTGTGGAAGGCGCTGGGCGCTGGAGATTTTACCGCCGAGGTCCGCTTTGGCGAGCAGAAGCAGTATGACGACCGCCGCACAGCCGCCGCCGCCACGCGGGCCGAGGTTGAGTTGCTGCGCGGAGCGGCGGGTATTCCAGCGATGTACGATATTGCCGCAATTTCTTCCCGTAACTAATCTCCGGAGGAAGTTGTCCGATGAGGTACTCGGAGGATGTCTCCAATTCCTTTGGTGTCTCCGGCACGGCGCCGGCGACCTTTTGCCTGAGGGAGAAGCTGCTTGGCATTTCCGATTTTGCACTGCACGAACGGGGACTGCCATAGCCGAATCGATTGATCTTGTGCTCGCGGCGGGGCCTGGATCGCGCACGATGGGAGCCAAGCACGATGACCAACTCCGTCCCACTGGTTCCCGTATGGATTCGAAGGGTTAACTCACACCTTTCCACAAACCTCTTTAACCGGCCAGTACTCATTCAGGCAGCATCCCCACCGATGACTTTGCATGGCGAACTGAAGGATCTGCGCGCATCTACCGCGCGCATCGTTCCGGATGTTCCCGTACTGATTCGAGCAACTGTGCAGGTGGAGGTTCACTTCCGCTTAGACGATTCTGTTTACTTTCTCTCCGGCAGTGTGAAGCCCAACGCGGCATCGGACGATCTCTTTCTGGAGTTCGACCACATCTCTCGGAACCGGCTGTCTACGCTCCTGGACCGGCTTCAGCATATGGGCTTGTTGAGCAGGCAGGAAACGGCGAAAGAGGTTATCAGCCAGCGGCCAGCTCCGCAGGCTGCGAAGCCGGAGGAGAAAGCGGCGCCGGCAAAAGCGGATCTGCGCCGTGTCTGCCGTATCCCTCCACCGGGAGGAATTGAACGCCGCGTTCATCGCCGCCATGAGCTGGGCGCGCCGGCGACGTTGCTGGTTGTCGACGACGGCATGGTCTTCAAGTGTGAACTGCTGGAAGTGAGCCAGGGAGGCTGCCGCGTGTATTCCGAGTTTCCTGTCAGCATTCCTGAGTCAGCTCAATTGGAGATGGATTTTGTCGGGCGAGGCATTCCCTTCCGCGTGGCGACAATGGTGAGAGAGAACCGGAACGGGCATGTGCTTGGGATGCAGTTTCAAAATGTGAGTGCGCGCGTGGGCGAACGGCTGGCGGAGTTGCTGGAGGAATTGCGCTCCGAAGAACTACTTATTCAGCCGTAATTCTCGCGCGTCTCTTTGTGCGAATTAACACACGGCCAGTGAAATAGAAAGCAAAGGAACTCATTGATTGCGAGGTGTTGCGGCCTTGCGAATCACTACCGGCTTGCGAATGGGCACGATGGCCGCGGAAGATGCAGGCGCGGCCTGCTGAAAGCGGGTCAGCATCTCAGAGCGCACATACTCGACAAAGCTCTGCATCTGGCGGTTCATCTCTTCCATGCGTTCGCGCATTTGCAGGATGATGCCGATGCCGGCGATGTTCACGCCGAGGTCGCGGGCGAGGTTAAGGATGAACTCGAGTCGCTCCAAGTCTTCATCGGTATAGAGGCGGGTGTTGCCGTCAGTGCGCGAGGGCTTGAGGAGTCCTTCGCGCTCGTAGAGGCGGAGGGTCTGCGGATGAATCTCGTACATCTCGGCAACCGCCGAGATCATGTACGCGCCTTTGGATTTGCGTTTTGCGGTCATGGGCGTTGTCCCGTAATCCTCGTAGATGTCTTCACTCTACCTTCCACCAATCGGGTTTGCCAAAGTCGATTGATGGATCGATTGGTACATCATACGGGTTATCTTTAATATACTGCTCAAGCGTCGTCCGGTGTTTCTGAACCAAGGCATTGATCTCAGCCGCAAAGTGATAGGTGGTAGAGAGTGAGAGTTTTTGAAAGAACTCCCATCTGGATTTTTCTTTATCTACAGTAGAAATGATTTGTGAGTCAGCATACAGCCGCACAGCCTCTTCTCCGCACATTCTCGTCGCAACTCGCTTTGACACGAGCATCGCCTCATGCTCAGAAGGGTGATCCTGCGAGTTATTGAATCCAGAAATAAAGTTGTCCTTGGCTAATTGAATCATGAGTGCATCAGCAACCCAAAGTAGGGGTTCATTCCCAGCTTGTAAAAAATGCTGCAACTCATGGGCAAGGCTGATAATCATACTTACTTCTACCGCACATGTGCTCCCATGTAGGTAAATCAGAGAGTCAAAGACTCTTTCTTTCGACGTTGGATCGTAGAGGCGTGATCGCACATAAGGTGGGAGTGGCACACGACAGATTTCTGGAAGCGACTCATCTATTTCTATAGAGATATGGACCGCTCGATTCGCCTGACCTCTAGCCTTCTTGAGTTCTGGCGAATCCACATCATCATCAATAAAGCATAGAAAGTGAAGACTGGGGAGGTGAGCCTGGAACGTCTCCAATACGCGTTCGCATAGAGATTCGCGGTCTTCTCGGATCGACACGTCATTCGATTTGACATACACGGTCACGCGCCAGTCCTCTTTCTCCGATTATGCGGCCGGCTCCAACGGAAGCCGCTTCTCCAAACCGAGACCAGCGATGCCCTCCACTTGTTCCTGAAGCGATGGATTGCCCACAAAATAGCCTGTGACAGAAAAGCCGGACAAGCCATCAATCCACAGGCAAAGATCGACCTTGCGGCGAAAATCCTGTATCGCGTCCACTGTCCAGGAATCGTGTCGGGCTTTTAACCCTCGCTTCGAGACCGGCAACCGCCTGGCAAACAGCTTGGCCAATAGGGCTGGTGTCGCCTCGGGGTCGCGATTCACAAGTACGACAAAATTCCGCAGTGTGCGCTCAGAGTTGGTGGAATTCAACTGCCGGATTGCCGTCACAAGGTCGGTGCTCAATCGCTCCTCAGCCGGCTCGGCACTTAACTCCACGCGCTCCTCGACCGAGCCGTCCTCATGCAAGATGCGGAATTGCGTCGTATGCCGCCAGACGGTCTTCACCTCGCAGTAGGCGAAAGGGTGTCCATCGCGCGAGAGCAGCAGATCGGGCAACTGCGAGCGCAACTCACGCGACCGTTCTAGCTTCTCGACGGAGAAGCCTCGGGATTCCCAGAACTCAGCGACCCACTGTTCGTCCTCCGGCTGTTCGCCACGGCGGTGGGCGTGAACGCCGCGCAGAGCTTTGGAAAAATCAACAGGCGGGAGTGCGATCTCGTCTGTTTCATCGTTACTGCTACGAGCCAAACTGGGACTCATACTCTCTCCTTTCCTGCCGCGTTGCCTTGCGGGCACTGATGATGCGCGTCCGCTCTCGCCGCTCAGTGTACACCACTAACAGTACTCGGCTCTGGGCTGAAAAACCAGTGGCAATCGAGCGCAATTCATCTTCGGAGTGACGTGAATCCGGCTCAATTTGTACAAATGGATCATCAAAAACAGTCGCTGCTTCGAGAAAATCAACACGATGCTTCTTGTGATTGGTCTCCGCCTTGGCATCGTCCCACTCAACAAGCTCCGATTGCACACACGACCCCGCTCCCACTCACAGCTTGTCAAACAACTCCACGCGCGGGTCCTGGTTGTTGAGCTTGGCCAGCTCGCGCATGATCTCGCGGCTGCGCTCGTCGTTGAGCGTGGGGACGACTAATTCAACGGTCACGATCTGATCGCCGCGCTGGCCGGGGTGCTGTGCGCTTTCGACTCCGCGTTCCCTCATGCGCAGCTTTTGCCCGCTCTGCGTACCGGGAGGAATCTTCAACTGCGCGCGGCCGTCGATGGTCGGCACATCTACCTTAGCGCCCAGCGATGCCTCGGGCAACGTGACCGGCACGGTGAGATGAATATCGTCACCGACGCGGGTAAAGACCAGATGCGTACCGGTGCGGACAATGACGAAGAGGTCGCCAGCTGCGCCGCCATTCACTCCGGCATTGCCCTTGCCCTGCAGGCGGATGCGCTGGCCGTCGCGGGTCCCTGGCTTGATGCGGAACTCGACCATTTCCGTGCGGCTGACCACGCCCTCACCGTGACAAGTGGGGCAAGTGTTGGTGACGCGCCCGGTGCCCTGGCAGCGCGGGCAGGCAATGTTGAACTTCATCCGCCCGCCCATCTGCGTCACCTGGCCGGTGCCGTTGCACTCGGTGCATTGCGTTGGCCCGCTGGTTTGCGCATGGCCCTGGCAAGTGGGGCAAACCTCTTGCCGGTTGACCTGGATGCGCGCCTGTCCGCCGCGGATCGCGGTCCAGAAGTCCACTGTTGCCTGGTATTCGAGGTCTGTGCCGGGCTGCGGCCCGCGTGGCCTATTCGTCTGCTGTGCGCCGCTGAAGATGCCGGAAAAAATATCTTTGAAGCTGCCCCAGGAAGTGGAGCCTGCGCCTGCTTGTGGACCCGCGCCCGGCCCGCTCTGAAAGCCGGAAAAGTCGAATCCGCCGAAGTCCACCGGAGCGTGCCCGGACTGCTGGCGCGCATAGGCCTCGGCCTGCGCAGGGTCAATCTGATCCGAGTAGAAGCCCACCTGGTCATAGACCTTGCGCTTCTTCTCGTCGCTCAAGATATCATTGGCCTCGGATATCTCCTTGAACTTCTCCTCGGCGCGCTTGTCACCGGGGTTTACGTCCGGATGATAGCGGCGCGCGGCCTTGCGGAAGGCCTTGCGAATCTCCTCCGCCGAGGCTGTCTTCTTTACCCCGAGGGCGCCGTAATAATCTTTGTTCGTGGTTGTCGCCATGCTCTCTGGACTCGATTCCTGAATTGCTCTAGTTTCTTCACTCCTACGGGATATCCGCTCTCGCCGTGTCCTAGTTTTGCGGCTAGAGTTGGAAACCTTAAATCTTTGCCCGCGCCGCGTTACCGCGCCATCAACTCCCCGGTCTCTGTCCGCGGAGCGGGGAAGATCTCCACTTCAATTTTCGCCGTTACCTCGCGGCTGGCCAAAGCCAAGTCGTAGGACATCTGCATCCGCATCCAGAAATCCGGCGTGGTGCCAAAGTACCGGGCCAGCCGCAATGCGGTATCGGCTGTAATCCCGCGCCGCTCACGGACAATCTCCGAAATGCGCGTGACAGGTACCCGCAATGCAATGGCCAAAGCATTAGCGGAAAGCCCCAGCGGGACAAGAAAATCCTCACGCAAAAACTCGCCGGGATGAATCGGTACGCCGCGCTCGTTCTGCTTCCTCGGAATGCTCATCGGCAGCTCCCCTCAATGATAATCAACAATTTCCACATCCCACGCGTCTTTCCCGTCCCAACGGAAACAAACCCGATATTGGTCATTCATACGGATGCTCCAACGGCCCTCGCGGTCGCCTTGCAGCTTTTCCAGCCTGTTGCCCGGGGGATTGCGTAAATCTTCAATTGCCGAGGCAAAATCCACCGCGCGCAACCGCCGCATGGCTACCCGCGCAATAGGCGCCCAACGCCTGCTTGTTCCAGTCAGAAAGGCCGCTTCTGTTTCTTCGTCGGCAAACGAGCGAATCATGCTTAAC
>CAZHKN010000239.1:0-8000 GCA_964532725.1 uncultured Occallatibacter sp.
CGTCGCAGTTCTGGGCGCGCGGCATGGGCTGGCAGATGATGGCGCTGGTCGATACGCTTGCCTACTATCCCAAGGACGATGCAGGCAGGATTGAGTTGATCGCCCAACTCAATCAGGACGCAGATGCTATCGCCCGCTATCAGGACCGTTCGACCGGGCTGTGGTATCAGGTTCTCGATAAACCCGACGAAAAGGGAAATTATTTAGAGGCCTCCGCCGCCTGCATGTTTGTCTATGCAATCGCCCGCGGTGTAAGGGAAGGCTATCTTCCTGCACATGATCTGGCCATCGCGGAGCAAGGCTACAAGGGAATTCTGAGCCACTTCATTGCGACCGCCCCCGACGGCTCAGTCTCACTCACAGGAACAGTCAAGGGTGTGGGCCTCGGTGGGATCCCATATCGCGATGGGAGTTACGCGTATTACATTGGCGAAAAGACGGCAACAAACGATCCCAAAGGCGTAGGAGCATTTCTGCTGGCAAGCGTGGAGATGGAGAACGCGCAGAACATCAGCGCGGGGCGCGGAGAAACCGTCCTGCTGGACGCATGGTTCAATAGCCAGAAGCGGCCCGACGCTTTCGGCCAGCAGGTCTCTTTCCACTACAAATGGAATGATCAGAGCAACAGCGGCTACTCCCTCTTCGGCCATATCTTCCGCAACTTCGGCGCAAAGACAGAGACGCTTTATTCTGCTCCGACCCTTGCAGCGCTTCGGGATGCACAGGTCTATATCATCGTCTCTCCCGATATTCCGGCCAAAAATCCCGATCCGCACTACATGACATCAGAAGACGCAGCGCAGATCGCCGCATGGGTCAAAGCAGGCGGAGTACTGATGATCATGGAAAACGATCCGGCGAATGCCGACCTTGAACATCTCAACCTTCTGGCGGAGCGATTCGGAATTCACTATAACAATCTGATGCGCAATCAGGTTGACGGAAATAACTTCGCGATGGGAAAGATTGCAGTCACCGGCGGCGATCCTATCTTCCCGCATCCGCACAATCTCTTCATGAAAGAGATCTGCACCATTTCAGCCAAGTCCCCTGCCGCTGCACTGCTTCAGGATCGCGGCGATACATTGATGGCTGTTGCCAAATACGGTAAGGGAAGCGTCTATGCGACAGTCGATCCCTGGCTCTACAACGAATACACCGACGGCCGCAAGCTCCCTGCTGAGTACGACAACTTTGCAGCCGGCAACGAACTTGTCCGCTGGATTCTCGCGCAGATTCCGCGTTAACTCTTTGACAGCTTATTGCTCTACAAATCCGGCTACCGCTGCACTCCCGCGGCAGCCGGATTTTTGTAGCCTATTTACTCTGCGGCGCGCCTTTTACATCCGGCCCAAGCTCAACACAATCCTTCGCCAGATCGTCGGCCACCATGCGTCCAAAGACCGCCGCTCCGGTGGCATTCAAGTGCGTACGGTCAGGACCGACATTTCCCACCGCATCAGGATGAGCGATCGCATTAAACTGGTCGGCCTGCTCCTGAGTCATCGTTTCCAGCAGTTTTACGCTCTCCGCGTTCAGGTCGATCAGCGGAGCACCCTCTTCGCGGGCAACACGCTTTGCGGCGTCGGCATAGGCCTTCAGGTCCTGCACCAGTGCGCCGTCCTTATAACTTCTCCGGGAGAGGGATGTGACAATCACCGGCCTGGCTCCCGCCGCGCGCGCCTGCACAATGTAGCGGCGCATATTCGCAGCATAAGTCGTCTCCGGGTCAGTCTCGCGCAGCGGTCCTTTACCGGGCATGTCGTTATGCCCGAACTGGATCAGAATGTAATCGGGATGCTTGCTCAACGCGTCTTGCCAGAGTCCCTCGTCGTAGTAGCTCTTGGAGCTGCGTCCGTTCCTGGCTACATTGATGCATTCCACATTGGGCGTAAGCAAAGCGCAGAAGGCCGCCCCCCATCCTCCGCCGAGAGCTACTGTCGAGTCGCCTGTGAGCACGATGCGCACCGCAGCTCCATGCAGAATTTCCATGCTGCGCAGCCCGGCTGCGGGCAACGTTGCCGGCGCCGGCTTGAGATAGGCCGCCAGCGCGGGAACCGCTTTGGTCATTTCCACGGCAACGATGCGCCCGAAGACATAGGAGCCTTCGTAATTCAGGTGGGTTTTGTCGGGAACCAGATTGCCCTGCGCGTCCTTCTTGGTAAGGCCTAGCGCTTGGCCCTGCGCTTCAGTCAGCGTGTTGAGATAAGCGATGCTCAATGCATGCAAGTCGATCAGCGGCGTGTGCTCTTCCGCCGCCACCTTCTTCATCGCCTCTGCATGGGGAATCAGATCGGAGTGAATCTTTCCATCCGCGCCATAATAGCGGCGGCTCAACGGCGTTACCAACACGGGCGTTATTCCGTGCGCGCGCGCTTCTTCTACAAATCTCTTCAAATTGACGGGGTACTCGGTTTGAAGATTGGTCTCGCGCGGCAGATGCTCTGTCGATTCTTCGTCGTTGTGGCCGAACTGAATCAGCATATAGTCCGGCTTGTCTGCCAGCGCCTTATCCCATAGTCCGTCCTGGCGGTAGGTCTTGGTGCTCGCGCCGCCTTTCGCATCGTTGATGCAGGTCACGCGATCAGTGAGATTGGCGCAGAAACCACGCCCATATCCGGCAATCTCGGTCTGGGTAGAGTCGCCAATCAGCGCAATCCGCACCTGTCCTGCTGGATGCGAGTCCTCCACTTTCGGGTGTTGCGCGTAGCCGATACAACCGGCAGCCACAATTCCACAAATAACGGCGAGCGAAGCTTGCTTCATGGTTCATTCCCTCTTCAAAGTAAATTCACGCACAAGTAGTTTAAACGATTCTGCCGCCTTAGTGGTCAGACCACAAAACTCACTTTCCTCCGATAGCCGGGAGAACAAGACTCGCAGGCAACTCTTAAAAAGACGCATATGCTTCAACAAAATCAGGTAAATCCGCATATACGCTCAATTAGATCTCCGCATATCCCCTGGCCTTCTTGACTACACACAGCCGCTCTCTTGTAAAGTAGATACTAAATGAGGTCAGTCCTCTACGACGCACTGCCCGTCACGACAGGCGCCATCTTCCGATGATTGGATCCACGATGCGTTTACTCCCGTTCTCGCCTTCTCTTGGCCTTCTTCTGTTCGCCGCTTCAACTCTTCACGCACAAGATACCCGCACTGTAACCGAACCGAAGATCCCGCCCGCCTGCGTAACGCTTGATTCCGCTATTGTGGCCAACCAGGGTGTGATCGCGCCCAAAGACGAGCAAAAACTGGATACCGCGCGCATTCAGCAGGCGATGGACACCTGCGCAGCCGGAAAGGCAGTCGTGTTGCGCGCCAAGGGGAAACAAACTGTATTCCTGACTGGCCCGCTTACCCTGCGTTCCGGCGTGACTCTGGTAGTCGATGCGAATACCTCCTTGGTCGCTTCACGCGATCCGCGACTCTTCGATCTGACGCCGGGAAGCTGCGGCATCGTCGCCGAGAAAGGCCACGGCTGCAAACCGCTCATCACCGGCGACGGCAGCGAAGACAGCGGCATTATGGGCGATGGCTCCATTGATGGCCGCGGCGGCGCAAAGCTGCTCGGGCAGGACGTAAGCTGGTGGGATCTTGCCCATCAAGCAAAGATTACCGACAAGCAGCAGAGTGTTCCCTGGCTCATGGTCCTGCGTCATGCGAATCGTTTTATTCTTTACAAGATCACGCTGCGCAACTCGCCGGGCTTTCATGTCGGGGTCAATGAAACGGATGGATTCACCGCATGGGGCGTGAAGATCATGACCCCGAAGACCGCCCGCAATACAGACGGCATCGATCCCGGCTCTTCGCGCAATATCACCATTGCGTATAGCTCAATCCACACCGGGGACGACGATGTCGCCGTCAAATCCAGCAAGGCAGGGCCGTCCTCGAACATCTCGATTCTGCACAATCATTTCTATAGCGGCCACGGCATGTCCATCGGCAGCGGAACCAATGGCGGAGTCGATCACATGCTGGTCGACGATTTGACCATCGACGGCGCTGACAACGGCATCCGCATCAAGTCAGACCGCAGCCGCGGCGGCCTTGTGCATGATCTGATCTATCGCAATGTCTGCATTCGCGATACCAAGAATCCTCTTGTATTCACGCCGCTCTACACCACATTCGGCGGAGACCAACTGCCTATATACAAGGATATTCTGCTGGAAAACATTCACATTTTGACCGCGGGCAACTACACCTTTCTTGGACTCGATGCCCAACATAAACTGGGATTGAAGCTGGACAACGTCTTTGCCGACGATCAGCAGCATTCAACCTGGGTCTCCAAGGATGCGGACATCGCAGTAGGAAGCCATAGCGGCAATCTGCAACCAAGCGGCGACGACGTTGCCGTGCAGCAGACGCCTGATTCATCCGCAGGCACGCCGTTGGCCTGCGAGGCGCGCTTTGTTCCCTTCCCTGCCCTGTCTACCGCGCCAGAGATGGCCGGCACGGTTCCACCCGAGGACGAAACGCTCTATGTCGCAGCCGATGGCACAGGCGACTTTTACTCCATCCAGCGCGCGTTGGACGTTGCACCGGCAACTGGCGCTTTGGTGCTAGTGGCTCCGGGGACCTACCGTGAAGTGCTGACCATCGACAAGCCCAACATCCGCCTACGCAGCGCCAATCCAGATGCAAGCAAGACCGTGGTCATCAACGATCGCAGCTCCGGCGCCAATGGCGGAACGCTCCACTCCGCCACCGTAAATATAACTGCGGATAACTTCTTCGCGGAGAACATTACCTTTCAGAATGACTTCAATGCCACGCATCCACAACTTCCGGCAGGCTCACAGGCTCTGGCTCTTCTGGTCAAAGGCGACCGCGCTGTCTTCCATAACGTGCGCCTGCTGGGCAATCAGGACACGCTTTATGCGGGCAGCCATAACTGCGCTCCGGATGGACCAAACTGCATTCCCGCGCGTCAGTATTTTTCTGACTGTTACATCGCAGGCAATGTAGATTTCATCTTCGGCGATGGCAAAGCGGTCTTCGATCATTGCGAGATTCACAGCACGGCGCACGAAGGCGGCTTCCTCACCGCGCAGTCCAAACACTATCCAGATCAGGATTCAGGATTCGTTTTCAATCATTGCAAGCTGGTAGCCGATGACGGCCTGATCGGCAAAGTCTTTCTGGGCCGTCCCTGGCGTCCCTATGCTACTGTAGTTTTCCTCAATACGGAGATGGGCGCGCATATCGACCCTGCCGGCTGGCGCGAGTGGCATCCAGGAGAGACCCATTCCATTGAGACGGTCTTCTACGCTGAATACAACTCGACAGGACCCGGCGCGCAGCATGAGCAGCGCGATCCGCACACCCACTTCCTCACTGCAGAAGAGGCCGCGAAGTATAGCGCTTCTATATTTCTGCGCGGCAGCGACAACTGGAATCCGTTGGCCCCTGCTCCAGAAGTAAAATAACCGTATGAACTCCGGAGGAACAATGAAGACCGTTCAGATGGCAGACCAAGTGCGGTTCCCGCGTATGACGACAGCCGAGATACGAGAAACATTCCTGTTGCAAACGCTTCATGAGCCGGGTAGGATTCATCTGCGCTATGCGGATCTTGATCGGGCGGTGATTGGCATCGCAGCTCCGTTGGATGCTCTTATCGCACTCCCGACTTATCCGGAGTTACGAGCATCGTACTTTGCCGAGCGCCGTGAGGTTGGTGTGTTAAACATTGGCGGCAGCGGCGTTGTTCGCGTTGCTGAAAGTAGCTATGAGCTTGAGAATCTGGATGTGCTCTATATTGGCCGTGGCAATCCGGAGATAACTTTTGAATCCGCTGATAAGTTTGCGCCTGCGGTCTTCTATCTATTGAGTTATCCAGCTCACGCCACCTACCCGGTAACTCTCGTCCGTAGGGCCGAGGCCAGCCCTACCCAGTTGGGTACTGCAGAAACCTGTAATCTACGAACAATTTGCAAATACATTCATCTGGGAGGCGCGAAAAGCTGCCAACTGGTAATGGGTGTAACTCATCTGCACGAAGGAAGCGCATGGAATACGATGCCCCCACATACCCACATGCGCCGATCCGAGGTTTACATGTACTTCAATGTTGCCGAGAATGCGCGTGTTTTTCACCTCATGGGGCCACCTGAAGAGACTCGCCATATTGTAATGGCTGATCGCGAAGCAGTTATCTCTCCCGGATGGTCAATTCATGCCGGAGTAGGTACTCGTGCATATAGTTTCTGCTGGGGGATGGGCGGAGAAAATCAGGACTACTCGGATATGGACCCGGCTCCGATTGAAAGTCTGCGCTGATGCAGAGGAGCTCGCGATGAGCAGTGTGAACGCAATGTTTGTTCTGCTGGCGCTGGCTGTGCCAGTGATGACCCTGAGCGGAGACAAAGCGCTGGTTATCCAGGCGCATGATCTTCAGGCGCAACTGGCCGAGTTAGTGCCACAGGCAAAGACTAATGGAAGCAGCGGTTCTACGCTGGCCAGCTATGGCAATCTTGCTCTCAAGCTATCCGTGCGCACCTCAAGCGGTGGTGCCGAAATTCACGCGCACTATGACGACCTGATGATCGTCGAGCAAGGCAGTGCTACATTGATCACCGGCGGAACGGTAATCGATGCAAAGCAGGAGAGCGATGGAGAGACCAAGGGTTCCGGCATCCGTGATGGAAAGCAGCAGGCCATTTCAGTTGGAGATGTTGTAATTGTGCCGGCAGGCCTGCCACATCAATTATTGATACCGCCCGGCACGCTTTATAGCGCAATGGTAGCAAAGATAAAGGAGTAGCAGCCAAGCTACTCAATGTTATCGAGCCATCCATCCGCCATCGACAACAAGAATCTCACCATTGACATAATTGCTGGCAGGGGATGCGAGAAAAACTGCGGCACCGGTCAGATCTTCCGGATCTCCCCAACGGCCTGCCGGAATTCTCTCCAGAATTTGCCGATTGCGCGTCTCATCCTTCTGAAGCGCCGAGGTGTTTTCAGTACGGAAATAACCGGGTGCAATGGCATTTACCTGCACATTGCGTCCCGCCCATTCATTGGCCAAAGCCTTAGTCAACTGCGCTACTCCACCCTTCGACGCCGCATACGATGGTACGCGAATGCCGCCTTGAAAGGAGAGCAGCGAAGCAATATTGATGATCTTTCCCTGCTCGCGTCGCAGCATCTCGCGCCCGGCTAACTGACTAAGCTGAAACACGCTGTTCAGATTTACCTGAAGCACCTGCATCCAGCTATCGAAGTTATGTTCCTCCGCAGCTTCCCTGTGGATAGTTCCCGCATTGTTCACCAGAATCTGCGGAGAGCCCATCGCTGTAGCTACGGCATCGAAAAGTCGGGTCGCGCCATCTGGATCGCTCAGGTCCGCGGTAAAGCTTTCCGCATATCGTCCGAGTTCACGGATACGCGCACAGGTCTGCTCGGCTGGCCGGCGGTTTCCGTGACAGGCAACCGTCGCGCCAGCCTCTGCCAACGCAAACGCAATCGCCGCGCCCAGGCCACTTGCTGCTCCAGTTACCAGTGCGGTCTTTCCATCCAGGCGAAAACGGTCGAGAACGTTCATGCTGCATGCTCCGGGTAGTTAGAATGCGGTTCTTACGCGTTATAAGTCGTCGACGAAACCCTACCCCCGTGTCCGGTCCAGTTGGTGTGGAAGAACTGGCCGCGCGGCTGATCGATGCGCTCGTAAGTATGCGCGCCGAAGTAATCGCGCTGGGCCTGCAGCAAGTTCGCCGGCAGCCTGCCCGTGCGGTAGCCGTCAAAGAAGGCCAGCGCCGTTGAAAAGGCCGGCGTGGGCACGCCTAACTCGATCGCATGAGCCAGCCCCTTGCGCCACGAAGCCTGATACTGATTCACCGCTCCGTAAAAGAAGCTATCAAGCAGCAGGTTCTCCAGTTGCGGATTCTTATCGAAAGCTTCTTTGATCTTACCCAGGAAGCGCGAGCGGATGATGCAGCCGCCGCGCCACATCAGCGCGATGCCGCCCATGTTCAGGTTCCAGC
>CAZHKN010000240.1:0-7988 GCA_964532725.1 uncultured Occallatibacter sp.
ACAAAGTCAGGGCAACGCACACTTCGGGAATTCTTGTCCGATTCCATTCCTTATCAGGGACTTAGCATTTCAGTTCGAGTTTGGCACTCGACGTGTATATAGATCAGACAAAACCCAGATTAAGGTGCAGGAACGGGAAGCGCGGCAAGCGGCAAAGCAGGGGTGGACAACTCGCTTGGAGGACCAACCGACGGTTGGCAAGCGCAAGTTGCCAAAAGAGACGCGTCCGCGCTGACCAGAGCAGCAGAACCGAGCCGGTTTATAGGGGAGCCGGCAGAGAAAGCGAGCGACAGATGCAGCAGCCGGGAGAACAGACAGGAATACAGACGGGGACCGGGGCGGCTCAGAATCAGCGGGCTGAAGAGGGGGAGCGGGCAATGCTGCTGGGGCAGCGGACTGACGCGTCGCCCGCCAAACGCAAACGGATCGAAGCGGTGGTCGAGACGCTGGCCAGCCTGCACCGTGAGAGCGAGAGCCTGGCGGGGCTGGCGCACGATGCCCGCAATATGGTGACGGCGCTGGCGCTCTATTGCGATCTGCTGGAGGAGCCGGGGGTTCTGGGTACGGCTTACCGGCACTACGGCGGTGAGCTGCGGCTGTTGGCAGCGGCCAGCCGCCGGCTGGTGGAGAAGATACTGGCTCTGGACACGAAGCTGGACGCGGAGAGGAGTGCGCAGCCCGGCAGCCAAAGGGGATCTGCCGCCGAGGCGCTCTCCGTCCTGAGTCACAGGTTGAGCAGGGAGGCCGCGCGCAATGGAGGCTCGGCTACATCGATCAGCCAAGCCGCGCAGCGGCAAAACTGGGAGGCGCTGCCGGTAGCGCCAATCAACAACCTGGCCAGGGAACTCACGGCGAACCGCAACCTCCTTGCCGCGCTGGCCGGACCTGCGATTGCGCTGACCGTGGAGACGGCGGGCGGCGCCGAGGCCGTCCGGTTGAGCAGCGAGGATCTGACCCGGCTGCTGGTCAATCTGGTGAAGAATGCGACCGAGGCGATCTCCGGGGCGGGCGCGGTTCGGATTCATCTCGCGGAGCGCCCGGCTACCGCGGCGGGTAATTTCCCGTTGCTGCTCTCGATTGAAGACAGCGGACCCGGCATTCCCGCCGAGGCGCGGGAGTGGGTCTTTGAGTCTGGCTATACCACCCGCGCCAAAGGAGTTGCATCCCCTGGCGGAAAGTCGGCCGCGCACCGCGGGCTGGGGCTGGCCATTACCCGCTCGATTGTCGAGGCGGCGGGAGGCCGGATTCAGGCTACAGAAGGGGTTGCCGGCGGGGCGCGGATTGAGATCGAGCTGCCGGTTCACAACCGCTGAAGGCCTGGAACGGACGGTTCGCAGCTGAAAGCCTTGATTCAGCCGCCCCAGAAATCCAATCGGGCGGCAGGGTCAGAAGAAAAAAACAAAAACATCTTAACCAATTGATGCGCGAGGCGAATACAATGCTCGAAACTGTTCTGAAGACCACTGTGATGGAGTTTGTGCCACAACTCGCTGAACCGCCTGCCCGCCTGCACCTGCTGGTTGTGGATGCGGACGCGGCAATGCGCTCGGCCTGCGCGGAGATCGCGACCAGCCTGGGCTATGCCGTTCAGACCACCGCCGACCTGACGCAGGCGCGCAGCCTCTTGCGGGGACGCGCCGCCGACATCCTGCTTGTCAACCTGCCCTCGGGCGGCAACCTGGGCCTGGAGCTGGTCTCCGAGGTCAAGATGCTCTATCCGCAGACGGCGGTGATCGCAATGACCGCCTCGGGTTCAGTGAACACCGCGGTCGAGGCGATGCGCTGCGGCGCCTCTGATTACCTGACCAAGCCTTTTGCGATGGACGAGCTTTCCACCGTACTCGACCGCGCCGCCAGCACTCAGGCCAACGACATGGCCAGCCGCCAGTTGCGTGAACGGCTGCGCTTGAGTGAGGGGTTGGGGGCGATGATCGGCCGCTCGGCGGAAATGGAGAAGCTCTACCGCATTCTTTCCAAAGTTGCCCAGAGCACCCACCCCGTGCTGGTCTTGGGCGAGAGCGGGACCGGCAAGGAACTGGTGGCGCGGACAATCCATGCCTATGGGCCGAACTCGCAAAAGCCTTTTCTCCCGGTCGATTGCGGATCGCTGGTGCCGACGCTGATCGAAAGCGAGCTCTTCGGCTACGTAAAGGGCGCGTTTACCGGAGCCAATCGCTCCAAGGACGGGTTGCTGGTCTCGGCGGAAGGGGGAACGGTCTTTCTCGACGAGATCGGCGAGCTGACTCTCGATTTGCAGGCTAAGCTGCTGCGCGCCCTGCAGGAGAAAGAAGTGCGCCCCGTCGGAGCGACGCATCGCATTCCGATCAAAGCGCGCATTGTCGCCGCCACCAACCGCGACCTGGCGGTGATGGTCGAGCACGGCACCTTCCGCAAAGATCTCTTCTACCGGCTCAACGTGGTCAATCTGCGGCTCCCGTCGCTGCGCGACCGCCGCGAGGACATTCCCCTGCTGGCCGCTCATTTTCTGGACCGCATCAGCCGCGAGCACGGCACCAAGTTCACGCTGAGCGACGAGGCGCTGCGCACGATGATGCGCCACGACTGGCCGGGCAATGTGCGGGAGCTGGAGAACTCGGTCGAGCGGGCCTGCGCCCTCTCTTCCGGCCCCATTCTGCACCTGGGCGACCTGCCCACGCAGTTGCAGCAGCAGGGCCTGGACGCGCGGCGCATCACCGCAGCCGCCGGTGAGCCGGAGGCGGCTGGCCAGGCTCCCGAGGTCACACCGCTGGCGGATCTCGAAAAGCAAGCCATTCTGGGCGCCATCCGCACCCTGAACGGCGATAAGCTGCAGGCGGCCAAGCTGCTGGGCATCGGCAAGACCACCCTCTACCGCAAGCTGAAGGAATACGGCATCCTCGATCCATTGCAGGACGAGGAACGGTAGCGGATGCGTCAAGCAACGGCGCACGGAATCCGGCCAGATGATTTCCCAAAATGGAATCAAAATCAGAAAAATTGGCCCAGATCGGCTGCATTTTTCTCTGGTGCGATTTGGGATTCCGCCGATAGGGAGAGCAACAAAGCGCCCAAGGATTTTCCCGCCAAACTTACAGCAGCGGGAGTTAGACTACTGAGCCCCGGCGGAGACAAGCAGGCCGGGCGGTCATTGAGGAGCTGGGGAATGAGCATACTGATCGTGACTGGAATTGAAGGCGCCCGGAATTGCGCGGCTGTGGCCGGTGCGCAACTGGGCATGGATGTTGAGGTTGCCGAGGGACGCAAGGCGGCTTTGAATGCCTTGCGGCGCAGGGAATTCTCAGCGGTTGTGGTGGATGAGACGATGGTCGAGTGCGACCCGGCCTCCGCCGAGGCCATTTGGGAGCATGCCGGCCTGGCCATCCCCATGCAGATCAACTTTGCGCTTTCCGGCGCGGCCCGTCTCGTCCGGGAGATCCGTTCCGCGCTGCATCGCCGGGAACGGGAACAGACTCTGGCCCGGCGCGCCGCCGCGGCGGCCATCGAGACAGAGTTGAAAACCACCGTTGCCGGGTTGTTGCTGCACTCGCAACTGGCGCTCAGCGGACCGGAGGTTCCAGGGCCGATTGCCGACAAGCTGCGCATGGTGGCGGATCTGGCCGGCAATCTGCGCCAGCAACTGAATGCGCCTTCTCAAACGCGCGGCAACAACGCGGCGTAAGGGATTACGCGGCAAGCTCGCGGCCTTGGCCGCCGGGATGGAGTCAGTTGGCCCTGTTGCGTTTCGTGATCGAAGCGCGACGACCAAACATTTATTGCGTTGCACGCGCAAACGCCGGGGCTGAAATTGCCCCGGCGATTTTTTCTTACGGCTCACCAATGAAAAGCCTCCGGCGCTGCTGGAGGCCTCCGTTTATTCGCCCAAATTTCAAGCTGCTCAGCCGGCTCGATCTCCATTGGCGCAATCCAGCCCACCGTGGAGACAGAGCTATTTGACTGCGACGGCTTCTTTGCCGGTTTCCACCTCGCGCTCGGTCAGGTGATCGAACCAGGTGAATTTGAGAATCAGCGAGGTAATCGCAATTGAGGCCGCGGCCATGGCCACACGCGCCCACTCCTGGATCACGATGTACAGGGGCAGCGCGACCAGCGAAACCTGCCATACAATGCCGACGGAGATGTTGAAGATGTCGCGGAAGAAGTCGTTGTTCTTTTTGAACGAGGGATCTTCGGCCAGCACTTTCTTTAACACCGGACCCCAGAAGCCCCACGGCCGCACACGGCGATAGAAGTCCATCAGCACTTTGTCATCTTCCGGCTTGGTGAGGAATGTGCCTAGAACGCAGCCGATCAGCGAGACGCCCACCACGATGGGGAAGATCACCACCACTTCCATGTTGATGCTGAAACGGGAGAGCAGTGTCTGCACAAAGGACAACAGGGGAACAATCTTGGGAGCAAGCAGCGCCGAGCCAATCCCTGTCAGCATGCCCCAGAAATAACCCCAGCCATTGAATCGCCACCAGTACCACTTCAATACATTTGACGCTGTGTAGCCGCCCCACAAGCCGGAGACAATCCACACCACAACTTCGTTGACCGAAGTGACGCTCCAGCCAAAGATCACGCCGATCACGATCACACTGAACGAAGCCAGGTAGCTCAGGCGCACATAGGTCTTGGGCGAGGCGCTGGGGTTGATGTAGCGCTTGTAGATGTCGTTGACGAAGTAGGGCGGTGCAGCGTTGACCGTGGCTGCAAAATTGGACATGAAGGCCGCCAGCAGGCCGGCGATCAGGAAGCCCAGCAGCCCCATGGGGACAAAGCGGGCCAATGCCATCGGCAGCACCAGCTCAAAGTCCATGTGCGTACCCATGGCGCGCAGGTCGGGACCGAAGAAGGCCGCAGCCAGTACAGTCAGGCCCATGATGAGGAAGTAGCGCGGCGGGGTGAGCACGATGTTGACCCAGGCAGACATCATTGAGGCCTCACGTGGGTTCTTCGCGGAGAGAACGCGCTGCATGTCGTAATTTGGCGCTGGTCCGGCCATCGAAATGGGAATGCCCTTGAAGAGCAGCATCATTACAAAAAAGCCAAAAAGCTCGTAGCGGTCTTCGGCGATCTTCTGGGTCGCCGCCGGCAGGATGGTTGTCCAGTCCAGGCCCAGATGCCACCCAAAGAAGATGTTGTCCCAGCCCTCGGGAACGACGCGATGCAGCATCTCCGGCGCGACTTTGCTCATCGCGATGATGCCTACTGCAAAGGATGCGATGGAAAGAATGCAGAACTGCACGACCTCGGTGATGACCACGCTGATCATGCCGCCCTTGATGACATAGATAGCCGTGATGGCAATCAGAATCAGCGCGTATTCATTGGCTGAAAGATGCCAGGGCAGATAGGTCTGGGCAAACTTTCCGATGCCTTTGAAGGCGTAGGTGAAGAATCCGATGATGCTCACAAACGCGTAAATGACGACGATAATGTGCGACCACTGCGCTCCGCGTCCGGAGCCGAAGCGGGTCTTGATCCACTCCGCGCCGGTCATAACATTCGAGCGGCGCAGCCACGAGGAGAGATAGACCATCAGGAAGATCTGGTTGAATGTGGGCCAGAGCCAGGGAATCCAGACGCTTTTCAATCCGTAGACAAACATCCATGAGACCAGCAGCATGGTTCCGCTGATGTCGAACATGCCCGATGCGTTGGAGATTCCCAGCATATACCAGGGCATGGAATTGCCGCCGAGAAAGTAGTTTTGCATCGATTGCGAGGCGCGCTTGGAGACCCAGTAGCCGATTAACACCGTGCTCAACAGGTAGGCCACGATGATGACTAAATCTAAAACATGAAGCTGCATTGAATCTTCCTTTTCTGTTTGCGGAAATCAACCTCCGCTCACCGCAGATCAATAAAGACGTACTCGAGCTGTTCGTTGCCGGCTATACCATATCCGTCGAATGCGCGCATGTGATCGTTGCCACAGTCAACTATCGTTGCTGCCCCGCAGCAGGCAACTCTCAGCACCTGGAACGGAACCTTCAAGATGGACGCTGAAGTGGAACCCTCAAGATAGGCGCTGAAATGGAAACCAAAAAGCGGCGCGTCTTTTCCGCTGCGATTCACCAGGGCAGTTGCGAGAAACAGGAATTGTCGCACGTCCGCGGGAACATTGGCAACGTTATCAATCAGCCTCCCCGGATTGCTTTGATTTACATCCGCAGATACCTTTTCACACTCACCGCGAACCGCGCAAATGCAAATTTCGCGATGACGAACATTCGCGGAATGATTTAGAAAAACGTTTGATCATTGATTGTCCGGCGGGCTATACTTGGCGCACGATTGATTGAGGGAGAAAGCACGACATGAAGTTCGGCTATTTTGATGATCAGAACCGGGAATATGTAATCACACAACCGGATACACCCCTTCCGTGGATGAATTATCTTGGCTGCCAGGCATATTTTGGGATTATTTCCAATACCGCCGGAGGTTATTCCTTCTATCGCGACGCCCGCCTGCGCCGTCTCACCCGTTACCGTTACAACAACGTTCCGATGGACTTTGGCGGGCGATATATCTACTTGCGCGACGATGCATCGAAAGAGTTCTGGTCGCCCTCGTGGCAGCCCACGCGCAACGAACTTGAAGATTACAGTTGCCGCCATGGCCTGGGCTATACGGTTATCGGCTCTACGTATAAGGGCATTGAAGCGCACACCCGTTATTTTGTTCCGCTTGATGAGAACCTCGAGATCTGGCAACTCACTGTCACCAACAAGCGCGCAACCAGGGCATCGATCTCCGCCTTCTCCAGCATCGAGTTTTGCCTCTGGGACGCGCAGGACGATGCAACCAACTTCCAGCGCAACTTCAATACCGGACAGGTCGAAGTGGAAGACGGAGTCATCTATCACAAGACCGAATACCGCGAGCGCCGCAATCATTTTGCCTACTTTGCCAGCTCTGAGCCTGGCGCGGGATTCGACACCCAGCGCGAGGCTTTCCTGGGCGCTTATCGCAGTTGGGAGAGCCCCGCAACCGTCGCCGCAGGCCAGTTGACCAACTCGATTGCCCACGGTTGGTCGCCGATTGGCGCGCATCAGGTCAAGCTGGAACTCGCTCCCGGCGAGACCCGTCAGATTGTTTTTGTACTCGGCTATCACGAAAATCCCAACGACCAGAAGTTCGATCCACCGGGCACGCAGACCATCAACAAGAAGACGGTCGAGCCGGTAATCGCCAAGTATCTCGACGTCAAGCAGGCCGACGCGGCCTTCGAACAGTTGCGCCAATACTGGCAGAGCCTGCTCGGTGTCTTCCAAGTCAACACGCCCGACATCCATACGAATCGCATGGTGAATATCTGGAATGCCTATCAGTGCATGGCCACCTTCAACATGTCGCGGTCTGCGTCGTTTTATGAGTCGGGCATCGGCCGCGGTCTTGGCTTCCGCGATTCCAACCAGGACCTGCTCGGCTTCGTCCATATGGCTCCAGCGCGGGCCCGCGAACGCATCGTGGATATTGCCTCAACCCAATTGCCCAGCGGCGGCGCTTATCACCAGTACCAGCCGCTCACCAAGCGCGGCAACAACGATATCGGCAGCGGCTTCAACGACGATCCGCACTGGCTGATCCTTGGCGTCGCGGCTTACGTTAAAGAGACAGGCGACTGGAGCATTCTTGACGAGCAGGTTCCTTATGACAACGAGCCAGGCTCAGAAACACCGCTCTACGAGCACTTGCAGCGCAGCTTCAACTACACGATTGAACGCCTTGGGCCGCATGGACTGCCGCTGATCGGCCGCGCCGACTGGAACGATTGCCTCAATCTGAATTGTTTCTCTGACACGCCGGGCCAATCCTTCCAGACGACAACTAATAAAGACGGCAAAGTCGCCGAGTCGGTTTTCATCGCCGGACTCTTCGTGCTTGCGGGGCGCGAACTCGCTGCCATCGCCGCGCGCCGCAGCCGCAGTGTGGAAGCGTCTACATATCTGAATGAAGTGGCGAAGATGGAGTCGGTGATTCTTGAGCACGGCTGG
>CAZHKN010000241.1:0-7900 GCA_964532725.1 uncultured Occallatibacter sp.
TCGTGCTGCGCTACGAGCCGGAGGATCTCTACGACGGTCCTGTGCTGGGCCTGGTGGGCAAAGGCGTGACATTTGATACCGGCGGCATCTCCATCAAGCCCGCCGACAATATGGAGAAGATGAAGTACGATATGGCCGGCGGCGCGGCGATGCTGGGCGCAATGCGCGCCATTGCCCTGCTCAAGCCCAGGGTGCGCGTCATCTGCATCGTCTGCGCCACTGAGAACATGCCGGACGGCAAGGCGCAAAAGCCCGGCGATGTGCAGACCGCAATGTCTGGCAAAACAATTGAAATTATCAATACCGATGCCGAAGGCCGGCTGGTCCTCGCCGATGGGCTGTGCTACGCCAGGCAGCTAGGCGCGACGCATCTAATTGATGCGGCAACATTGACCGGCGCATGTGTTGTGGCGCTGGGGATGGTCACGGCTGGAGCCTTCTCGAACGACGACGAGACCTATACAAAGTTTGAGGCGGCGCTCGGCGCCTCCGGTGAAAAATTCTGGCGCTTGCCGCTGGGCGAAGAGTACGCCGAGCAGATCAAGAGCGACATCGGCGACATCAAAAACACCGGCGGTCGCTGGGGCGGAGCCATTACCGCCGCGGAGTTCCTCAAAGTCTTTGCCGAGGACACACCATGGATTCACCTGGACATCGCAGGACTCGCCTGGGTGGAAGAGACCAAGCCATACATCGCCAAGGGGCCAAGCGGCGTTGCGGTGCGCTCGATTCTGGAGTGGGTGCGGAGCTATTAACGAACCTCTGAATAAGTAGCCGCTTTGAAAGGGCACGGCTTTAGCCGTGCCATAAAGGCCACACAATCAACGGGGCTTTTAGCCACTGAGGGATGCTTCTTTGGGGAAAGCATGGCTTGATCAGAGATTTCTTAACGACTATCTTTCCCGGCTAGACTCAGGTCAGCCTGCGCGAGCGGATTTTCTTGTTTAAGAGCCACTCCGATGAAGTAGGTTCAGTGTAGGTACGATAGCGCTTACAATGAGTAGCAGCATGACAAAAGCAAAAGAAACAATGCTGGAAGTGGCCTGCCCCGATTGCGGAGCAATGCTCAAGATCGACGCCTCGACCGGCGCGGTGGTCAGCCATACCCCGGCCCCGCGCAAGCGAACCTTCGAAGACCTGGAGACCGCGGCCAAAGCCATGCGCGACCAGGAAGAACGCAAAGAGTCAATCTTCCGTCAATCCATTGAAGCAGAAAAGAACAAGGAAGACCTGCTGGAGAAACGCTTTGCCGAGGCTCTGCGCAAAGCCAAGGATGCTCCCGAAGGCAAGCCGTTGCGCGAGTTCGATCTGGACTGATAAGCCTGGCCAGTCGGGCATGTTCTTTGTGCCAGTGAATGGCCACCCGCAGGCCGAAGATGCGAATACTGGAGATTGATTTTGAGCTGTTCCCTGCGCCGCGAGCTGGTTGTTTTTTTTCTTTGTTGCGGGACTCTTGTATACGGTCAAACCTCGCCCGCACCCGCCCAGGCTAACCCCGCGATAACTCCATCTGCAAAGAATGCCCCAATCGCCGATACCTTCCCAATGAACGCCAAGCCAATGCTCGCCAGCCAGCTGAATGGCGTCTTCTATGTAGACGGGTTTCCCTACTCCGGCTGCACGGTAAATTCAGTTGTCTATACAACGCAGTTGGATTGCGCGATTGCTTCGGTTGCCAACTGGATGATCACCGCCAACACCCCCGCGGTGCTCATGCTTGGCCAGCGCAGCATCGGAAAAACCTATGACACCTGCACGGGAATTACGATTCCGCAGGTCGCCAACCGCTCAATGAGCCTGATCGGCAATGGCTCCGGCGGGATCAATCAGGCTTCGACGATCAATCAAGTCTGCCCGATCAAGCAAGCGATGTTATACAAGGCTCCCGCTCCCGCGCCCAGTCTCAATCAATCGATCCGCATCTCGGGAATTAAGCTCCAGGGCAGCAGTAATGCTTCTTCTTGTATCGACATGGATGGACTCCAAGGATCAGTCATCGAGAATATTTATTGCAGCGGCTCCTTTACAGATAGCGGAGGAGAAGATGCGGTAGTTACATTCGGCGATAAATACGATTCCACCGGATGGATCTATGAAACCACCTTCCGGAATATTACTGTAACTGGCGCCAAAGGCGGCGAGCCGCCAAAGCCGGCAGCGATACAAGCGAATGTGGTCAATGGCGGCATCGCCACGAACGGCTATACGATTGAGTCGCCGGGAGCGGGCTATAACTCGGGCGACCACCCGCCGATTGTTTACCTGTGGGGCTTTGGGGCTGGCGCGAATCCATGCGCAACCATGCCGAAAGACTTGAAAGCCGCGGTTGTCAACGGTGGCATTGAATCCATCACATCTTCTACTCCCGCGCAGGGATGCAGCGACAAAATCGATGTGGTTGTGATGAACGATTCCGTCTTTAAATTTGGCATGCGCTTCCGCAATGTTACCGACTGCGAGACAGAAAATCTGGTGGTGCGCGGAGCTTTCACGGGCGCGTCGATTGCCGAGGATGAAGCGCCAATCAATAACCTCCATGCCCATGTCTACAGCGGCCAGTATGTCAGCTTCAGAGATTATGGCGGCGAGGTGTGGGATGCGCCGCAGATTGATACCCCAGGCCACATTGGTTTTTATATCAACGGCCCTGGAACCTCGATTCGCAGCCCGCTGATATCCGCGAACGGCGCGTATCCCGATGGCATCGGAGTGCTACTGGGACCGAAAGCCACAGAAACTAATCTGAGCGGCGCGTTCTTCTGTTATCCGATCGATAAGTCGAGTAACTGGACAAAAATTGCGACGGCAGCGAATGGACCCATTACCAATGGGCTTCCAGCAGGAATCCATCTGCACTCCTCGCTCACCGGCACCTGCGACACCGCTGCCTCCGCGCCTTCGGCTCTTTTTGACTCAGGAACGCCGCAAACTGGCGCGGGCGCGCTGCCGTATGCGGATTATGAAACCAGCGGAGCAAAACCGACTGCGAACTGGTCGCCGGACGGAACGTATTTCGGCATTAACTCCAACCTGCAGTTCAAAGGAGATTTTCTTGATTTCAGGAAGAACGGCGTCAGCAACTTTACCGTGAACAGTGAAGGGAGCTTACGAATTACAGCTCCGCCGCTGCTGCCATTGAGTTATAAAGTTGGCGATAACTCGATAACTCAGCCTGCTGAATCAGGAACCATCGCTTTAACCAGCCAGCTGCCCCTCTCCGGGACGACGACTGGCTGGAATAACCGCGGCGCGGCCATCGCCGCCAACAACTGCGTCAACGGCCCAGCAATGAAGATTGCCGGAGCCAACGGCAAAATGGCGATTGTAGTGACTCCAGAGAAGAATCCTGGACTGGGCCTGAGTTGGACCAACGCCTACTTTTCCGAGGGATCAACCGTTCAGTTGGTGGTGTGCAACCTGACCACCGCGCCGATACTTCCCGCCGAGACCAGTTACAACGTGCGGGTAATCCCGTAGAAATTGCCGAATGCTGGGAACAATTTGCCTCCCCCGGCGTAGTATCCTTTCAGTCATGCGTGCGTCAGATGCGCTATGGGATAGTTTTGTGCAATTAAAGGAGAGGTCATGGATTCTGAAACTCAACCCCAAACAACTGAGACTCCGCTTGCAGGGGAACACTCCCCGGCACTCCCATCGCAACCGCTGGCGCTGACGCCGGATGCGCAGGAGTTTCGCGGCCTGAAGTGGGTTTTTATCGGTAGCCAAGGCTTGCGCTCCGGCTGGTCGATACTCATCTTCCTGATCCTGTCTACTATCTTCATCGGTTCTCTCGGTTTCGCCGTTTCCTGGTTTGTGAAGAACGTGCTGCATCACGCTAAAACTGGCGCGTTCACCGCCACAGGAAACATGATCGGAGAAGCGATTACAGTGCTTGGGTTCCTTGGGGCCGCCAAAATTGTCGCCCTCATTGAACGCCGCCGCGTGCTCGACTACAACCTCATCGGCCCTCGCCGCTTCATCCATTTCCTCAGCGGCCTGCTGGTAGGGTTTGCAGCGCTCTCCACGCTGATCGGCTTCCTCGCCTGGGGCGGCTGGCTGCGCTTCGGCCCGGTAGCTCTCTCCGGTGCGCAGGTCTTCACTTATGCGGCACTGTGGGGTCTGGCCTTCCTCGGGACCGGCCTCACTGAAGAGGGTAGCTTTCGCTGTTATCTGCAATTCACCCTCACCCGTGGAATCAATTTCTGGTGGGCGCTGGGAATTATCGGCGCAATCTGCCTGGAGCTGATTATTTTTGGCAAGGGAAACGGCATCTGGGGGGTCTACGTTATCGCAGCGCTGGGACTGGTTCCCTGCTTGCTCCTGCACCTCAAAAAGGTTTCCGGCTCAGGCTTCTGGCAAGCGGCCTGGGTCACGTCCACGCTCTTTGGTTTTGTGCATACCGGCAACGGCGGGGAGAACTGGATCGGCATCTTCCAGGCGGCGGCCATCGGTTTTGTCTTCTGCGTCAGCGTACGCCTAACCGGCTCGGCCTGGTGGGCCATCGGCTGCCACGCGGCCTGGGACTGGTCAGAGACGTATTTCTACGGCGCGGCGGACAGCGGTTATGTAGCCACTGGGCACTTGCTGACCGTGACTCCGGCGGGATCGACTTTCTGGAGCGGCGGCACCGACGGACCCGAAGGAAGCCTATTGGGCTTACCCGTCATTTTGCTCATCCTTCTCGTGTTGATCGTTTTTTATGGCCGCAAGAAGCTCACGCCAGCGCCCGTTCCCGCAAGCCAACTGGAACAGGCGGCCTGAGGAGCAATGCGCCTTTGGCTCAACCGGAGCGGCGATATATCGCTGCGCGAACAACTGCACACGCAGATTGTGCTGGGGATTTTGTGCCAGGAGCTGCTTCCTGGAGCGCGGCTACCCAGCACACGTGAGCTGGCGCACCGGTTTGGTATCCACGCCAACACGGCCAGCGCTGCTTATCGCGAGTTGGAGGGCGAAGGATGGCTTGAGTTCCGCGCCGGCAGCGGCGTATATGTACGGGCCAGCCGCCCTGCCGCACCGGAATCGCCTGCGCTGGCCGCCGAGTTCGTCGTCGATCAACTGATTGGCGAGCTAGTGGTGAAAGCGCGCAGGCGTGGCGCTGCCGATTCCCTGCTCCGTGACCGTCTGCGCCGCTGGCTGGCGATGGCTCCTCCTGCGCGCTGGCTGGTAATTGAGCCAGACCCTGAGCTACGGCGCATTGTGATGCACGAAATCGAGGAGGCGCTCGCGCTACCGATTGTCGGCTGCGCGCCTGAGCAATGTGCCTCCGAAGAGATGCTGGAGCGCAGCCTGCCAGTTGTGCTGCCCAGCAAGGCCGCTACCGTGCGCAGGCTGCTGCCCGCTGAGACGGCGCTAACCGTGCTGCAAGTACAACCCGCCTCGCTTGAACTGCTCGCTCACTTGCAGCGTTATCTGCCGGAGCACTCCGGCGACCTGATCGGCATCGCATCGCGTTGGAGCGAGTTCCAGCGCATCGCGCAAACCATGCTGGTTGCCGCCGGTTTCACCCCCGAGAGCCTGCTGGTGCGCGACGCCGCGCGCCCCGGCTGGAAGCGCGGCCTGGAGGCAACCACCGGAGTGGTCTGCGATGGGCTGACGGCGCAAGAGTTGCCCAAGGGAGTTCGTGCAGTCTGCTTCCATCTCCTGGCTCTAGCTACAATTGCGCAACTTCGCGAGATGGAAGCCACCCTGGTAGGAGAAGACTGCACACAAGCTGCATTGTGACACTTGCAAAAGTGTCTCAATCAATGCCTTTCGCATCCTGAATTCCGAGTAACATCGGTCCTCGTGTGAGGAAAGCCATGAAAAACCATCTCGTATTCTCCCTTTTGATTTGCAACTTGCTGTGCGCGGTCTGCGCAGTTTCGCAGCCCGCGACACAGCGTAGAACTCTTCAGGCTCCAGAGGAGATTCAGAGCTATCCCTGCGACAAGGGCTATGCCTGGTTCTACGCCGATGGGGCTTTGAACCGGTGCACCCTCTCGCACGAGAGTGCTTTTGGGGAGGCGCTAGCTCCACGGCAGTCCATCATCGTCCTCACGCCCGACGGCAAGCCGCAATTTCTTCTTCCAAGCCATGATATTTGGATTGCAGGCAACAACTGCGCGGGCGGAAGCTGGTTTGGCCCTGCGGAGGGTTCGTCGGCGGCTTTTTATCCCAGCGGAAAGCTGAAGCAGTGTTTTCTGGTCCATGACCAAGATGTGCAGGGAGTTCCCTGCATGAATGGCGGTATCTTCGGCGATGGGTCCGGAGGCGGCGTCCAGTTTCACGAGAGCGGCAAGCTGGCGTCCTGCAAACTGTCCAAAGCTTTCGGCGCCAAGCAGCGTGAAGAGCGCTTTGTTCAGGCTCCATGATGGACAGACCGAGACTCAGAAGATCGCCGCCTCAGCTGTTATGCGCAGCCTTCCTCAGCCGGTCGCGAATCGCTGCTCCGATACCTTCCGGCGGAGGCAGCGGACAAAGGATAACCGTGCAGCCCTGATCGTCTAGCCAGCGCAGACCGGCATAAAGATCCTGCGCCAGTGACTCCGGTTCTGACCAGCGGCCCCAGGAAAACAGGATTTGCCCCTGCGTATTTGATCCTGCCGCATTCAATGCACTGGCAGGCAATTCAGCGGGCAACATCACGCCCAGGCGCTCACCCTGAAAGCGCAGCGCGCCCTCATTGAGCAACTCTGCTAACTTCTCGTTTGCTGGATCGGCACTCTCTGGAGCTTCAATCAAAACGAGCTTTGCTTTCGGCGCGTAGTGGCGCAGGCCGACGCCGGGAGATGGCAGCGCCTCAACGCCAGCAGGTCGTACACTGTCTGTGTGCGGGGCAGGAGCGGCGTCCAGCAACGGACCCGCAGGCTGAAATACCTCCACCGCACCGGCAACAGCGCGAATCTGCTCGGCAGTTACCGCGCCGGGCCGGTAAACGATCATCGGCGACTGGCAAGGATCGAGGACCGTCGATTCCACTCCATGCACTGCTGGACCGGAATCCAGGATTACGTCAATCCGCCCGTCGAGATCGGCCAGCACATGCGCGGCAGTGGTAGGGCTGGTGTGGCCAAAGATATTGGCGCTGGGCGCTGCTACTGGCACCCCGGCAGCGCGAATCAGCTCCAAGGCTACAGGATGCGCGGGCATGCGCACGCCCACCAGTGGCCGGCCCGCAGTTACCGTGTCAGGCACGGCAGTCGAGCGGGGCAGCAGCAACGTCAGCGGTCCCGGCCAGAAAGCATCCATCAGCATGCGCGCCGCCGCGGGGATTTCAGTAACCAGATTCTCCAGCATCTCCAGGCTCGATATATGGACAATGACCGGATCCCATGCTGGGCGCTGCTTGGCGAAAAAGATGCGCTCAACAGCCGCCTCGTCAAGGGCATTTGCACCCAGTCCATAAACAGTCTCAGTGGGCAACGCCACTGTACCCCCTGCGCGCAGGATACCCGCTGCCTGACGAATCGCCGCCTCGGCTTCCGGGGCGGTAAGATGAGCGGCATCGACTTCGAAACGCAGGGTCTTCACTCATCTATTGTCGCTGTTTTGCTGGGTTGCTGTCGTGCAAAGCGGGTTGCCTCTGTATGCACAGTCCGGCCGGATCCCATAACGCGAAAAAAGCCCAGCGTATCGCCGGGCTTTCTGCGTTTGGATCGTTCAAATAGAAAACTACGGCTGCACTGATTCAGTCGCATGGCTGCCATGCGGAATCGCAGCAATGGCAGTTGGCTCAGATGGGGTGGGATATGGCGTTGCCTGGGTCGGCGTGAGAGCGCCGGTGTTGGGATCGAGGCGAAAGCCGGAGATCGAGTTGCCCAGGTAGTTGGCGGTATAAACGTAGCGGCCCAGCGCCGGCTCCACAGTAAGAGCAACCGGTAACGTATCGGTGGAGTTGGTCTGGCTGCCGGTTACATTG
>CAZHKN010000242.1:0-7898 GCA_964532725.1 uncultured Occallatibacter sp.
CGCCCATTACGCCCACGCTCATCACCGGCAGCAGCACGGCGAAGCTCTGCCAGATCTGCGAATATAACCCAGCGGCCTTGATCTCGGCGACGACAATCTCGTCGGCTTCCTGTAAGAGCGCCACCCGCTCCGGCGTCACCTCGCCGAGGATGCGCACGGCGAGTCCCGGCCCAGGGAACGGCTGCCGGCCCAGCACATCTTCCGGCATCTGCATATCGCGCCCAATGCGCCGCACCTCGTCCTTGAAGAGGTCGCGCAGCGGCTCGATGAGCTTGAGCTTCATTCCCAGCGGCAGCCCGCCCACGTTGTGATGGCTCTTGATGGTCTGGCTTGGGCCCTTGACGCTGCTCGATTCAATCACGTCCGGATACAGCGTTCCCTGCACCAGCCAGTCCACACCGCCCGATTCCTTGGCAATCCGATTCGCCTCGTCGTCAAAGACCGCGATAAACTCAGCGCCGATAATTTTTCTCTTCTTCTCAGGATCGGTGACCCCGGCGAGCTTGGACAAGAATCGCTCGCTGGCATCGACGCCGACAATCTTCAGTCCCAATCTGTCGCGCAGGTTGCGTTGTACGCTTTCGAACTCGTTTTTGCGCAGCACGCCGTTGTTGACAAAGATGCAAGTCAACTGACTGCCGATGGCTTTATGCACCAGCACTGCCGCGACCGAGGAATCCACGCCGCCCGAGAGGCCGCAGATCACGTGGCCCGCGCCCACCTGCGCGCGAATCGCCGTGACCGTGCTTTCGACAAAGTGTGCCGGGGTCCAGTCGCCCGAGGCTTTGCAGATGCCGAAGACAAAATTGCGCAGCAGTTGCGGCCCGAGTGGGGTGTGATGCACCTCCGGGTGAAACTGCACCGCCCAAATCTTCTTCGCTTCGTTGGCAATCCCGGCCAGCGCATTCGCGGTAACCGCGGTCCGGTGAAAGCCCTCGGGCAGTTCCAGAGCCTCATCGCCGTGACTCATCCAAACCTGCAATGTCTCCGGCAGCCCGGCAAACAACTCCGTTGTCTTATCCTCTATCGACACCTCCGCGTGGCCGTATTCGCGCTTGGGCGCAGATTTTACCTTGCCGCCCAGGTGGTGCGCGATGAACTGCAAGCCATAACAGATGCCCAGAATCGGCACAGACAGATCAAGCAATTTGGGGTCGGCAGCCGGCGCGTCGGCGTCATACACCGAAGAAGGCCCGCCGGAGAGGATCACCCCCAGCGGCTGGTGCGTCTGGATCTCGCTCAAAGGCGCGGTACAGGGCAAAACAACGGAAAAAACATTCAGTTCGCGGATACGCCGGGCGATCAACTGCGTATATTGCGAACCGAAATCGAGGATAACAATTGTCTGGGTGTCCACGTTTTAGTTTGGCAGGGTAACGGGCGGGCTGTAAAGAACCCTCCGCTGCCGCCGATATAAAAGAAGGGTTGTGTTGTGCATCACTACGGATGCTCTCTGGGCGGCAAACGTCCGCTTTTGGGTCTCGGCACGATGAGAGTGACTGGGGTAAGATTCGGTGGAAACTCTACCATTGCAATCCTTTTTCCCCGGTCCCTACGATTGCCAGAGACTCGATCAGAGTTGTGTCTGTTTTGATGGCCTTCACCTGGAATGATCAGTTGGGTCACGCGGAGGATGGATCGATGTTCGAAGCATTCAAACGCTGGCTCGACCGGCGCCATCTGCGCTTCGCTGTCGCACTGGTTGTGGTCCTGGCTGCCTTTCAGGCCCGGCAGTTCGCCGTAACCGTATTCGGCGCGGAACTGCCTCCTTTCATTACCTTCTACCCCGCCGTCATGATTGTCGCGTTGCTCGCCGGCCTTTGGCCCGGGTTGTTCGCCACTCTTGTGACGGCTGCCATTTCAGAGTATTGGATTCTGCCGCCGGCGGGATCATTCAAACTCGAGCGCCTCTCCGATGCCATCGCTCTGGCGATCTATTGCGCAATGGGCTGCTTCATGAGCCTGTTCGCCGAGCGCTATCGCCGTTATCAGCAGCGGGTCGCCGTCTTTGATAGCGAAAAGGAACTGCGCGAGATCCGAAAAAAGACCGCGATGGCATTGGCCAGCACCCAGGACGTGGTGTTGATCACGGATGCCCAGGGAAACTTTGTCGAGTTCAATGATGCTTTCCTCAAATACTACCGGTTCAAGAGCCGGGAGGAATGCGTCAAGAGTTTCGCCGAATTGACAGGCGTTATCGACATCTTTCTGAGCAACGGAGAGCCGCTGCCGACCTCTCAGTGGCCGATCGCGCTTGCGCTTAGCGGCCACACCCTCAGCAATGCTGAGCGCATGCTGCGCCGCAAGGACACCGGCGAGATTTGGATCGGCAGTTACAACCTCAATCCCATTCTCAATGAGGATGGCGCGCTCGTCGGGGCGGTGATCGGCGTGCGCGAAATTACCGAGCAGAAACGCGCCGAGAATGCCCTCAGAACCAGCGAAGCCCGCTACCGCATCGCCTTCCAGACCAGCCTGGACGGTATCGCAATCACCCGTTTGAACACCGGCGAGTATCTGGACGCCAACCAGACTCTGTTGGACATGCTGGGATACGGACCTGAGGAAGTCCTGGGAAAAACATCGCTGGAACTGGGCGTATGGACGAATCCTCACGATCGCGAGAACATGACTGCGATTCTGCGCAATCGATCCAGCTATCGGGATTTTCAGACCCAATTCACGCGAAAAAATGGAGATGTTTTCTGGGGTGTTGTATCGGTTGCGACAATTGATATGGATGGAGAGCGCTGCGTGCTCTCCGTCATCCGCGATATCTCCGATGCCAAGCTGGCCGAGCAGGAGATCCGCAATCTGGCCTTCTTCGATCCGCTCACCGGCCTGGCCAACCGCCGGCTGCTGATGGAGCGGCTAAGCAAAGACCTCGTTGCAGGCAGCCGGACTCATCGCAACCACGCCCTGCTCTTCATCGATCTAGACAACTTCAAAACCCTGAACGACACCCTCGGCCATCTGATAGGCGACATGATGTTGCGCGAGGTGGGCCGCCGTCTCGCCAACAGCATCTGCGAGTCCGCAACGGTGGGGCGGCTGGGCGGCGATGAGTTCTACATACTGCTCGAGGAATTGAGCAACGATCGCGACGAAGCGGCGGCTCATGCTCAGCTCGAGGCGGAAAAAATATTACAGCAAGTGGAGCGGCCCTTTCTGCTGGATGGGCGCGAATGCAACAGCTCCTGCAGCATCGGAATCACGCTCTTCGGCAGCGAAGACTGGAAAACCCATGAGCTGCTGCAACGCGCTGACCTCGCGCTCTACCAGGCCAAGGAGGGGGGGCGTAGCGCGGTGCGTTTCTTTTCCCCGGAATTGCAGGCCGCCATCTACTCCCGCGCCGCGATGGAAGACGACCTTCGCAAGGGAATCAAGGCTGGGCAATTTGAACTCTATTATCAGCCGCAGTTCGACCGCGGCCGATTGTTTGGCGCGGAGGCCCTGTTGCGCTGGAAGCATCCCGTGAAGGGTATGATTCCTCCCAACGTATTCATTCCCCTGGCCGAGGCGACGCGGCTGATTCTGCCCCTCGGCGATTGGGTTCTGGAAACTGCATGCAGGCAGATCGCGGCATGGGATTCCACAAACCACGGCGCACCCTGGACAGTTGCCGTCAATATCAGCGCGCTGCAACTACGCCAGCCCGACTTTGTCGAGCACGTGCTGGAGATCGTTCAATCCACCGGAGCGAATCCCCGCCATCTGGAACTGGAACTCACCGAATCCACCTTCGTCGACAATCTGAGCGAGGTGATTGCAAAAATGTCCGCGCTGAAAGCGCAAGGCGTGCGCTTCTCCGTTGATGATTTCGGCACCGGCTACTCCTCGCTCTCGTACCTGAAGCGTTTGCCGCTCGACCAGCTGAAAATCGACCAGTCCTTTGTCCGCGACGTTCTCGTCGACTCCAGCAGCCGGGCCATTGCCCAGACCATCATCACCCTCTGCAGAGCCATGAACCTCTCGGTGATCGCCGAAGGTGTTGAAACCGAGTTGCAGCGTGAGATGCTTGCCGCGCTGGGTTGCGAGAGCTATCAGGGATATCTATTCAGCAAGCCGCTCACGCTCGAAGCATTCAACCGGCTGGCCGCCTCCTATTCTCTGGCCTCTGCTATAGAGTGCAACCCTGTTTAAGAAACGGCAAATTACTGCAGCGGTGGTCCTTATTTCTTATTCCTGCAGCCCCTTCCGCGCCGGAGATTACCGATGGCAGGGTTTCAGCAATTTCGTAACCTGCCATTGCCATTTTTGGTTCGCGTCTTTGCCGGTTTTTCAGGGTATGATGAGGATACCCCCGGCCTGAGCCAAAGTTTGTACTTGACAATTATGGTTCATGCCATTGAAAGTAGCACTAATCGAGGTGCAAAAAATGCACCCCGGAGGCCACGCTCTGGCACTCCGCACTGAGAATATGGAAGTAACCGTGATCAGCGTGGATACGCGTGAGGTTGTGCGCTGCGATTTTTGCAGCCTGGTGCAATATAGGACCAGCAACTCCCTTTGCCGGAAGTGCCACAAGCCTTTGGACATTGAGGAGCCTGTAAAGCTGGCCCCGCAACTGGTTACCGGGGAGCCCAATCAGGGTTCTACCGAAGCCGGATTGCAGGTTGCCGGGCAGGTGCGCGATATTCGCCGCGCCCGCCACCTGAGCCAGCGGCAACTGGCCGGGCGGATGCAGGTGCCCCGAACCTATATCTCCAAAATTGAAAATGGCAAGGCGATTCCGACGCTGGGTTCGCTGGAGCGGCTCGCCGCAGCATTGGAGGTCGATCTCTCCCGTCTGGTGCGCGACTCGCGCAGCCGCCGCGACGAGGAGGTAGCCGTCATCCTGGCCGATCCTTTCCTGGCCGAAATTGCCGCCTTGCTGCCACAGCTCGACTCACTGCAACGGACGCTTTTTGCCGGCGCAGTTCGCGACATGGCCAGTGGCCGCCGCCGCACCGCATAGCGACAGATTCCGTAAACTGCCGCCGCCTACCGGCTCCTTTTTACCGCTGTGCGCGCGGCAATTGCGGCTCTTGGGCGCATGTGCTAGGGTCGATTGTGTTGGGCTTTGCCGGACGCAGTTCGTAACCTGAGCTGGACAGCGTTCCCTGCAACCCACGCAACCGAGAGGCGATTTCTTTGGTTCCTTCTGGCACGCTGCGCATTCATGAGCTGTCTCCTGAGGAGCGCGCTGTCTACGAGTCGCTAAAGCCGGAGCGCATCCCTGAGCATGTGGCCATCATCATGGACGGCAATGGCCGCTGGGCCGGCCATCGCGCCCTCAAACGCTTCCTCGGCCATCAACAGGGCGCAAAAAGCGTTCAGTTAGTTACTGAGACGGCTTCGCGCATCGGCCTTCCCTGGCTCACTCTCTACGCCTACTCGCTGGAAAACAGCCTGCGCCGTCCTCGCGCCGAGGTCAACTTCCTGATGCGCCTGCTCAAGAGCTATCTCGAAGGCAACGTGCAGCGCATGATGGATAACAACGTCCGCATGAAGTACATTGGCCGCACCCATGACCTGCCCACCGAAGTCCAGGAGAAGATGCACTGGGCCGAGGAGACGACCGCCCGCAATACCGGAACCACGCTCACGCTGGCTCTCAACTACGGCGCGCGCACGGAGCTGGTCGATGCCTTTCGCGGTCTGGCCGCAGAGATGGAGCGTAAAAATATCAACCCGCGGCACATCACCGAAGAGGATATTCACCGCCATCTCTACACGGCGCATATGCCCGACCCCGATCTGCTGATCCGCACCTCGGGCGAGATGCGCATCTCCAACTATCTTCTATGGCAGATTGCCTATACCGAGATCTTTGTTACTGAGCGCCTCTGGCCCGACTTCCGCGGCCTACATCTCCTCGAAGCCATCCGCGAGTTCCAGACCCGCGAACGCCGCTACGGCGGCCTGGGCGAGTGCAACAACGCAACGGATGAAGAAGCCGAAGGCGTCAAAATCGCAGCGGGTTAATTCGACGCTGAGATCTTTGCGACAGGCTGTTGGACACTCGCCGCTTCTTCCACCTCACTGACCACAAAGAAATGGCGTAGGTCCGTGCGGCCAAACGAAGTTGTCATCGCCACATCCGAGGCATCCCGTCCCGTCGCCATCAGCACGCGGCCTATGCGCGGCTGGTTGTTGCGGGCGTCAAAGGTCCACCAGCGGCCGTCGAGATAAGCCTCAAACCAGGCGCTGAAGTCCATGGGTAAACGCAGCGGCACGCCGATGTCGCCCAGGTAGCCGGTTGCATAGCGTGCAGGAATGTTGAGAGCGCGGCAGAAGGTGATGGCCAGATGCTGAAAGTCGCGGCAGACGCCCACGCGCTCTGTAAAAACATCGAGAGCGGTTTTTGTAGGCCGGGCATGTTGATAGTTGAACTGCACATGATTGAAAACCCAGTTGCAGATGCTCTGCACACGGCTCCAGCCCGGCGCGAGATTCCCAAACAGTTCATAGGCAATGTTCGAAAAGCGATCGACCTCGCAGTAGCGGCTGTTGAGCAGATAGCTCAGCGTCTCATGCGGCAGATCGCCGACGGCCGCCTCACGCGCGGAGAGATTCAGTATATCGGGGTAGCCCGAGTCCTGAATCAGCGTAGTGCTGCTCAGGCGGAGCAGCCCTGCCGGCGCGACGAATCGCGCGCAGCGGTTGCCAAAGCCATCGATATAGTGTGTGACCGTGATATTCGGCTCGACCTGCAACTCATCCGGCTCCAGCAGATCCCCGATGCGCGAGGGATGAACGTTCAGCAGCGCGACCATCGCAACGGGGGTCGGAATATCGAATTGAATGTCATAGGCAAGACGGATCAGCATTGGGCGCCTCTTCTCTTGAACGTACCGGACAGGTTGTCTTGAAAGGTCAGGGGCAGAAGACGAGTCCAGAGAAAGGACTCGTGCGACAGGGTGATTCCTATCATACAGAAGACGGTAATCCGGCAAACGCTGTTGTTTGATTCTGCGACTGCCCGCGGTCGTCCGCTGTATAGAACGGAACGTTACAGCTGCGCCGCTTCCGGAAGTGTCACGGTCCTAAAGCAGAGGAGTATTGAACTCGGCAATAAACTGGATTCCAGGAATATCCAATTTCGTAAGCTGCTTATCGCCGGTGAGGAAGAGATCGATTCCCGCCGAGGCCGCACAAGCCAAATGAATCGAGTCGGCAATTTTCAGCCGCTCCTTTGCGCGCAGACGGCTGAAAGGCGCAACCGCCCCCGCGTCGAAAGGCAAGGGAGCAAAGCCCATTTCGTGAATGACTTCGCGTATTTCATGGGCTTTCGCGGGGCCGAAGGACTTTTCCGCGCCGACCATGATTTCGCCGAGAGAGAGATAACTGGTGAAGAGCGAGTCCGCCCGCTGATAGGACCGGTCAAGAAGCTCTTCCGTACGCTGCTTGAAGGCCGGATGACCTTCGAGCAAATAAACAAACAGCATCGTGTCCCAATAGATGCGGCTCATGCCGCGTCCTCGTCTTCTGACCGAACCCAGCGCAGGAATGCTTCTCCGCCGCCGTACGAAGCCAGTTCTTCTTTCAGGAGTCCCGAGAGCCTGCCCGTCAAACGCCGAGCGCGCTCTGAAGGCGTCTCTTCCACAGCCCAGGTTGACTTCTCGACATGCGACGCCCTGACCGCCGCCGTCTGCATAGCCGGATCGACAACGCGATAGCGGACCACCACGCGCGGGCCCTGCTTTTTCGGCGGGCCATCCACGCCCTCGATCTCCAGCCCGTAGGCGCGCAGGAACTTCTCCGCCTGAATCGCCGTGCAGATCTGCGACCAGTTGCCGGCCGGAAAACCGCTGGGCCGCAGCAGATGCATCACATCCCTTGCTGCGACGGAAAACTGCACTTTGCCCGCGCGAATGGCCGGCTGCACGAATTTTTCCACCGCGACGGCGCGAATC
>CAZHKN010000243.1:0-7887 GCA_964532725.1 uncultured Occallatibacter sp.
TTCCGTGTCAAGGAAGCGCTCTAACCAACTGAGCTACGCGCCTGCACTGCAATATTTCTATTCTATCAGCAGATTGGCGGCAGAGAAAAGCTGGCTTCTACCTGAGGCCTTAGGTACTGTACCATCGTGGACGAGAAAAATGTGACGGTTTTCACGCGCGTGGAAACCAGGAGAAGCAGGATTGAAGACAACCCAGAACCCATTCCGAGCGGCTCCGAACCTGCTGACACTGCTGCGCATCTGTCTGGCTCCATTTCTAGTGACAGCGATTCTGGAGGGCAGGTATGCCGTCAGCTTTTGGCTTTTCATGGTGGCGGGGCTGACCGATCTGCTGGACGGAACCCTTGCCCGGCTGCTGCAGCAAAAAACTGTGCTTGGCCAGTATCTTGACCCCGTGGCGGACAAGCTGCTGTTGAGCACACTCTTTGTTGTCCTGACACACGAGGGACTGATTCCGGCACGAGTAACAGTACTGGTCTTTGGCCGCGATGTGGGGATTCTGGTTGTAGCTGCCATTCTCTACGCCGCCGTGGGCCGGCGCGATTTTCATCCGAGTCTCTTTGGCAAAGCCAACACGCTGGCCCAGGTGGCTGCCGTGGCCGCCGTGCTGCTGCATCAGCTTACCAATGTGCTATGGGTTGTGGCCTTTCGCCGGTTCTCGCTCTACGCCACCATTGTTCTGACAATTGCTTCAGGGCTGCACTACACCTGGGTTGCCGCGCGGCGCGTGGGACCAGCCGCTCTGGGGTCAAATGGGGCAACTGCGAAGTGAATCCCTGACTGAGGGCAAAGGACGATCCTCGCGTGGGCCGCGACAATACTCACAGCGCCAGCATGGCAACACCCAGAACCAACGCCCCAATCCCCAGGCTGATGCGGTCGCGGATAGCAAAGATCACCGGGTCGTCGTCGAGTTCGCCGCGCGAGGCTAGCAGCCAGACCCTGTTGATCCAATAGAGGAGCAGTGGGACGATCAGCCACAGGCGGCCGGCATGTTTGTAGTGCTGAATGACATCGGATCCCGCAATGTAGATAGAGAAAACCAAGACCGCCGCATACGCGCTGGCTGTGCCGAAGGAGCGGATCTGCTCAAGGTCGCTGACCAGATAGCCGCGCCCGTGGCTGGACGAAACGCCACGCTCCCGCAGATTTTCCAGCTCACTGAAGCGCTTGACCATGGCCAGTGAGAGGAATAAAAAGCTTGAAAAACCGGCCAGCCAGTGGGAAATTTCCGTACCTGTCGCCGCGCCGCCAGCCAACATGCGCAGCGTATACAGGCCGGAAAGCACCAGCACATCGAGTAATGCAATCTGTTTGAGATAGAGGGAATAGGCAGCTGTAGAGGCTATATAGAGCAACAGCCACAGTGCGAATTCCTGGGGCAGAAATGGGAGCAGCGCCGCCGAGGCAGCAATCAGCAACAGCGCCAAACCGATCCCCGCTGAGACGGAAAGATCGCCCGCGGCAAAGGGTCGGAAACGCTTGGCCGGATGGTGGCGGTCGCTCTCGATATCCAGCATGTCGTTGATCAGGTAGTTGGCCGAGGCCATGAAGCTGAAACAGAAAAACGCGGCAACTGCTGCGCCGAGAGCGGCGGGGTTCAAATTGTGCGAGAGCAGCAGAGGCAGCAGCAGGAGAATATTTTTGGCCCACTGATGAATCCGGATTGCTTTGAAGAGCGTGCGCGAAAGCGGACGAGCGTCGGCAAATGTTCGGGCAATGGCTAGATGCCGCATTCGCACAGACAACAGCAGGCCGTGCGTGGGGTTGGCCAACATTGCCTCGCGCGCATGAGCGAGCATCGGCAGGTCGGCGTTGGAGTTGCCGATGTAATCGAATTCGCTAAACCGGGCCTTCAGGCGGTCGAGCTTGTTGCCGCTGGTCAGGTTGGTTTTGCCGTCCGAGGCCAGGATTCCGTCAAAAATGCTCAGATGCGCAGCGACACGGCGGGCCATGCCATCATCCGCGCCGGTTGCCAGGTAGATCTTTCTTCCCGCGCGGCGCTCGCCTTGGAGATAACTGAGCAGTTCCGTGTTGTAGGGCAGGCGGGCAATGTCCAGCGGAGCGCAGCGGGCAATTTCCTGTTTGAGCCGCGCGCGCCCCCCGGTCAACCAGATCGGCAGACGCCAGAACTGCAAAGGATGGCTGCGCAAGAAGAGAAAAAGCGCATCGTGCAGGGAATCGGACTTGATCAGAGTGCCGTCCAGATCCACGCACAACGGGATGTGCGCGGCTTTCACTGGTTCAGAATAGGCGATCTGGCTCAGGCGATTCTCCTTGCGACCTCGACGTCACCACCGGCTCCGGCTAGCAATCTTCAGCCATGCGAATCAATGCGCAACTGGCTGGTTAGAGTTTAACTGGTCCCGCAAGTGATAAGAGTGCGGCGCCCGATACGCTGTTCTACGCTCCGGGCGCAAAGAAATCTGCGAGGCCGGCGCGGTGGGCATGCGCTTCCATCGACGCCTGAATCTCCAGCGCCAGAGCCAAAGCGTCACGCCCTTGCCGTGCGGTTACCTGCGGAGTGCGGCGCGTCCGAACCGATTCCAGAAATGAACAAATTTCCAACCGCAGCGGCTCACCGGGTGTGACCTCTGGCTTCGAGAACGAAAGTCCAGGCGCTGGGCCGGAGGCTTGGCCCGCGAGTTGAGCCAGCATTGCAGGATTGATCGCGGAAAGGTCGATTCCTGACAAGTTGATTTTGGAAAGATCCAGCTGCGAGAGATCGATCTTGCTGATGTCGATTTTTCCCGAAGCCAGCACAGCGGCGATCTGGGGCGGGAGTTCACCCGCGCCGGAGGCGCCGTCTACGCTGATGACCAACAAATCTTGCCGAGCGTAGTCGATAGAAACATACTGGCGCGGCTCAAAAAAGCGCAGCTTGCGCACCCGCTCCGTGGAAACCCGTGAGGCAGTAAAGTTAGCTACGCAGCCGGATTCAAACTCCACGCGGACGTTTGCGATATCCACCTTGGGCGAGAGAATCGGTAGCCCCACGGCACGTACTTCGCGCACAGGCGATTTGGCGAAGGTGAGCACGATATCCAGGTCGTGGATCATCAGGTCCAACACTACGTCCACATCGAGTGAGCGCGGCGTAAAGACCGAGAGGCGGTGAGCCTCAAAGAACATCGGACGGCGCAGTTGGGGCTGGATGGAGAGAACTGCCGGATTGAAGCGTTCCAGATGGCCGGGTTGCAGGATGCGCGCACCTTTTTCAGCGCGGGCAATCAGGTCGTCAGCTTCGGCGAGGCTCGCGGCCAACGGCTTTTCCACCAGCAGGTCCAGGCCTGCGTCGAGCAGCGTAGAGGCCACGTCATGGTGATAGACCGTTGGAACCGCGACGGTCGCCGCATCAATTTTCAAGTCGGCGTGGAGCAGTTCCTCCGGCGTGGCGAAGACAGGAATCGCGTACTTGCCGGCACTCTCCGCAGCCCGCGCCGGGTCCGGCTCAATGGCCGCCACCAGCGTGACACCTAGCCCCGCCGTCTCCAGTTCGCGATAGACGCGCAAATGGTTGCGGCCAAAGGCTCCGGCCCCGGCGACAGCCACTCTCAGGTTGGAGGCGCCGGCTATAGCGCAGCCTCCTTGCGGCCTTCAACAACCTTCACGCAACGCAAGCTCACAGGTCGGCAACCAGTCGTTTCTGGCTGCTGGTTTCCGGCTTGGCTTCCACCACTTGCAGGCAGCGACTGTAAAGCTCAAGCAATTGCGTCACATGCTCCTCCGGCTTAGGAGCCGTTGCGCCGCTAAAGCCGGCTGAAGGCGCGGTTGGCCGGCCTACTCCGGCCGTGCCAGCCACAAATTTGAGCAGATCGAGAGCGATATCTTCTTTGCTGCGAGCGCCAAGGCTCGCGCCATTCAGAGCATCCATACCGAAAAAGTCCCCAAAAGGGATGCTACCAGAAAGCAGCCCTCTGCATCTCGCTCCAACGGAATGCAGGAGGGTCAGTGAGCCGATGCGGTGATCTTCAAACGGTCGAAATCGAGGGTAAATTTGGGGTCTTCGCGGGTGCCTTCAATGCGAATCGGCAGCTCGACTCCTGCTCCATTTTTCTTGAAGAACCGGTCGGCGGGCTTGAGCAGCATTCCCTTCCACCCGCCCACCATCTGGGAGACAGTCGCCTGCGTCTTCGCGGTTCCGCTGAAATTGAGCGCACTGCCCTCCAGGCCATACGTCCCGGCAAGTTGAACCGTAGCTCCGGGAACGGTGTACTCGAAGCCGGGCAGAGTCAGTACGGCTGCCGCCATATGAAAATCGCCTTTCATCGCTGAGCGAACGCTGTCCGGATCGATTTGCTTTACCTCTTCTGGCCGTCCCTGGCCGCGCAAGCTTAGCTGCTCAATTCCGTCCTGGATTTTCTTGCTGGTAAAGCGAGCCTGGTCCAAACTGAAATTGCCGTCGAGCGTCATCCGCTCGTGCACCGGAGCCGGGCCGGGAGGTATATTCAACTTGGCCGAAATTACCACCGCGCCCGTAAGCAGCGGCGTGGCTGAGTGGCTGGCCAAACGTAGAAAATCCTCGATGCGTCCGTGGTCCACATTGATATTGAGAGCAATATCGTGTCCTGTGAAGGTTTGCGCGGGCGCAGCATGAGCCGACGCACGAACTATCTGCCCCTTGGCGGTAAAGTGCGAGTGGCCCAGTATCGCATCGACAGGTTCCAGCCGGGTATCGCCATTGGTGGCATCCACCTTGGCATGAAAGCGTGTATGCAGTGGCAGCGGGTTGCCAAAATGCGTCAGCCGGAAATCAGGAGTGTCGCTCTCGCCATCGACCGTCAGGTCGCGCAACGTTCCCTGGTAGTGCCCGGTTGAGGAGAGAATTCCGGCGATGCCTTTGAAGGTCGCGAGATCGGCATGGTTAAAGGTGTAGTTGCCCGCAATCGCGCTCTCACCGGTATCTTCTGTCTTCCAAGGGCCAACGGTGCCCGTGGAGTGGATGGTCCCCACCGGGCGGGGGTTGGTCAGCTCGGCCTCGAAACCCAATGGCCCGCCGGTGTTGATACCGGTCAGCGTGAGATGCGCGATGGCAAAGTCCAGCGGCAGCTTCCCGGGCTTGTCTGTCTCCAATGTCAGATGCGCGTCAGAGCACTCGATGGTATCCAAATCCACTCGCAGCAGTGCCGCGTTCGTTGCTGGTTTGGCCGGGGCAGAGGCGTCTTCCGGCCCAGCCGTCAACGGCCCAAAATGCAGCTTTGGAGGCAGATGAACCTGAAGCCCCTTGAGCTGCACGACAGAGATATGCAGCGGCTTGCCCAAAGACAAGCGCAACGGAGTATGAAAGCGAAACTCATCGAGTTGGATGAGCGGTTGCGCCGCTTCTGCTTGCGAAAGCGGCCAAATGCGCAGGCCGCGCCCCTCGGCCCACAAGCCGTTCAGCAATGAGAGATGGAAACTGTCCAGCTCAACGCGGGCGTGAAAGTGTTCTTCCAATTCAGCAACGATGCGCGCGCGCAGATACGGCTCTGCACGGTGCAGCAACAGGGCCGCAACCCCAGCCAGCACCGCCAGAGCCGCGAACAAACTGCCTGCAATCCAAAGGAGCCAACGATTTCTGCGCATATTACGATAGACGAATCTCTGTCCGGCTCGTTTCCCGGCGAGAAACTCTTCCCTGATGCACTTTTCCTTTGCCTCACCAGATACGGCGAATCCCGAACCCGTCCAGCTTCTCGTCTGGACTGAGAACGGGAATGTCGAGTCCCAGCGCCTGGGCGGCAATGATGCGGTCGAAGGGGTCGTGATGCTCGGCAACCAACCGCCCGGCCCGCAACGCGGAAGCTGTGTCGATCTCCAGCAGCGTGTAGTCAGCGTCTTTCATCAAGTCGAGAAAATTCCGCTCCAGCTTCTCTGCGCCGGGCACTTTGCCCACGCGCAGCTTGGCGGCAATCTCCCACGCGGACGCCGCCGAAACCAGAATTACATTCCTCTCGTCGGCAATCGTCTGTTGGGCTTCGCGGCTCAGCGTCGATGGAGACAAGGTAGCCCAGATCACGGCACAGGTATCGAGCAGCACCTTCACTCGCCGCCACCGTCCCAAAGGCCCAGTTCTTCTTCCGGCAGAGGCTCAAAGAATTCCTCGGATAGGACGAGTCCAGGCGTCTCAAGAACCCCCAGCCGCCTCTTCGCAACCGGTTGAATGGCCTCCAGCCGCGCGACGGGTGTCTTTGCCCGGCCACTCGTAATCAGGACCACTTCGCCCCGCTGGGCCAGCTTCACCAAGCTCGAGAGGTTGGTTTTTGCTTCGAAGATACTCGCTGAGATCATCCGATTTTCCTGCTAACTTATCTTAACCAAATTCAAGGGTGGTTTCAGGAGCTTTTCGACGCAGCTACCTGTTTTGCTGTAGATAGCTCATTCTTCTGCGGCTATGCCTTGGCCACTTCCACCAGCGTGGAATAAAAGGTAGCTCCCGCGCCGATGTCGGTGAGACGCTCGCTGGTCAGCGCGTTCACGTTGCCGCCGCCGGGGTGAAGCTTGGCCCAGTCTAGTTGCGCGGCCACTACGCCAGGAGGAACGCGGCCGGCCGCAATGAGCGCGGTCAATTCGAGTGTGCCACGGTCATTCCACATACGCACTGGATCGCCATCCGCGATGCCCCGCGCCTCAGCGTCCGCCGGATGCATTTCGAGACGCTGGCTGGTGCGCGCCTCCATCTTGCGATGGCCGTCAAGGTTGGCGAAGGTCGAGTTCATGTAGTTGTCGGCCTTGCGCGCCAGAAACTCCAGCGGTAGGCGTTTCGCGCTCTTTCCCCACCTAGATTCCGTGGGGGGGATAAAGGTTGGGACAGGATCGAGGCCGACGGAGGCAAGGGCTTCCGAGTAAAACTCAATCTTGCCGGTTGGAGTCGGAAGCGGGCCAGTAGTGTAGGGCTGGAATGGCTCAGTCTCCGGCTGACGATGGAAGCTGAGCGGGATGTGTCCCTGCGCCTCCAGATCTTCGAAGCTGATGTGTTCCATGCCGGGGTTGGTGGAAAAGCCATCCGCGCCCACGGCGAGCGCCTGCCGAATGATCTCCTCCGGCGTATCGCGGAAGCAGGCCTCTGCAAAGCCCATACGCTGGGCAAGCTGACTGAAGAGCCAGACATTCGAGCGCGCCTCGCCCGGCGGCTCGATGGCTTGCTTGGAGAGCTGCACATAGTAGTGCCCATACGCTCCCTGAATGTCCGTATGTTCGAGGAATGTCGTCGCCGGCAGAATGTAGTCCGCGTAGTCGGTTGTGTCGGTAAAAAACAACTCATGGGCGACGGTGAAAAGCTCGGGGCGCATCAGCCCGCGCCGCACGGCGTTCTGGTTGGGCGCAACGGCAGCTGGGTTCGAGTTGTAAACAAACAGCGCCTGAACCATTGGGCCATCTTCCGGCTTTTGGCCGAGTTCTGTCAGTGCCTCGCCCAACGCAGACATATTCACCACCCGTGCCAGCCTCTTTATCGGCGAGGCCAGCGCCAGATCGGGCCGTTCCACGGCTTGCTTGTCCCACTGGAATGCGCCCGAGGTCGAGATCACTGCGCCGCCTCCGCGATGCTTCCAGGCTCCGGTCAACGCAGGCAGCATGGCGATGGCGCGCACAGCCGTGCCGCCGTTCTCGCTCCGCTGCACACCGTAGTTCATGCGCAATGCTGCAGGCCGTGTGGTGGCATACTCGCGGGCCAGTTGCTCTACCTCGCCGGCGCTCATGCCCGTCCAGGCCGCCACGCGCTCCGGAGTGTATTCGCGGGCGCGCTCCGCAAGCTGCGTGAATCCATGCGTCATCGAGTCGATATACTCACGGTCTTCCAGCCCCTCGCGCAGAATCACATGCATCAGGCCCAGAGCCAGCGCGCCATCGGTTCCTGGGCGGATCGCGATATGCCAGTCGGCCAGTGCGGCGGTGCGAGTACGGTAA
>CAZHKN010000244.1:0-7775 GCA_964532725.1 uncultured Occallatibacter sp.
CAAGGATCCTGATGGCTGCGGCGCTGCTGGGCTTTGCCTGGCGGTATGAGCGCAAGCGCGGCCATCCTTTGTTCCGGCACTGGGCCGGGCCGAACCTCACGCGGCTCGGGCAACTGATCCGGCTGGGAGCTCCAGCCGCGGGACAGATTCTGCTGGAGGTGGGAGCGTGGAATCTGGCGACGCTCGCAGCGGGCAAACTAACCCCGGTGGCGTTGGCGACGCATCAGATTGCGTTGAACTATGCCAGCCTGACGTACATGGTGCCGCTGGGCGTTGCGTCAGCTGCAGCGGTTAGCGTAGGCCGGGCGGTGGGCGCAGGAGATGCCGCTCGGGCCAGGCGGGCCGGCTGGCTGGCTCTGGGGCTGGGGACCGCGTTCATGTTGCTCGCCGCAGTGGTTTTTCTGGTTGCGCCCGGGCCGCTGATCGCGCTTTATACTCGCGATCCGGCAGTAATGGCGATTGGCCCGAGTCTTTTGGGGCTGGCGGCGGCATTTCAGGTATTTGACGGGATTCAGACGGTCTCGACCGGCGCGCTGCGTGGTCTGGGCGAGACAAAAGTGCCGATGCTGGCCAACCTTGCCGGCTACTGGGCGCTGGGATTGCCGCTCGGCCTGGTGCTTTGTTTCGCTCTGCATTGGGGAATCTACGGGCTGTGGATCGGGTTGACGCTGGCGCTGGTGGTGATTGCGGCGATTTTGATTCTGCGCTGGCGGCGGGATTCTCTCCGGCTGATAAAAAACTCAATAAATAATTAAAATCAAGGGACCGGCCTGTCCCGATTTCGTTTTTCCTTCCTATTCAGGTTCACCAAATGGGACTCAAGAGAGTTACCCCAGTGTCCTGATGGAAGACGCCAGCTTCCATCAGTGACTATAATCACTATCGAGTGTTCGTTAACTCTTAGCAGAATTCACCGGAAGGGAATCCGGCCAAATGGCGACAGGAGACCTGGCCCTGGGTCAAGAACAGGGCCTCTTACAGACGCGTAGCCGCGTCACAAACGACTTCAGCATCAACATCGCGACGGTGAATGGTTCCGGCTCACAATCGGCGAACAGCGTGTTGTTGAAGAGTATCTTTGGAATGGGCGTTCCGGTCAGCGGAAAGAACCTCTTCCCCTCGAATATTGCCGGCCAACCCACCTGGTTCATTATTCGCGCCAGCAAGGACGGATATCTCTCGCGCAAGCGCGGCTCTGAGATCCTGGTGGCGATGAATCCCGAGACCGCGCGGCAGGATGCGCTCGATCTTCCCGTGGGCGGCGTAGCCATCTACGAAGAGAACCTGAAGCTCGAAGCAGTGCGCAGCGATGTCGCGCTCTATCCAGTTCCCTTCGACAAGATCACCGCTGCGATTTGCCCCGAGGCCAAGCTGCGCAAGCTGGTCAGGAACATGGTCTACGTTGGCGTGACGGCGCAGATTCTTTCTATAGATCTTGGCGTGGTAGAGAGCGGCTTGCGCCGCCAGTTTGCCAAGAAGCAGAAGGTTTTTGACTTGAACTTCGGCGCGGTGAAGGCGGGCTACGACTACGCGGCGGAGAAATTCACCAAGCAGGATCCGTACTTCATCGAGAAGATGGATCAGACAGCGGGCAAGATCATCATCGACGGCAATGCGGCGGCCGGCATGGGCGCGGTTTTTGCCGGTGTGTCGGTGGTGGCGTGGTATCCGATTACACCATCGACCTCGGTGATTGAAGCCACTGCCGACCTGCTGAAGAAGTTCCGCGTCACGCCGGAAGGAAAGGCCACTTTTGCGGTAGTGCAGGCAGAAGATGAGCTGGCGGCAATTGGCATGGTGCTCGGCGCAGGATGGGCCGGCGCGCGTTCAATGACGGCAACCTCCGGTCCGGGCATGTCGCTGATGGCGGAGTTCTCTGGGCTGGGCTACTATGCTGAGCTGCCCGGCGTAATTGTCAATGTGCAGCGCTCTGGACCGTCGACAGGAATGCCGACGCGCACGCAGCAATCCGATCTTCTTTCCGCGGCGTTTCTTTCGCATGGCGATACGAAACATATCCTCTTATTGCCCGGCTCGGTGAAAGAATGTTTTGAGCTGACCTATGCGGCCTTTGATCTGGCCGAGCGGCTGCAGACTCCGGTCTTCGTTCTCTCCGATCTCGATCTGGGCATGAACAACTGGATGTCGGATGAGTTCGAGTATCCTTCGACTCCTCTGGATCGCGGGAAGGTCTTAACGGCTGAAGATCTGGAGCGGCTGGGCAGCTTTGCCCGCTATCGCGATGTGGACGGCGACGCCGTGGGCTGGCGTACGCTACCCGGAACCCGCCACCCCAAGGCGGCGTACTTTACCCGCGGCTCGGGACACAACGATGCGGCTGGCTATACCGAGAAGCCCGATGAATACCAGGCAGTAATGGACAGGCTCTCGCGCAAGTTCGAGAGCGCGCGCAAGCTGGTTCCCTCTCCGGTGGTGGTCAAGGACGGAACTTCGAAGATCGGCTTCATCGCCTTCGGGTCAACTGACTTTGCCCTCCGCGAAAGCCTCGACCAGATCAGCAGGCAATACGGTGAGAGCGTGGATTATCTACGTGTGCGGGCATATCCCTTTGCGCACGAGATTCACGATTTTGTGGCATCGCATGAGCGGGTGTATGTGGTCGAGCAGAACCGCGATGCGCAACTGGCCAGTTTGCTCAAGCTCGATCTGCCTGCCGATCAGGTGGCCAAGCTACGCAATATTCTGCATTACAACGGCCTGCCGGTGGACGCGCAATCGATCACCGAGGAGTTTGCCGCCAAGGAGGGCCTGTAAATGGCAACCGCAACTGCAACACCGGGACCCAAGCTTAACCATATCGGCCTTCCCGTCCTTGAATACCGCGGCGGCAAGAGTACGCTCTGCGCCGGCTGCGGCCATAACGCCATCTCCGAGCGCATCATCGATGCGATGTTCGAGATGGGCGTGGAGCCGGAACGGGTGATGAAGATGAGCGGCATCGGCTGCTCGTCGAAAAGCCCGGCTTATTTCATGAGCCGTTCGCACAGCTTCAACAGCGTACATGGGCGCATGCCGTCGGTTTCAACCGGCGCGATTCTGGCGAACCACACGATGACCATGCTGGGCGTTTCGGGGGACGGCGATACCGCGTCGATCGGCATGGGCCAGTTTGTGCATATGCTGCGCCGCAACCTGCCCATGATCTACATCATTGAGAACAACGGCGTCTATGGGTTGACCAAAGGCCAGTTCTCGGCGACAGCCGATCTCGGCTCCAAGCTGAAGACCGGCGTGATCAACGATCTACCGCCGATTGACACCTGCGCTCTGGCGATCCAACTGGGCGCGACCTTTGTAGCGCGTTCTTTTTCTGGTGACAAGAAGCAGTTGCTGGCAATGCTGAAAGCGGCGATTGCGCACAACGGCACTGTTTTGCTGGATGTGATTAGCCCCTGCGTCACCTTCAACGACCATGAGGGATCGACCAAGAGCTATAAGTTCATGCAGGAGAATGACGAGCCGATCAACGAGATCGGCTTTGTGGCCAGCTTTGAAGAGATCGACGTGGATTACAACACCGGCGAGATTTACGACGTGGAGATGCACGACGGCTCCAGCCTGCGCTTGCGCAAGCTGCATGAAGACTACGATCCGACGGACAAAGCCAAGGCCGTGCAGACTCTGATGGAGTCGAACGGTAACGAGGAGATTCTCACCGGCATTTTCTACATCGACACGCAGAAGCCGACCTTCATCGATCTGCTAAACGTGGTGGACGAGCCGCTGGCAACGCTGCCGGAGTCGCTTTCGAAGCCGCCCAAGTCGGCGCTGGATGGGCTGATGGCGAGTTTGAGATAGCTGCGATTTACCAATGCCATAGAAAAAGCCCCGGCTTTGCGGGGCTTTTTCTATGAAGAGTACTCGGATAACTCAGCATTCAAAACGAGATCAGCCGGCGATTGAATACGGACCATTCACGGTCAGCGGCCTTGCATGGGTCTGCTTCCAGGCGATGCCCATCGCTAAGAAAATAACAACCAAGCGGATGATTCCTCGAATTGGATTTGCAGCAAGCAGGAAAAGAGGCGAAACAACTCCCATCGGGATCAAAAGCAACGGAGAAGTTTCCCTGGCAGCATCCACTGCGCTGCCTGCGTATGCGCTCTGTTCAGCCAGCCAGATCGGCACGGCTGACATCGCGACGGCTAAATAGGTCAAAAGCGCGCCAGTGACCTGATACCGAAGCCCGCCGATCCCCTTCGAACCGAAGATCATTGCCGCACCAATCATCCAGCCTACGGCAAAGGCTCCGTAATAAAAGTGAGTAACGATTGTAAAGCCGGAATAAAGGATCAATCCGACAACCGCTGCTCCGGAACCCAAAAGCACGCTCGCCATGTATGCTGTGTGATTGTCTTTTGCCTGGCCGAGCTTTGCATCGGCTGCACAATTACTGCAAGCAGCCTGGCCACCGACAAGAAAATACTGACCGGCGAAGAGGCTGCTGCAAAACTGGCAGCGCTGGCCCGCGGGGAGCTGTGTTTGCATTCCAGTAGGAGCTTGCGTTACTCCTGTTGCTGCTAGTGGAATGGCTGTTGCGGCTTGTGGAACCGCCCTGCCAAATTGTGGAGACGGATTTACAGATGGAGGCGCGGTAGCGGCTCGCTCCTCGAGTTCTTCAATTCCAGTGATGGACTTCCAGGGTTCCGGCATATTGGAAGAAAGAGTAACACATAAATATTTACAAGAGCAGCAACAAAAATCACATCGATTAATTTCTCAGGATGTGAGCGTCTGTGAATCGCACAAATCGTTGGCGCGGTCCAGCGCGGACTGGATGTTCGGCATGATATTTTCCCGGCCGATGTGGTCGAGGAAGCGGCTTTTGCGGAGTAGTTTGGAAGGCTGCTCCATCGCTCCGCAGAGCAGCAGGATGCGGCTGGATGCGCGCAGGCGCTTGGCGAATGTTTCAATCGCATGAATGCCGGTGGCGTCGATGGCCGTCATGTTGCGCAGGCGCAGAATTACCACTGGCGCAAATGCTTCCAGATTTACTGTAGCTTCGACTAACTTCTCTGTGGTGCCCCAGAGAAACGGTCCATGAATCCTCAACACCGAAACATAGGGTGGAATAATGCGGCCTTGCAGCACATGAGGAAGACCGTCGCGGATGTAATCGTCGGTGACGGGAGCGACGGTGGTGGTGTCGGCAATGCGATAGATGTAGAGCAGCGCCGCGAGAGTAATGCCCACGCCAACAGCTACGGTGAGATCGGCAAAGACGGTGAGTCCGAAGGTGACCAGCCAGACACTGATGGCTGTCGCGTCTAGTTGGAGAATGCCGCCAATCTCGTGCCACTCGCCCATGTTATAGGCAACGACAAAAAGGATCGCGGCCAGCGCGGCCAGTGGAATATAGCTGGCCAGCGGCGCGGCGACCAGCAGGATGAGCAGCAGAGTAATTGCGTGAATCATGCCGGAGACCGGGGAACGCGCGCCGGAGCGAATATTCGTTGCCGTGCGGGCAATGGCTCCGGTAGCGGGAATGCCGCCAAAGAGCGGCGAGACGACGTTGGCAATTCCCTGCGCGACTAACTCGACATTGGAGTTATGCCGGTCGCCGGTCATGCCGTCGGCAACGACCGCGGATAACATGCTTTCCAGAGCCGCCAGCAGTGCGACGGTCAAGGCGGATGGAATCAGCGGCAGTATATTTTCCGAGTGGAAATCAGGGAAGGCGAAGGGCGGCAAGCCGCGCGGAATTCCGCCGAATTTGCTGCCGATGGTTGCAACATTCAGGTGAAAAAGAAGGCTGACGCCTGTGCAGAAAAGCAGCGCAATAATCGAAGCCGGAACACGCTTGGTGAGACGCGGCAGGAAGATCAAAATTGCAAGTGTGCCCAAGCCCAGCGCCAGCGCGGATGGGTTCAATGTAGCAATGTGAGCCGCGAGCAGTTTGATCCGCGGAAGGAACTCGCTGGGAACGGGACCGGTGCTCAAGCCAAAGAAGTCCTTGATCTGCGTGGATGCAATCAAGACGGCGATGCCATTGGTGAAGCCGACGACGACCATTCGAGGAATGAAGCGGACAACAGCTCCAAAGCCTGTAAGTCCCATGGCCAGAAGGATGAGTCCGGCCATCAGCGTGACCATGGCGAGGCCGCTCATGCCGAAGCGGGCAACAATGCCGGCGACAATGACGACGAAGGCCCCGGTGGGTCCACCGATCTGGGTGCGCGATCCGCCCAATGCCGAAATCAGGAACCCGGCGACAACCGCGGTATAGAGGCCGGCTTGCGGGGTGACCCCCGAGGCGATACCGAAGGCCATAGCCAGCGGCAGAGCTACCAGACCGACCGTGATGCCCGCCAAAAGATCATGCAGAAACATCTGCGCAGAGTAGGTGCGGAGCGCCAGAATCGACTTGGGCAGGTTCGGGTTGGAAATAGACATTACTTTGACACCACTTTACGCTCATCGGCAGGATTGCGCAGTGATGCAGCTCACCCGGAATGCTCGCTCGCAAGATCGTTCCGCCGCTCATCGCTTCCCAACGGCTTCTGATAGATCAAGGCGGGCCGGCCCTCAGGATAAAAGTCCTTTTCTCTTCCAGAATGACGATACCCGGCAGCCTCATAAAGCCGGATGGCGCCTGCGTTTGTTTCGTCCACATGCAGCCAGATCACCGTTGCTCCAGCAGCATGGGCGGATTTCTCGATGCGGCGCAGCAGTTCCGCGCCAATTCCCTGCCCTCGCATCTCCGGCAACACTTCAAGAGTCTGGATGTAGGCGACATCGACATTCTTCTGGCGCGACCAGCTAACTGCGGCAAAGCCGGCCATGCGTCCTTCGTACTCGGCAATCCATGTGGCTGCATTGGGCCGGGTCACCAGCCGCTGCATGTAGCGACGGTCGAAGCGCAGCCGATGCTCGAAGCATGCTTCTTCGATGGCATAGAGCTGCGCGAAATCTTCGGAGGTGTAAAGGCGGTAGTGCACAAGGGAAACTCTAATGCAGCGACCGACAAAAACGCCATCCCGCAGTGGGATGGCGTTTTGCCGATCAGGCTGAAGCCGGAACTTTGACTAGACTTTCGCTTCCAGGCTATCGATCACGTCGAAGAAGCGCTTGTCGAGGCGGCGGTTGGTGGCGATGGCTTCCTTGATGGTGATGTCGGTGATGTCCAGGCCCTTGAGGACGGCGATGCGGCCCCACTTGCCTTCGTGGACCATGTCGATGGCGTGCAGGCCGTAGCGCTGGCCCAGGGCGCGGTCGTAAGCCGTGGGAACACCGCCGCGCTGGGTGTGGCCCAGATTCACGCTGCGGGTCTCGTAGCCGGTCTTCTTCTCGATCAGGTCGGCGAGAGCCTCGCCGATGCCCGAAAGGCGCGCATGGCCGAAGGAGTCCACTTCCTTGGAGCCGATCACCTGGCCGACCTCAGGCAGGTGGCAGCCCTCGGCGACTACGACCACGCCGTAGTGCTTGCCGTGGTCGTAGTTGTACTTGAGCAGCGCGCAGACGTGGTCGATGTCGATGTCGCGCTCGGGAACCAGAATCACATGCGCGCCGCCGGCCACGCCCGAGGCATAGGCGATCCAGCCGGCATCGCGGCCCATCACCTCGATGACAACCACGCGGTTGTGTGAGTCGGCAGTGGTGTGGATGCGGTCAACGGCTTCAGTAGCGATAGAGACAGCGGTGTCAAAACCGAAGGTGGTGTCGGTGCCGTTGATGTCGTTGTCGATGGTCTTGGGAACGCCGACGCTGGGCACGCCATGCTCACTCAGGTAGAGCGTCACCGACTGCGTATCGTC
>CAZHKN010000245.1:0-7770 GCA_964532725.1 uncultured Occallatibacter sp.
TCTTGCCGACTACGGCAAGGTTGCCCTTGTCGAAGTAACGAAAAGGGGGAAGCGGAGCCTTCCTGGCTACCTGCCGAACGATTGATTTTGCGGCATAACTTCCTTGCTGCAAGGCAACCTGCGCGACGCCGGGCAGTGGCCGTCCATTCTGATAAAGGGATGCGGTATCGCCTATGACAAATATCTCGGGATGACCCTGGACTGTGAGATCCCACCTTACACAGACGCGACCTGCACGGTCTACATCGCAGCCAAGCCATTTGCCGGCCGGCGACGGGGCGACTCCCGCCGTCCATATCACCGTCTTGCTCGGAATTCGCTCATCGCCAACGACTGCGCCTTCTGCATCGATGGTTTGAACCGCTTTTTCCAGGCGGACATCTACGCCCAGCTGCAAGAGGTGAAGCCTTGCAGCCTCCGAGAGACCCTCTGCGAAGGTTCCTAGAGGACGTTTCCCCATATCTACCAAAACAATGTGTGCGGCCTTTGGGTCGATACGACGGAAATTTTTTCGTAACGTCGTCCGGACCATAACAGCAATCGCGCTTGCCATTTCTACGCCAGTTGGCCCGGCGCCCACCATGACAAATGTCATCAGCGCCTTGCGGCGCTCGGGATCATCCTCGGCCTCTGCATTCTCAAATGCCGTGAGTATGTGGTTGCGCAAAGATTCAGCATCCGCGAGACTCTTCAATCCCGGGGCAAAGCGCGCAAACTCGTCATGTCCAAAGTAGCTGTAGGTGGCTCCTGTCGCGACCACCAGGTAATCGTACGAAACCCTCATCCCTTTTTGATCGCCAGCATCGACGATCACACATCGCGCGGCAGAGTCAATGCCGGTCACATTACCAAGCATCACAGAAGTATTTTCTTGCCCGGCCAAGAGGCCGCGGAGCGGAGAGGCGATCTGGCCAGGAGCTAGAACCGATGTCGCTACCTGATAAAGCAGAGGCTGAAATACATGATGATTCGACCTATCAATCAACAGCACGTTGACTGGGGTCCGCCGAAGGGCCTTGGCCGCGGCAAGACCGCCAAATCCGCCGCCGATGATAACAACCAGTGGAACCTTGTTTGTCATTCTTCGAATCCACTGACAAAGTACTTTTCCGCCTTCTCCAGATCTGCTGTCAAGATGAGAGCCAACAGAAAAAGGCTGAACATCTCCCTGGTGAATATTGCTACGAAGTCCGCCGCGGTTGCGTACCTCATCTGGAGTTCTTTCACGATGCGCATTGTTTTCATCGCATTCATTCAGCGTGCTGCGCCGGCAACATTGGCTTGACCGCTGTGAACGCAATACCAGGGGAAAGCGGTGGGGAATCGAATGAGCTGACCGAGGAATCATTGGCAGACTGGGAGATTGAAATAGGCTGTTCGCCCACGATCCTTTCAAGCTCTAAGATTGCTTCAGGATTCCAGCTTGAATGTGGCTTCCTTCGGCGACCTGCAACGGTCGTAGGCCGCTTGCCTGTATGGAGAAATGCAATCGGATTGGCTTGGCCGAACCGTGCCAGTGCATCGTTCATCGTGTCCTGTATCCGTGCTCCCGGACGATGAAGCGCTCGCGTTGCTATCGAGAGAAGCCTCACGAGCTGGTAACGATTTGTAACATATACTGCACCTTGAAACACAAGATCAGAACGCATAGGATTCTCCTGATACGAATGCAGATGGATCTCGCGCACACTATGTCTTAGAGGCATGTACCGTGCCAAAGCATGATGAAGACTCATACTTCACGATTTACATGCATCTAGGCGCCTTATTCCGTCGCAACCATAGATATTCCTGAGACCTGCATAAGTCTCCAGTCAATTTTTCGACATAGAGAATAGCCAATCGACAGTAGAGTGTCGCTCTTTCGACTGCCCTTGGCGTTGCCACAAGAAAGTGTCTGCGGCTCAGAAAACTTGACCACGAAGGTTGTGTGGTTGACTCGGAACCGTCTGTACCTGTTCGTTGTACTGGCGGCTTTAAGGCCTCTCCTGCAGCTACTGTCCGGTTCACTGCGTGAAAATGCCATGTTCATGGTCGTAACGTTTTTCTGTCTCACCGGCACGCTTGGAAGCTCTCTCGGCTATGCGATCTAGTTTTCTCTGCTCCTGAACGTCCGCTGCACTGGAGTCATTCTCTTCTGCCGGTATTTCAGGATCATTGATTTCATCAGTCATTGTTTTCCCTCCCTTGGATTCATTCGGATTCACTGTTTGCGGCAAGCGTTTCGCAAATGGTGGCAACTACACTCGCCGGCGAATAACTGACCGAGGCGGCTAAATGAATAGCCTCTTTATGAGTCAGCCGAAAGTAAAGTCGAAAGCCTCCGCACCCGGATCGTAAAACTCAATCTCGAATTGATGATCAGCGATAGGTTTCGGTTGACGGATCAACTGATACAGCCGCTGCTCGATAACCGTGCCGTTGCCTTGGTCGTCGGCGTCGGCCCCGTAAGATTCCTGCACGGATCATTGATTGACCTCCTTCGGAGAACTGCTTATTGCGTAACGTCAACGAATTCCGCTCCAGCACATTTCTATCAGGCCAGATAGATCGGGAGGATTCCATTGGACAAAGGTATCGATCAATACCTTCGTGCAGCCTCGTATTGTTGTTTTAACTGGTCTAATTGGTGTTGTAGCTGATGTTCTTGTTGAGCATATGGATAGGAAACAGGTGGGAAGTCGCTGACCAGAATTGCTGACAGCTTACGGAATTTACCGTGAGCTTTGAGAGCGCTCGCGTTAGGACCAACGACGCATAAGTGAGAGGACCGTGAGATGGGAACCGGTGTTATCAAGCTTGCTCCCTCGATCCTCGCAGCGAACTTTGCCTGCTTGGGCGAACAGGTAGCAGAGGCGGAGCAGGCCGGCGCCGACCGTATCCACATTGATGTGATGGATGGCCACTTCGTTCCCAACCTTTCCATGGGGGTGCCGGTCGTTCAATCTCTCCGCAAGGTGACGCGTCTGCCTCTGGAAATACACCTGATGATCTCAACTCCCGACTCATTCGTGGAAGAATTCGCAGAGGCCGGTGCTGATTCCTTTCTTGTTCATTGGGAAGGCAACGCTAATTTGCATCGGACCCTGCATCGCATCCACTTATTGGGAAAGCGGGCGGGAGTGGCTATAAACCCGGCGACGTCAGCAACGCTGCTTGAGGAGATCCTTCAAGATGCCGAGCAGGTATTGGTCATGACAGTCGATCCCGGCTTCGGGAATCAGCATTTCCTTACTTCGACGCTCAAAAAGATTCAGCGTGTTCGTCAAATGATCGAACAAAGCAAGCCGGAATGCGAACTGGAGGTGGACGGGGGTATCGACGCTGAAACTGCGCCGCTGGCGGTTGCAGCGGGAGCAGATGTTCTCGTGGCCGGAACCTCGGTATTTGCAGAGAATTTGGAAGTTGCTGTTGCGATGAACCGGTTACGAGCCAGCATCGAGAAAGCCGCGACCAATTGAAGCGAAGCAGCGGGCCGCCTACGAACCGTTGATCGTAGATGAGCGGGGCTACACCAAAGTACAATGGACAGCGCCGCACAGTCTGGTGCAAGCTCCGTTGGAAACGACGACACTCCGGGCCAGTCGGCGAGAGAAACCAAGGCGGAGACCAAACGCTCTCTTCCTATTGCACACAAAGGATCTCCATGAAAGATCAGTCTATTCATTCGTCTGCGCCGTGGAACAAGACCCGTGTTGCTTCGAGCCTGGGAATTGAGTACCCGATTATTCAAGGCCCCCTGGGTGGTCTGTCGACACAGCGACTGACCGCGACGGTCTCGAATTTCGGCGGCTTGGGTTCGTTCGGCGCGCATGGTTTGAGTCCGTTGGCGATCGGAGAGGTCATCGCGGAGATTCGTGAACTTACTGCCAAACCTTTCGCCATCAATCTATGGGTCTCGATGAATGACAAAGGCGCAAGCGCTTCTGGCCGAGAAGAATTCCAGCGAAGTCTTGCCCACGTGGCTAAACATATCGAGGCATTAGGCGTCCCGCTCCCGGAGTACAAGCCCTATGTCCCGGTCAGGTTTGAAGACCAGGCGCGCGTCTTGCTCGATGCAAAAGTTCCCGTCTTTAGCTTCATCGTTGGCATTCCACCCAAAGAAATCCTCGACGAGTGCCGTACTCAGGGCATCGTTACGATCGGAACAGCCACCACACCATCCGAAGCCATCGCTCTTGAAGAGGCAGGTGCCAATATAGTCGTTGCTTCCGGCTTTGAAGCAGGCGGCCATCGTGGCTCTTTCCTGCTCTCCGCCGAGGATTCACTCACCGGAACTTTTTCGCTGGTACCTCAAGTCAGGGATGCTGTTTCGGTTCCGGTAGTTGCCGCCGGAGGCATCGCGGATGCTCGAGGAATCCTCGCGGCTTTCGTTCTCGGAGCGGAGGGCGTACAAATCGGCACGGCCTTTTTAGCGAGTGAAGAGTCCGGCGCAAGCTCACTTCATCGCAATGCACTGCTCAGCGGAAACGCTCGGAACACCGCGCTGACCAAGGGCTTTACTGGACGGCTTGCGCGCGGAATTCGCAACCAGTTGCTCGACGAACTCAATCGCCCAGGAGTGGAGATTCTTCCATATCCCCTACAGCGCCTCCTGGTAAGAAATCTCTCCGTCCCTGCAGAGAAGGCATCAAGACCTGAGTTTCTCACGCTCTGGGCTGGGCAGAGCGCAAGCCTCTCCCGAGAGTCCGATGCGAAGGCATTGCTTCAGACGCTGGTATCCGAGATTACCGATCTTGCCGGTCCAATTCTTTGTTGGAACCGTGTGCACAGCTCCGCACATCAAACTTTATAAGACGACACTACCCGTGTCAGACCCAAAACAGCCCCAGCTTGGAAAGGAATCGATTACCATGACTCTACGTCCACCGCTGCCCCCTTTCACGCAAGAGACAGCTATTCTAAAGGTGCGCCTCGCCGAAGACGGCTGGAATACGCGTGATCCTGAAAAAGTCTCGCTTGCCTATACCGTGGATTCACGTTGGCGGAACCGTGCCGAATTCCCAGTCGGCAGAGAACAGATCGTCGCATTCCTCACTCGAAAGTGGACGAGAGAACTGGACTACCGGCTCATCAAGGAGCTGTGGGCCTTCAATGGCAATCGCATCGCTGTACGGTTCGCCTACGAATACCACGATGACTCGGGGAACTGGTTCCGCGCCTACGGAAATGAGAATTGGGAGTTCGACGAACAGGGATTGATGTATGCACGGCATGCGAGCATCAATGAGTTGCCCATCACAAAGGCCGATCGGAAGTTCCATTGGTCCCTCGGAAGACGGCCTGACGACTATCCAGGGTTGAATGACCTGGGCCTGTAACTCATCGGCACGGCACTCGATGAAGCCGACGATCAGAGATCTAATTCGACCGCGGTCTGCGGAGTCGAACAGCAGATTAAAACATTCCCGTCGGAAGGCCGATCAAGCGGCTCGGGTAAATAGTTGATCATTCCATCGATCAACCCGGACTCGCACATGTGGCAGACACCCATCCGGCAAGACCATCGGACGGGAATATCGCAGGCTTCCGCGAATTCGAGAAGATTTCCGTACCGCGAGTTCCACGGCACGGTGAGGCCGCTGCGCGTGAAGGAAACCTTGGGGCCGGCGCCAACGCTCTCGGCGGGCGGATGTGGTGGAACAGATGTGGTGCTTGCGATTCCAGGCGTTATCGACGATCCAGCGCCGAATACCTCTGAGTGGATACAGGAAACAGGGACGCCCCAGGACTTCAAATCAACAGTAAAGCCGCCAAGGAAAGCGGCCGGTCCACAGAGATAGAAATCCGCTTCCTTCGGTACATGAAGCTGTTGCAGTGATGAGAGACTCAGGTGCCCGGAGACGTCGTAATCTTTACCTGGCTGCTCTCCGTCTTCCGGCTTGCTATATGCGACAAAGGAATGGCTTTGGGGAAGACCGCTAAGAAGGACTCGCACCTCCGCTGCAAATGGATGCTCCGCGCCATTTCGAATGCCGTAACACCACCAGACCTCTCGCATCGAATTTGCCGTGCTGCCCGCGAGCGAGTGAAGCATTGAGAGAACCGGGGTCGCTCCGATACCGGCGCTGAGCAAGACAACAGGTCTGTCGCCGGGAGCAAGTGTGAAGCTCCCTCTTGGCGCGCTCACTTGCAGCAGGTCGCCAACCTGAACCCGGTCATGAAAGTACCGGCTCCCTGCGCCGGCTGCACGCTTCACGCTGACGCGATACGTTTGCGTACCTGGGGGACCGGATATCGAATAGTTTCGCAGGATTGGATCTGAGTCCTTGTCCGGTTTGAGTTTGAAGACCAGAAATTGACCGGGAAGAGGCGCCGGTAATGTGCTGCGGTCCTCTGCTTCTAAAACAAACGAGAGTACGTCAACACTTTCGCGCTGTACCGCTGCAACTCGCAGTGAGCGAAACCCACGCCATGTCGGGGCTGGCACGGAAGACGGGGTAAGGCCCACATTTCCATCCTGGCCATGTTTTTCTTCGGCCGCGAGCAGAGCATTGAACGATCCCTTCCAACCCGCGCTCAGTGCAGGGATGCGCAGCGCACGTTGCAGTTGGTCTGCCGCGTGGCCGGGCAGGTAGAGCAGTCCATCGATTTGTTGGACGGTAACACGCTCCGGTCCGTCGGCGATCTTGACGATCTCGTCTCCTGTACCAATCTCTCCTTCTTGGATGACTCGGAGATAGAATCCTGGTCTCCCATGCGAAACCAGCAGCGCCGGCATCGCTGGGTTGTTCATCCGTATGCCGACCCGATAGCAGGTAACGCGCGGCTGAGTCACTTCAAACACTGCGCCGCCAATCCTGTAGCGATCACCGATGCAGACCTCGTTATCCGGCAAACCATCGACCGTCAGGTTTTCGCCGAACTGGCCGTACTCAAAGTCGTGTCTTTGAAGGTATGCCTCCCAGTAGCGATAAGAGCCGAGCTGATACACCATCACAGCGCGGTGTTCTCCGCCGTGCCCAGCGAGATCGCCCTGTCCATCGCCATCGAGATTGAGCCGGCGCGCCATCACCCTCCCTGCTACCGGTCGTTTCCAGATAGCGGTGCGCACAACCTTTCCCTGCCATGCGATGTCGCGCGGAAGACCGACGTTTACAGAGATAACCGAATGCACGATGCTCCTACCTTTCGACGTGAGTTACCTCCTGTGTTCTGTGGGGATCGCCGTCGCGGTCAAGAACCTCGACGTCCCGCTGGGAGCGATGTTGTTCCTAGCGTGGTCGTTCATTGCGGCAGCTCCTTGCCCAACTGCTCTGCAACCATGTACGCGGCATACCACTCCGGCCAATTCACGTCGCGTGGCCCGGTTGGCTTTTCGCGCTGGCTGTCGGCGGCCTCCGCACGCCGAAATGCGCTGGCCAGATCGCTTGCCGATGCGAAGGCGGTCGCAGTGGCATCGATGCGACCGGGCAGCCGTGTCGTGAGTTCCTGGAACAGCCAGCCGTTCCCGTCCGGATCGCTGAACGAGGCGAACGAGCGGTAGCTGCGATGCTCGGGATCGGGGCCGTTGACCCGGATCCGCCCAAACAGGTAGGGCTCGTCCGGGCCGGCGTACACGTCGCCGGCGCCATGGAACACCTCGCTGATCTTAACGCCGCGACGGAGCAGATCGTTGCGAGCAGCCTGGATGTCGGACACGATCAGGTATAGGCCTTGGGCCGAACCCGGCGCGGCCCCAGTGACGTTCCTGCCGAAGATAACCGAGCACCCTGAGCCCGGCGGCGTGAACTGAATTATCCGGAAGTCGCTGCCGTTGTCGTAGTCGGC
>CAZHKN010000246.1:0-7724 GCA_964532725.1 uncultured Occallatibacter sp.
GGCGACGGCTGGCTGCTCTTCCACATCTGGCTGCAGCGCTTCGCCTACCGCCAGGTCTTCTCCATTGTCCTGTTCAAGACTCTCAAGCGCGCCATCGACGGCAAGCCTTTCAACTGGGACAAGCTCGAGCGCACGGCCACCATGAGCAAGCAAACCGACGCGCTGACTGAGGCCGGATGAGGCGCGGCAGGCCGGAGGAGCAATTCGGCAGCGGTGTAGAATTTGAGAGTTGAAATCGCTGGGCGCCCACCCTCGGCGCGTTCTTGTTTCTGCGCCTGAGGTGGATAGCACGATGCCGCGCTATGGAAACAATGAAAATGCTTTAGCTCCCAGGGAGAGTTATGCAGACGGAGAACTATCGCAACCGGACAGTTCAGATCACCGAGTTCATCGTCCTTCTTACTGTCCTGATGATTCCCTCTTTCCTCTTTGTCACCACGCAAAGCTTCTGGGGAGATGAAGCCTCTACTGCCTGGTTTGCCGATCACTCGCGGAGCCTCAATCCCGCCGAGTTCCACTTTCTCGCAGCCGTTCCGCAGATGCCGCTGTATCACGTACTGCTGGTTCCCTGGGCGCATTCCTTCGGCGACTCCGAACAGGCTCTGCGCGCCATCAATCTTCCCTTTGCCGCGCTCTTTCTCGGCTCCCTCCTTTGGATCAGCCGACGGCCCGGCGCGCGCTTCTGGTGGCTGCCAGCCCTTCCCTTCGCGGTCTTTCCCCTGCTCACTTACTATGTCAACGAATGCCGTCCCTATGCTGCGCTGCTGGCTATTTCCGCCGCCGCCGGAGCCGCGTTCTTCTCTTATCTCCGCACTCACTCCCGCGCAGCGGCCTACTTGTGCTGCCTCTTCAGCTTGATTTCTTTCAGCACACACTTATTGGGAATCCTCACTCCATTTATCCTTGTCGCCTACGTCCTGTTTTGCCGCGAGGCGCGGATGCAACTGGCGCAAACATGGAAGACTTGGATAACTCCCTTCCTTCTCTCGCTCCCTGGATATCTCGCGCTGCTGCTCTACTATGTTCACGCCAAGGCGGAAGGAATCCCGCACGGTCAAATGGCAGCGAATCCCGATACCCCTGGGAATGTAGCCAGCAATTGGAAGAATGTCGTTTTCTTTTTCTATGAGACGCTGGGCTTCAGCGGCCTCGGCCCGCCCCGCAATGCGCTGCGCGTTCATGCGGGCCTGCATTCCTTTCACGGATATTTCGGCCTCCTGCTCATTGGCGCCGTCGCCGCCATTGCCCTTGTTGTCCTCTTCTGGCGTGCTGGCATTAAGCCCGGAAAGATCGAAAACACACGCGCCATGATTGCCGCCGCCATCACCGGCCTTGCTCTGCTGTTTGTGGTGGCCCGGGCCATTCACTTCGGCTTCTTTGGCCGCCACGGCATGGCGATCATCGGCCTCATCTGCTGCTTTATTGTTATCGCGCTCTCTGCCGAGGGAGTTACAGCCAAAACAAGATGGGCGGTTGTCATTCTCCTGACTCTTGTCTGGGGAATCTCTTCCATCCGCCTTCTCACCATCTATCCTTACGGCAAAGATGATGTACGCGCAGCGCTCCAGGCCGCTTCCGCAATCGGACTGCCCATCCTGTGGAATGCAGAAACGCCGGATGCAGCCTATTACGGCGCATATGACACCACCAATGGCCGTTCCCAGACCTTCAACGTTCCGGGAGTCATGCCAACCGCGCACTGGAAACCCGTTACCAACCTGCATATTCTTTATGGCCTCGAGCAATCAGATGTAGACCGGAAAATAACTCCCTATCGCGGGGGGAAATATGTGCTCGTCTCCGGGAAATCCGATGCCTTCGACCCCACAAATGTCTGGAGCGAAAATCGCGCACTCTGGCATGCGGTGCTGATTAATCAGTTCAACGGCTTCGACCTCTGGATTGTCTCGATTCCCGTAAAGGAGAGTCTTTCCCAGAGCGCTGTGCAATAGCGAAACAAATACCCGGAAGTTGATAAATGCTTCCTGCGAGGAGATTGTTGGTGCAAACGATATTGGTAACCGGCGGCGCCGGCTTTTTTGGTGGCGTGCTGAAGCGCAAGCTGCTCGCCGATGGCTATAAATGCGTCAGCTACGATCTGGTGCCCGACGAAAACCGCCATGAGAATCTGGTTAGCATTCAGGGAGACCTGCGCGACGCAGAACTCATCGAGTCCGTCTTTGCCCAATATCCATTCTCCGCGGTCCAGCACTGCGCCGCCATGCTCGCGCACGGACTCAAGCTCGACGAGCAGGAGATTTGGAACTCCAACGTTGAAGCGACCCGTGCTGTCGCCGAAGCCTGCAAGCGCCACGGCGTAAAGAACCTGGTCTTTACCTCGACCAACTGTCTCTGGGCCAGCAATCCCGGCCATGCAATTGCCGAAGATGAGCCGCCCGCGCCGGTTGAAACTTACGGCCGAGCCAAGCTCGAATCCGAGAAAGTCCTTCTTACTTATTCCGATTTCATCAACGTCGCCATCATTCGCTGCCCCACCATTATCGAGAGCGGCAGGCTGGGCCTGTTGGCCATTCTCTTTGAATTTATCGACGACAACAAGAACGTCTGGCTGGTCGGCAAGGGATCGAATCGCTATCAGTTCATCTACGCCGGCGATCTGGCGCGCGCCTGCATCTCAGCCGCGACCCTGGGCAGAACCGGCACCTTCCATATCGGCTCCGATGAGGTGGAGACCCTGCGCGAGGTCTTTGAGGCCGTCATCATCGCCGCCGGGTCAAAGTCCAAAGTCCGCTCACTGCCCAAAGGCCCGGCCATCGCAGCGATGAAGCTCGCACACCATCTGCATATCTCGCCACTCGGTCCATATCATTACAAGATGATCGCCGAAGATTTTCTCTTCGATACAACCAAAATCAAACGCGAGTTGAACTGGAGTCCGACCTTGAAGAACTCGCAGATGCTGGTGCGCGCCTATCAGTATTACTCCGCTCATCGCTCCGAGATCGAACAGCGTTCCGATGTTTCAGCGCACAGCAAGCCCGCTTCGATGGGCGTTATCCGTCTGCTGAAATGGATTTCATAAGCCCGCGCGGCACTCCAAAACCCGGCAAGGCAAACGCGGCTATCTGCAACGGGTCTTTTTAACACCAACCATTTCAGTCTGCCGTCCGGAGATCTCAAGAATCCCCTGAACCAGTGCGATTGCGTTGTAAGGCCAGTTCTAATCTGCATTCAATTCAGATTGGTTGAGCTTCTCTTTATTTCTCAAACGCTATCTCTAGGCGGTCACCACAGCCGGTGCTTCTGGTTTGAGGATGAACTGCCAAGGCCGATGGCAAAGCAATTGAAACTACCTGATATCTCCCTGATTGCATTTTGATCGGATTTACGATTATTCCGTGCAGATACGATCAAAAAATGAACGGAATTCCCATCGACCCGGAAAACAGGCCTTCCGCAGAGCGAAGATACAGCCCTGCAACAAGCCTCTTCTAGGAGCCACCTGCTCTCGCGGCAATGCATTTTTCAGGGGTAATTAGCAGCGCGGAGCGCGCCGGATGACTCTAAGCCGCAAAATTCATCTAAGATATAACAATGGCGGATTTCAATCCATCGCTAACCTTGGTTTCTCCACGTTTGCCGCAAGGCGCGTTTACTAACGAACCGTTTGTCGATTTCAAGGCGCCAGAGAGCGCCCGTGCAATGGAAGCCGCGCTGGCCACGGTGGGCGCGCACCTGCGCCGCGAATACGACCTGATCATCGGCGGCCTCCGCATCAAGACCGAAGGCAAGATCCGCTCGCTGAATCCGTCGCATCCGGCGGAGATCGTCGGCCTGCATCAGCGAGCCGAAGCTGAGCACGCCGAGCTGGCCATGCAGGCCGCCCTCGAAGCCTTCGCCTCCTGGAGCAAGACCTGTGTGCGAGATCGCGTCTCGCTGCTCGTCCACGCCGCTGCGATCATTCGCAAACGCAAATTCGAGTTCTGCGCCTGGCTCACCTACGAAGTAGGCAAAAACTGGGCCGAGGCCGACGCCGATGTGGCCGAGACCATCGATTTTCTCGAGTTCTATGCCCGCGAGGCTCTGCGGTTGGATGACGCCAGCACGCCCATCCAGTATCCCGGCGAATGCAATGAGCTGATCTACATTCCCCTCGGCGTCGGTGCAATTATTCCTCCGTGGAATTTTCCCTTCGCCATCATGGCCGGCATGACCGCCGCCGCCATCGTCACCGGCAACACGGTCATCCTCAAGCCCTCCAGCGACGCGCCCACAATCGCGGCTAAATTCGTAGAGGTCCTCGAAGAAGCGGGCCTCCCGCCTGGCGTGGTCAACTTCTGTCCCGGCTCCGGCGCAACCTTCGGCAATGCGATCGTCGAAGATCCCCGCACCCGCTTCATCGCCTTCACCGGCTCCAAAGCCGTTGGCCTTGAGATTCACGAGCGCGCTGCCCGCACCAAGCCCGGCCAGATCTGGATCAAGCGAACCATCCTTGAGATGGGCGGCAAGGATTCAATCCTCGTCTGCGCTGACGCCGATCTCGACGCCGCCGTCGATGGCATCATCGCCTCGGCCTTCGGGTTCAGCGGCCAGAAGTGCTCCGCCTGTTCTCGCGCCATTATTGAGGCCCCGGTCTATGACGAGATTGTCTCCCTCCTCAAAGCTCGCGCCACGCAACTCACCGTCGGCGACCCCACGGCCAACCCCAACATGGGTCCGGTCATCAACAAGGCCGCGCTCCAGTCGATGCTCTCCTATGTTGAGATCGGAAAGAACGAGGGCCGGCTGGTCTTCGGTGGAAACGCTATCAAGAGCCCGGACGGCGGATACTTCCTTGCGCCCACGGTGATCGCCGATGTCTCTCCGACGGCAAGGATCGCCCAGGAAGAGATCTTCGGCCCCATCCTCGCCGTCATCAAGGTCGCCAGCTTTGAAGAGGGCTTGGCCGTCGCCAACAACACCGAGTACGGACTGACCGGCGCGGTTTATACCGCCAGCCGCGCAAAGCTAGACCGCGCCCGCCGCGACTACCATGTCGGCAATCTCTACTTCAACCGCAAGTGCACCGGCGCAATGGTCGGCGCGCATCCTTTCGGCGGTTTCAATATGAGCGGCACCGACTCCAAAGCCGGCGGCCCGGATTACCTGCTGCTGTTTACGCAGGCCAAAAGCGTTGCTGAGAGGCTGTAGCTTCAGATCTCCGGGTACGAGTCGAAAACAATTACTGAACTGGGTGCCTCAGGTCCCTCGCTTTCGGGGACCTTGGATAGCACACCTCAGAAAAGTCAAGTCTCTTTGAAACTATTGGTCAATTCCAAACGTGTAAACCTCGCCAGCAATTATAACCGCGTACTCACCGGGAATGAGCGGGGATGCGGGGACCAATTTATAAGATTTCTCGCCATATTGGGATACTTCAACCGGCAGTCCTTTGATAGAGCTTCCTTTTAAGTGTCTATCAACTTTCTCAAACGCGAACCGCCGTTTGTTCTTCTTCACCTCGAAGCTGTAAAGACTGACTTTCTCTGGACTTCCGGTTTTGAATACAAATAATATTGCATCGCCAGCCTTTACGCGGAAGGAGGATTGGCTTCCCGATACACCAATATAGTGCGTTCCATAAGAACCACTCTCATCCCCTTTCCACTGTTCGTCTGGGAGCTTCCTTAGCTCCTGGCTCGTTGGGTCGAGACAGTAAACAATGCCGATCGCTGTGGGTTCAACAGGCTTGGCGGCTGGGGATTGGGCATTGCCCACTCCCAACGGAAGAATAAATATCAACGCAATCAAAAAATTACGCATCGAGCAGCGTTCTCCTTGTCTGGGGTAAAGGTTTCATTTTGCAGAACGCGTTCAGTATAGAGCAGCAACCTTAGAAGAAAGAACATTTCACTTGCATCCTGGGCTCTGCGCTTTTGAACAAGCTTGGATAGCATAAACCGCCTACGCCAAAAAGGTAGGAGACCGTCAAATCTCGGGGTAGAAGTCGAAAAACGCATCCAAACTCTGCTTCAACTGGGCCTCAATCTCCTCCCGCGAGCCTTCCAACACATGCATCGTCACATGCGCCTCGTGCCCGTTGGCCAGCTTCAAGGTTGCATCTTGAATCTCAGTCACTTCGCCTTCGGGTAACAGCCGCAATCCGTAAATCAGAGTCAAATTCGCCATGTACATCATCTTATTTGAGAGCGGCTGTGCTCCATGGAAAAGGCCGCCCGCCGCAGGCGTAAAATCAGGGAAGACATGACCGACATTCGCGATACTGTTATTCTTGGCTCCGGCTGCGCCGGACTCACCGCCGCCATCTACACCGGACGCGCCGGGCTTAACCCGCTGGTTCTCGAAGGCCACGAGCCCGGAGGCCAGCTCTCCATCACCACGCTGGTCGAGAATTTTCCCGGCTGGCCCGAGGGCATCCAAGGACCCGAGCTGATCGAGAACATGAAGAAGCAGGCTGCCCGCTTTGGCGCAACCTTCCAGCTCGCCCACCTCAACTCCGTGGACTTGAGCGCCCACCCCATCAAGCTGCAAACCACAGCAGGCGAAATCCATACCCGCACGCTGATCGTCGCCTCCGGCGCCAGCGCCCGCTGGCTGGGCCTGCCTAGTGAGCAGGCGCTCATCGGCCATGGCGTTTCCAGTTGCGCCACCTGTGACGGCTTCTTCTTCCGCGGCCTTGAGATCGCTGTCGTCGGCGGCGGAGACTCGGCAATGGAAGAAGCGCTCTTCCTCACCCGCTTTGCCAGCAAGGTCACGCTGCTGCACCGCCGCGAGACCTTCCGCGCCTCCAAGATCATGCTCGACCGCGTCATCGCTCACCCCAATATCGAACTGCGCGCCAACACGGTCATCGAAGAAGTTCTCGGCGTCGAAGAAAAAGACGTCCGCGGTGTGCGCCTGCGCGATATAAAGACCGATACCGTCAGCGAACTGGCCATCAAAGGACTCTTTCTCGGCATTGGCCACGAGCCGAACGCCAAGATGTTCGCGGGCCAGATCGATCTCGATGAAGACGGCTATATCCGCACTTCAAATAATGTACTCACCACCAAAAACGGTGTGCCGCTTCCCGGCGTCTACGCCTGCGGCGACGTGCAGGACCGCCGCTATCGCCAGGCCATCACCGCCGCCGGCTCCGGTTGCATGGCCGCCCTCGAAGTGGAAAAATACCTCGAAGAGCACGGCCATTGATCACCTGCGGTGAGGCTGACGGCGCGTACGCATCGAGCAGCCTCATCCACCAACACCAAATGGGTGCCCCATCCTTGCGGCGTATTTGTTTTTGTCGCAAGGGTGGGATAGGACGCAGCTCCCTACCACGAGTGGAAGACAAAGAACGCAGCAGCCACCAGGCACACGCCAGCGGCCGCGTGATTCCAACGCAGATGTTCGCCAAAATAAAACAGCGTGAAGACCGCAAAAACTGACAGCGTGATGATTTCCTGCATCACCTTGAGCTGAACCGGCGTAAAGCGCGCAGCGCCGATGCGGTTAGCCGGCACCTGCAGGCAGTACTCAAAGAAGGCAATCCCCCAACTGACAAGAATCACCTTCCACAACGCATCCTGGCGGTATTTCAAGTGACCGTACCAGGCAAAGGTCATGAAGATGTTTGAGAAGATAAGCAGAATCACAGTCCACATAAATTGCTTAGATGCCAACCCGCCCATCTTCAGCACAAATTTGTCGATCCAAGGCTAGCCAGCTTTCGCCACGCTATACTGTGGCTATCCCGTACCAGCTTGTAACGCATCAAGAGAGGA
>CAZHKN010000247.1:0-7712 GCA_964532725.1 uncultured Occallatibacter sp.
AACAATACCAGTCTTTGCCTGGATGTTCGAGGCGACGGCACTGCGCCCGAAACCCTTGTCCAGGCCTGGACATGCAATGGCGGAAACAACGAGGAATGGGTGCTCACCAACAACTAGTATCGATCCCGGTTATCACAGAGGTTCGAGACAATTGTCCCGGGCCTCTGTGCTCCGCACGGTCCAGCCTAATGATACTGACAGTACAAACATGGCCGAATCTATGAAGGGGATGCTCTTATGCATTTCGGAAACCTCGCTATCATGTCTACTGCAAGCCTGAAGCTTCGAATCTTGCTTTCCTGCGCACTGACGGCTTGTCTTGGCGCGGCTACGGCAGCAGCACAGCAACCCGCACCTGATCAGGGTTCAGACCTGGTTACACTGAAGAACGATGTGCAACAGTTGAAAGCACAGCAGCAACTCATTCTCGATCGGCTGGACGAATTAAAGAAGCTCCTCAATAAGGGAAGCGCCAATGCCCAGCCGGCAGTCAACGCGCCCGACACCATGAGCGTTAAAGGAGAATTATTTAGAGGCGAGGCAACTGCCACAGTCGCGATCATCGAGTATGGCGACATCGAGTGCCCATACTGCAGACGGTTCAAGCGTGATATCTATCCTCAGCTGGTGAATGCGTATATTAAGACCGGCAAAGTGAAGTTCTATTACCGCGATATGCCATTGCCCTTCCACGAACATGCCATGCCCGCGGCACAGGCTGCGCATTGCGCGGGAGAGCAAGGGAAGTTCTGGGAGATGCAGGACAGTCTCTTTGCCGACAAGACGGCAGCCCTGGCTACCAGCGACATCAACGATCATGCGTCGAAACTGGGACTCGACACCGCCAAACTGGACGCTTGCATGACAAGCGACCGCTTTGCGGAAGTGATTCGGCACAGTTCGGAGGAAGCGGCAAAGATGAATATTGAAGGCACGCCGACATTCCTGATCGGAATCCTGAGTCCAGATGGCGACGTCGTGAACGTGAAAAAGCCAATCATCGGCGCTCTTCCATTTGACGCCTTTCGATCGGCCATTGATCCACTGCTTTCGCCGGACAAAGCCTCGAATGCTTCGCCAGATCCGCACACCAATGAGCCTGTATCGGGTGGCGTTACCGCTCAGCTAGCGGCTAAAAACTGACCTTCGGGTTGAGAACGGAGTGCTCGGATATCCCATCGCTTGTGATGAAACATAGCGACGTCACAATCAGCGGCAACAGCAGCTAAATGGTTTCCAAAACACATTGGCACACAAAAAAGGTTTCTCAAATGCTGAAATTTCCCCTCCCCCGGAACGCAAAATTGAAGCAACAAATAATCATTCCAGTACACATCGCCAGAAAAGCAATTTGCGGAACGGATGATAGCTCGCAGACAGTGCCGTAAGGTTCTATTCTTCACGGCACTTTTCTGCGTTTTCCTGAAACCCAATCCCCACAAAAATGAACAAGGAGCTTCATCGTGGAAAAAACAAATACAAGTGGTGTAAGTGCTTTCCCCAGAAAGCTGATAACTATGTTGTTCGTCTCGACGTTTATCGTCTCCGCTTTACCATCGCGGGCACAACAAAAGACGGCAACTCATCACATCCGTACCGTAGTCCAGAACGGACAGGCCAGGATGCAGAGCCATCTTCCCGCAACACAAACTCTGAAACTTGCTCTCGCTCTTCCTCTCCGCAATCCGGCAGAACTGGACGATCTGCTGCAGAAACTCTACGACCCCAAGAGTTCCCTGTATCATCAGTGGCTTTCTGTACAGGAATTCACAGATAAGTTTGGACCGACCGTGGAAGACTATGAAGCCGTAGCACGTTTTGCGGAAGAAAACGGAATGACGGTTACTGCCAAGAGTCCTAATCGTATGGTCATCGACGTCAAGGGCTCGGTAGCAGACATCGAAAAAACCTTTCACGTAACGATGGGAGTCTATAAGCATCCGACCGAAGACCGCACATTCTATGCCGCCGATCGTGAACCAACCGCCGATCTGGCGGTTCAGCTTTGGCACATCGCAGGTCTCGACGATTTCTCCTTGCCTAAGCCGCATCTGCGCTTTGCGCAGCCGGGCGATGTGCATACCTTCCTCACAGGATCAGGCCCAGGCGGCTACTTCCTGGGCAGCGATATAAGAGCAGCCTACTACGGCGGAACAGCACTTACCGGCGCCGGCCAGACAATTGGTTTGTATGGATTGAATTACAACCTGAGCGACGTGGAACTCTACTATAGCAGCATTGGACAGTCCTTCAGCGCCAGCTCCGTCCAGAATTACTCCACCGACGGAACCACAAATTCCTGCGGCTCCGGATGCGATGACGGCGAACCGGTCATCGACATCTATGAGTCACTCTCCATGGCCCCAAACGCCACCATCGTTGAATATTTCGGCAATAGCGACGTAGACACCTTCAATGCGATGGCCTCAGCCAATGTGGCCAAGCAGTTGAGCGCTTCCGTCGGCTGGCTGCCTTCCGATCCATCCGCTGATGAGCCTATCTTCAAGGAATTTGCGGCGCAGGGCCAGAACCTGTTCGCAGCCTCCGATGACAGCGGCGCATATAGCTCAACCACACCGGCCTTTTATCCAGCTGACGATCCTTATATCACCGCAGCCGGTGGCTCTGACCTAGTCACCAGCAGCGCAGGCGGCGCGTGGGAATCGGAAAGCGCGTGGGTAGGCAGCGGCGGTGGGATCAGCACCAACGGCTTCGCCATTCCCAGTTATCAGCAGATTTCCGGTGTCATTAACTCGTCGAACGGTGGCTCGACCACTCTGCGCAACGTTCCGGATGTTGCCGCGGAAGCGAATACCGACAATTACTATTGCGCCAACGGCGGATGCCATGAAGGCGTAGGTGGCACCAGCCTCGCCGCGCCTCGCTGGGCTGGATTCCTCGCACTGGTCAACCAGCAGGCAGCCATCAATGGAAATTCATCGATTGGCTTTCTGAACCCGACCATCTATGCCATCGGCACGGGGTCGAGCTACGGCAGCGAATTCCACGACATCACCTCTGGAAACAACGGGGACGGCAGCGGAAATTCGTATAGTGCTGTGACCGGATACGACCTGGCTACTGGATGGGGAAGCCCGAATGGACAAGGCCTGATCAGCGCATTAGCTGGAGTCGCTTCGTCTTCTGGAGGTTATAACATCTACGGCATCTATACCGACGGAACATCTTTCACGACTGGTGGACTAGACAAGGACGGCAGTGCGTATTCGTCCAATCTGCTCGGCTCTTCCCTAACCTGGAGCGGTACGGACTTTACCTTTGGTCCGGCGAACGCTCCGGACGCTTACAGCAGCGAGACCATTACCTTGCCGGCAGGACAGTACAGCACGTTGAATGTGCTGGCCACCGCCGTGAATGGCAACCAGACGGGGCAAACCTTTACAGTTACTTATACCGATGGCACGACCACCACAATTACCCAAAGCCTCAGCGATTGGTTTACGCCGCAGAGCTACGCGGGAGAATCGACCGCTTTGAGCATGGCGCATCGGGATACAAGCAGCGGAACCGAGGATAACAGGACCTTCAATCTTTACGGTTATTCATTCGCCATCAATAGCGCAAAAACCCTGGCGAGCGTCACCCTGCCAAACAACAGAAACGTAGTTGTTCTTGCCCTTGCGCCTCTGCTGAATGGTGCTCACACATTGACACCTCAAAACGCCACCGGTTCGCGTTTGGACGACTGGGCCTCTGGCACCGAATCTGGAAACCAGATTGATATCTGGCCCGCAAATGGAACAGGGGCGCAGAGCTGGGTCTTCAGCAATGCGGGTGTTTCACCGGCCGGCTATTACAACATCGCCGTTTCTTACGGGCCGTATTGTGTCACAGCTTCGGGCGCCACCAGCGGCTCGGTGGTGAACCTGCAACCATGCATTGGGTCCACGGCACAGGCATGGGAAGCGGCGCCATCCGGCGATGCGTTTGTATTTCATCCCGCAAACAATACCAGTCTCTGCCTTGACGTTCAAGGGGACGGAACAGCCGCCGGAACGCTGGTGCAGGCCTGGACCTGCAACGGTGGAAATAACGAGCAGTGGGTGATCCAGTAATTGAGATAGGAGTGAACCCCGGCATTTCACGGAGCCTGCTATTCCTGATAATCGGAGCAGGCTCCGCAAGCCGGGTGATCTTCGGTCGGGGTGGGGTTGACCGTAATCAAGCCTCGGGATTGCCGGAAAGACTTTTTTGCACTAATAACGAACCACCATCTACAGCATAGCCAACTCATCCTGTTTCCCCCCTATCCAATGGCGATGAATTGTACTTCCGGCTTATACAATCTTTATATTTTGTGCTTGTCATGCCCTCGCTCAGCGCCAAGGAACAACGTGGAGATGGATTTCGGGGTTGAGCAACTGAGGGCTTGGATAAGTCAACGGGTTCTCCAGAACCAGTGTGGTGAGTCTGAAGTTCATTGAAGAACAAACGCAGATTCTTCGACTCCCCCCGAACTGAAAGACATCCGGGGTCCCGTTCGCTCAGAATGACAGTCCGTTTTGTGTTGCGTATTTCAGACTCAGGACACTAGAAGAGATTGCCAGAGACTTGTTCGGCAGCGGTGAGGATGCGGGCTTTCAGTTCCGACCGAGTGAGAATGGAGTCATCTTTTCGGCTAGTGCTCAGTGTGATGGTAAATACCTGATTGCGGACCCGGCCGACAACGCGCTCAGCGTAGAGTTTTTTGCGGTCGTCTCCTGAGCAAACGATTGCCTCATTGCCGATCGCGATCAAAGGCGCGCCAAGTGTTACGCAGACCTTCGATTCGGTGTCGAACACGGAGCGAAACTCTGCTGTCTCCATGACCGTGATGCGCAGAATGCGGGTGATGCCAGCCTCTGACTGGACGAACGTGCAGACGGCGGACTGTGCAGGCGCGGGGTCAGTGTAAACGCCAACGGCATCCCCTCCCATCAGTCCCGAAGCAGTGGCTTCATTGATCCATGGGCAGTTGTTCGCTGCATGGGCGACGGCTGGAAGAGCAGCAAGGAGAACAGCCAGCAATGCGCCCCGCATCCCCCGCGACGATAGTGGATTCAAATAGATGTCACCTGCCATGTTCGACCGCTCCTGACTTGTCCTCGATATCGCTGTGCAGGTGCCATGGGATGCTCTCGGTGGATATCTCCGGATGGTTGCGGAGATAGTCGAGCGAGTAAGTGGGCGCGCCGGGATCGACTTTCTTGTCGACAAACATCGCCTGCTGCTCGGCGGCTTCTTCGGGTTTGCCCATGCGGCGATATAGGATGGACAAGTTGTAGTGGGCAGTCAAGTCATCGGGATCTATCTTCTGCAGGGCCTCAAACTGCTCCAGGGCAGCGGTGTTGTTGTGCTGCTGATAGTAGGTGATGCCTAACTCGCGCCGGGCGTCGCGGGACTGCGGGAACTTCTCGACAACGTTGCGGAAATCGGCGATCTCCTGCTCGGTATTGCCCGCGCGGCGCTGCAGCAGGCCATCGTAGTAGAGGCCGCGCGCGGAGTCGGGATCGAGCGAAAGGGCATGGCGAATCGCAGTGCGGGCCGATTCGTATTTCTCCCAGGAGATTTCCGTGAGACCGACGTTGATATATGCGTCAACATAGAGGGGGCGCAGCTTGATGACCTCGGTGAAGGCCTGCACCGCTTCCTGATACTGTTGTTGATCGAGCAGCGCGATGCCGAGGTTGTTCCAGCGTATCCAATCCTGGTTATCTGCCGGGTCGGGATCTTCCGGCTGGTTGTCGCCAATGTTGAGGGTGCGTGTGCGGGAGGCAAGCTCAACGACGGGATAAGCAGGGTGATCCGTGCCGAAGATGTTATTCAGATAACTCTGGCGTAGATGGCGATAGTCGATCCTCGCCGAGAGGCTGATGGCGCCTTTGATGCCGGCAGGAACGCGGAACTGGTAGCGAACCAGCACGGAGCGCCCGGCGGAGACGGTATTGTCGTAAGCGACCGAATGAATGGTATAGACTTTGTGGTTGTCGACAAACTCGCCCTGGTCAGTTACAGGTCGATTCGTGAAGCTGTGAGCGCGCGGATCTAACATGCCGTCTGGCTTGAGGAAGCCGCTGTGGTAGATTTCGTTACCGCTCTGATCCTCGACGACAAATTCGGTCCAGGCTTCGTAGAGGTCGCGCACTTCGGGAATGAGCGAGTGGCCGATGTTCTTGTTTTGTACAACAACGTATGCTTCGATGACATCGTTAGGCGCAAGGTTATAAGCGACGCGGCCGAGCGGAGCAATGAGCTTGTCTTCGTTTTGTTTCTTGAGAGCGAAGATATCTACGTTGAGGTAGTTGCCGGAGCGGAGGAAGTCGATAGTCTTGGAGAGTTGCTCATCGAAGCCATAGTAGAAGGGAACGGCGGTGTTGCCTGCGAGCCAGCGGTGAGAGGCAAAGGTACCGTTCTTAGCGCCGTATTCGGGGTAAGTGTTGGCTGCTCGCTTCATGTGGCAGTCCTGGCAGGTGGTGAAGTCGGCTTGGTAGAAGGTCAACGGGTTGCGCTGCGAAAACTTGGACTGCTGCCACTCGTCATAGGCCGTGAAGGCGCGAATAAACTTGTAGTCGTTGAGTGTGGCGGGCAGGTTAGCCTTGTGACAAGCGGCGCAGAACTCCGGTGTGCGGAGGAAGTCGTGCATCACGGCCTTGGAGTGGCGCTCGGGATGGCGAAGGATCATGTCGAAGGGAACCATGCCGGGAATGCGCTCCCCCTTCTCGTCTACGATGACAGCGGGAACACCCATCTGCAGACTGGCGTTTCCATTGGTTGAGTCAAGACTGAGGACAGAGTGGCAGGTTGTGCAGGTTAGGCCGTCGGAGTCGAAGCGAGCGCGGTCGACTTTTGAATCTTCAGTGAGCGCGCCGCTGATCACGCCAATAGGATTATGGCAGCTATCGCAGTGGCGGGTAAAGGCGATGCCGCGGGTCTTGTCGCGGATGAGGATGTTGACGCTGGTGCGATAGAAGGGCGTGCGGAAAGCATTCGAGTGCAGGGCCTGGCGCCACTGGCTGTAAGCCTCCTGATGGCATGTTCCGCAGTACTCTGCGGTAGGGAATGCGCCTGGCTGAATGAAGCCGGCCCCCTGGACCTGAATATTTCCGGGCGTGAAGGGATTCTTTTTTCCATAGTGGAAATTATAAGTAGGAGTTACTTCTGAGTTATGATCTTGGCGGGCCTCCTGGGCTTTCTGCTCAGCTTTGGCCTTCCATGCGGCAAGAGCCTCGCGCTGGGCAGGGGTATCCTCGACGGGAAGAGCATCTTTGGCGCGCGGAGTATACGCAGGCGGCGGGGGAACTGCCTGGGAAGCCGCGGGCTGCGCAACGGCAGGCTGTTGCGCCTGGCTCGCAGAGATCGGCATCCCGCATAAGAGGAGACTAGCTGCGAAGAGATGCCTGAGTTGGATGGAGGGCTTCATGAGAGTATCTCCGGGAAAAAGTTTCAGTGATCGCCTCTGACTCATTTGCCGCCGTGTGCGGTGGCGGCTTTTGCGCTGGCGCGATCTGCAGCAATCGCGTCGTACTTGCTGGGCACAATGCCTTTGCCTTCTTCGATTGCGAAGTAGCGATCGACACCGGGAAGGGTAACGGTTTCTTTCTGTCCGTCAGGCCAGCGGATTTCAACCTTATCGACTGTTGTGGCTTCGCCGAGGCCGTAGTGGAGGCGCATGTCGTTGGAGGACTCGAAGCTGCCGCCACTCATCACATCGC
>CAZHKN010000248.1:0-7556 GCA_964532725.1 uncultured Occallatibacter sp.
GCGCGCTTGGTGACGGCGACGAGGGTGCCGAGGTTGTCGAAGAGGTCTACAAAGAAGAAGACGAAAATGATTTCGAGCAGGCCTTTGTTGAGCGCGCCGCGAATGTCAAGTTGGAAGGCAGTTGCGGCAAGGCTCGAGAAGCCTCCGGTAGCCGGGGCCCAGTGGACCATGCCTGTAGCCCATGCGATGGCGGTGATGGTGAGAACACCGATGAGGATCGCCCCGCGGACTTTCCTCACTTCGAGAGAAACCATCAGGATCAGGCCAAAGAGCGCCAGCGCTGTAGTGGGATTGCGGAGGTTGCCCAGGCCGACAAGAGTGGCAGGGTCGCCTACGATGAGGCCTGCATTGCGGAAGCCGATGAAGGCGATGAAGAGTCCGATGCCGCTGGCCACGGCCGCATACAACTCATGTGGAATAGCGCGGAGAATCATCTGGCGGACGCCGGTTGCGGTAAGGGCGAGAAAGATAACGCCGGAAAGAAAGACCGCTCCCAGAGCCGTCTGCCAGGGAATGTGCATTTTGATGCAGACAGTGTAGGTGAAGTAGGCGTTGAGTCCCATGCCGGGGGCCAAGGCGATGGGATAGCGCGCGACAATGCCCATCAAAATTGAACCAAAGGCCGCCGAGAGGCAGGTGGCGGCGGTGACCGCGGGCAGCGGTACGCCGGCATCGTGCAGGATGGCCGGATTGACCAGCACGATGTAGGCCATCGTGAGGAAGGTGGTGACGCCCGCCAGAATCTCGGTGCGCCAGTTGGTTCCCAGGCGGGCGAATTCAAAGTAGCTCTCAAGGCGTTTGCGCATAGGCAGGTTCTTCTAGGAGAACATACGCGGACGCGGAAGGCCAGACGCAGGAGCTAGGGAATAGTTATTCGTTGGCATCCGGCCAGCTTTGATTTCAACCTTATTCCGAGCCTTAGCGGGATCCACCGCTTCACCGGCGAAGGAAAAGGGGATGGACCCGGGGGACTCGACTAGCTGGTTTGTGGCTTCGAGCTTTGCATAGACACACCTCAGAGAAAGGTTTCATCATCGCAATTTTGGCGACCTTTATTTAATGGCCTTTCGGGCGTCGATTCTCATGCCGCGGAGGTGGAGGCTCACGAAAACCAGGCTCAGGCCTCTGGTCTATATGCTGAGGCGCGATAAAGATATTGATCTGTGGTTGTGGCGGAGGCGCGGGCTGTGCCTGAACAGCCAATTGTTCTTTCTTCTTAGCCGCTTCACGCATCTTGTGGATGAGCCATAGAATAAGTCCGGTCAACACCCCACCAGATCCGAAGATCACTGCCGGCAGATTATCGAAGAGCCCCTTTTTTGCCCATTTCCATAGGGCAACGAGCGAAGATACGGGAATGGGCATGAGCGTCAGTGGAGGGTCACTATGATCACTGGAAATTGTTTGGATGGTGTCATTCGGGCTGCTGATGGTGAGTTTCAATTCATCGGTACTGCCGTCGCCCACTTTATGATCTGCATTCGTGACTTTCGAGCCCCATTGCCAAGTGAAGGTGCCATCCGGCGAGAGCTGCTGACACCGTTGAGACGAGGTGCCTGAAAGATCGATCCAATGCGTTGGAGGAACAATGTCGGCGCATATCCCGCCAGCCAAATTCCCCGTGGTCGTCCAAACGCGATAATTGTATTTTATTCGGTCTTTTGCAATCGTAAAGCCCTGCTGTCCCTGGTAGCCGCAGCCCCCAGAAACTCCAACCCAATTGGTGCCCGAAATGCAATTCAGTGGCGCGGTCTCTTCTTTGCATAGGTTGCTGGCGATCTGAGTGGTATCTATCCCGGTGCCTGGAACGAAAGCGCCTACGATGAGCCGGAAATAATGAGGCAGAATCCCCTCTTGTCCCATGTCGATGTCCGGATAGCCAAAGACCGCATATATATTGCAAGCTACATGGGAAGGGAGCGCCTCAGTGTCCTGTTCGGGCTCGGTTGTCGCCTCCTCTTTGAGGAGAGTCTTTGCATCTCTAAACGGATATTGCGGTATTGATTGTTCCAATGCCCGGCCCGAAACGACCAGAGTGATGTCGACGCGGCGGTTTTGGGCGAGAACAATGATGGGTAATTGCTTGAGAATCCTTTTCAGATCATCAGCGCTCAAATCAGGGTTTTGAGCGAGAAGCGCCGTTACTTGGGCGGTGTTCAGTTGCTGCTCCTTGCCGAACCCGCGTGTCTCGATGCTCTCTGCGGGAACGCCCGATGCAACCAATAAAGACTTGGCGCTATTCGCGCGGCGTTCGGAAAGAGCCATGCCGTCGTCCTCTGTTTCAGTTGCATCTGTGTGGCCACTGAGGATGAGCTTTGCTCCCGGGCTAAATTTGAGGTAACTCTTAAAATCTGCAGCGAACTCGGCCAGTGCCGTTTGTTGGCTGGGCACGAGGCCAATATATGGCGTTGTGGTCCGAGGTTGACCTGCCGGGAAGAAGATGCTGTGGAAAGCCAGAGTATTCTCCAGCCTAATATCATCGACAGGCTTGACAGGGGCAACATGCGGCACAGCGGCGGTCACGGTGGTAGTGGAACTGGCGGTCTTGCCGTCCTTGTCAGCCACGCTGCAGGTAATAGTTGCGTCGCCTGCGCCAGACGGCGTGTAGAGAGCTGAGTTTCCTCTGCCGCTGACCGATCCCGATGAGGCAGAGTAACTGAAGGTGAGGGGCAGCCGGTTCTGCGGGCTGACAACGGTAGCCGTAATCGTGCTCGTATCGACAATCTGGATCTCGATGGGGCTGGCCATGCAGCTGATCGTAGGCGGGTCGTAATCACGGACAGTGAAGCTTGCGGTGCAGCCGGCGCTCAGTCCGCGGGTATTTTTTGCGCCTTCGCTGACTTCTGCCTTGACTGTATACGAACCCGGCTTCAAACCGGCAGTGGCGATCGAAGCCGTGGGGCCATTCCCGGTAATGCCATTGCCCGACCAAGTGTAAGTGGCCTTCAGCTTGGGATTCAATACGCTGGCGGTAGCTGTGACCGTGACCGGATCGCCGGGGAATATCAAAGACGAGGGGCTAACCGCGCAGGCCAGCGTTACCGGCGGGGGAGGAGTTATGCAAAATGGCATATGCCTTACGCAATGCCTGCATCCAGAACAAAAGAGGACAAGGCCAAAGCAAACGGCAACGACTGATATGGGTTGAATTTTCAAATCGGCTCCGGCCAGCTGCCTTGATAGCTCTTGGGCAGACTCAGGCCACAATTCAGGACCAGATACCTTCGACTGGCATCAATTGCAGAGCGGTGGCGATCTTCAGATTCTGCCGCGCTATGCCGCTCTCAGTTGTTATTGCAGAATGGGGAACGTCGTTGTGAAAGAGAGTTACAAACTCCCTATAGAATGTCAAGGAATTAATCAGCGGGTCCTTCGCTACGCTCAGAATGACAGCTTTGTTGGCGCGGCGGGTTAGCAGTTCTGGTATTTCCAGTTTCGCTGTTTGCCTTCGCTGATCCATTCGATGGCCGTGGCGATGCGCTTGTCGCGGGTCTCGGGGCGCTTGGCGTCGGCGATCCACTCGATGTATTCCTTTTTGCAACTGGGGCTGAATGCGGCGAAGACAGCGGCGGCCTGCTTGCTGGCTTTGAGCGCCTTGGCGAACTCTGGAGGCGCTTGGGGCGCGGCTGCCGGAGCCTTGGCGACTTTTTGCCGTGCGGCGATAGGGCTGGTGTATTGGCCGGAGTCGATGAAGGCCACGGCCTGACCGAGCAGGCTGAGCATCTGTTTGTTGGCGGGCAGATCGCGAATGGATGTGATGCGCCCGAGCGAGCCCATCGCGTCGGGCTGAAGCACCTTCTCTTCGCGCAGCACGGCGGCAATCTCCTCGCCCCAGAAACCGAAGCTGCAATGCTCCTTGAAGGCCGACATATTGCCCAAGATCACGCCCTTGTATTCAAAGAAGGGACGGCTCCACTTGATGGTTTCTGCAACAGAGGGGCAGGCTTTGTGGACCAGCTCGCGCAGATGGATCAGGATAGGCTGCGCGAAGGGTTTGGATTTGGCGATATAGGCGTCAATGCGGGGATCGAAGCTGTGGGATGGGCTCACGTTCCGCTCCTTGTTCTAGAAGAAACAGTGTAAACGAGTTTGAGCGAATTGAAACTGGTAGCGTGAACCAGCCCAGGTTCGTGCTTTCCCATCCTTCGCTAGAAAAAGCGAAGGACGGGGCACCCTCTTTAGTGGGAAATCAAGCGTGGAGAACCCGTTGATTAGCCCAGCAGCCTTGCGGCATCTTTGGCGAAGTAGGTGACGATGAAGTCGGCTCCGGCGCGGCGGATGCTCAAGAGCGACTCGAGAATGGCGCGTTGGGGATCGAGCCAGTTGCGCGCAAAGGCCGCTTGCAGCATGGAGTACTCGCCGGAGACTTGATAGGCGCCGATGGGTACGCCGACGCGCTCGCGGGCGGCGCGGATTACGTCAAGATACGGCATGGCCGGCTTCATCAGAATCATGTCCGCGCCTTCGTTGAGGTCGAGATCGATTTCGCGCATGGCCTCGCGGAGGTTGGCGCCGTCCATCTGATAGGTTTTGCGGTCGCCGAATTGCGGGGCGGAGTCAGCCGCCTCGCGGAAGGGTCCGTAGAAGGCGGAGGCGAATTTTGAGGCGTAGCTGAGGATGGGCGTTTGCTGGCAGTGATTCTCGTCGAGGGTGCGGCGGATAGCGGCAACGCGACCGTCCATCATATCGCTGGGAGCGACGATGTCTGCTCCGGCGCGGGCCAGGCTGGCGGCGGTTTGCGCCAGCAGATTGAGAGACGAATCGTTATCGACCTCGAAGCCGCCGTTGCGGGTTTCGGTGATGAGCCCGCAGTGTCCGTGGCTGGTGTACTCGCAGAGGCAGACGTCGGCGATGAGAACGAGATCCTTCGCGGATGGCGATGATTTAAGTGCTCGGAGCGCCTGCTGCACGATGCCGTTGTCGTCCCATGCGCCGGAGCCGCGCTCGTCCTTGGTCTCGGGCAGGCCGAAGAGCAGCAGGCCGCTGATGCCGAGTTTTGCGGCCTCTTCGGCCTCGCGGACGGCCTCGTCGATGGAAAGATTGAAGACGCCGGGCATGGAGCTGACCTCGCGGCGGACGCCCTCGCCGGGGCAGAGAAAGAGCGGATAGATCAGGTCTCCGGGTTCGAGCGTGGTCTCGCGGACCAATGCCCGCAAAGCGTCAGTGCGGCGCAGGCGGCGCATTCTTGTATCAGGAAAACTCATGCAAACGATTGTAGTAGATCGTTGCCTGCGCCGCCGTGCAAACTGTCACGCTCAGATATGGACAGAGATTTGCTCGTAGAGCCGGGAGTTCTTGTAGCCGAGCAGCACAATAAGGGTCCAGATGCCGAGAGCGGTGCCCAAGGGCGGATGCAAGAGGCTGAGGAATGCGGAGACGATGGCCGCGATACGTCCCCATTCAGTGCGCTGCAGCAGTCCGACGCCGGCAGCGATTGCGAGGCCCGAGCGGAAAACCAGAATCATCCAGGCGAAATGCATCATTGCCGGGAAAAGCCAGTGTGAGTTACCCCAGGGTCCAGTGCCCCAGTTCCCGAAGTGGTGAGAGAAAAATGCGTTGGCAAAGGCCATGCCAATGGTCCCAAGGAAGAGCGTAATGCCCGCGTAGACAAACCAGCAGATGGCCACCGCCTTGACCTTGTCCGCGTAGCCTGCGAGCTGGAATTCAATGCCCGGCACCGGGGGAACCGGCATGGGGGCCGGACGGCCGCATTGCGGGCAAATTCCCTGCCCCAAGGGTAAAGCTTGACCGCATCCGCTGCAAAACATAACTGCCTCCTGCAAAATCTTCAGTGAATCTTACGTAAATTGCGCAATAAAGGTTCCAGCCCTCCGTTATAGGGCAATTGTATGGGCGGGAAATCAGATCGCATTTTGTATCGAGCGCCCCTCCAGGGCGCAGGATTCCTGGATGGCGCGTAACCCAGGATTGTGCTTCGCTCCATCCTGGGCTATTTTCGACGCGTCCCTCCGGGACGAAAGGCTGGACCGAGTCCGCAATCCATTGTCAAGCGATTGCCCTGCCCTTCGTTCCTGTTACCGGCGTTTCGGGTGAACGTCTCATCTGCGCTTCTCCCAGCGCTCCTCGTGGCGGTCGTCGCGGAGAACCAGCGAGGTGACGCGGCCCTGTGTATCGCGTTCAATAAGGAGCCTCGTTTTGCTGCTGCCGTTGGGATAGAAGAGCGAAGAGAACGACTCCGCGGCCAGTTCAGCAACTTCACCCTGCGGGTTTTTCTGGAAGAGCTGCTCCCCTTGGCGGAATACCGTCACCGCAGGCAGGCCGTTTGGTTCGCGATAGTCGCCGGCCAGGCTGTCGAGCTGCGCGATAGGCAACTTGATGGCCGGAGGATGCAGCGGGACAAGCAGCCGCTCGGCGAAGGGTGGCGGCTCTTCGACTGTTTCCGCTTTCACACCGGAACCGGTTGCGCTGGCGGGTCTTTCCGGCTTGCGGTGCGAGAGCAGCCAGCGGGGCAGTTCCGGCTCGTCGTAGGCGCGGGTCCAGCAGTCGTGCTTCAGGCCTTGATAAACCCATAGCTTGATATGACCGTTGGCCGCCTTAAATGCATCGAACATCAGCTCGCTCTGGCGTGGCGCAACAACGTTATCGTCGCTGCCGTGAAAGAGCCAAATAGGTGTGCGGCCCAGCGCCTTGGCGTACTCGGCTGGCAACACGGCCACTTGCTGCCAGCGCTCCGGGGCGTAGCTCCAGAAGACACCGCTGGATGAAATCGCAATGGCGGCCCAGCGATGGGGATAGAGCCGCGCCAGCTCCCATGCGCCGTAGCCTCCGAGGGAAAGACCGCTGAGATAGGTGCGCTCGGGATCGCCGTGAAACTCCACCTCCTCCTGATCAAGCGCGGCCATGGCCATGGCCAGCATCTCAGGATCGGTCCAATAATTCGTCAGAGGGCACTGGGGCGCCACGATGACAAACGGCCAGCGCTCGGGGTGGTCGCGCACCGCCAGAGGCAGGCCGATCTGCGTCTGCCACATGCCCTCGGAGCCGCGTTCGCCGCGGCCATGCAGAAACAGAATGACCGGCCACTTCTTCGGATCCTCGCGCCGCCATTCCTCAGGGAGATAGACCTGAAAGCGGTAACTGACTCCGTGCAGCTCGACCCGGCGATTCAGAAAGCCGGTATCCTGCGGCAGCTCGGGGCGGGCAGAATGCGATTTGGCTGCAGCGGCCCCTGCGGCCTTACCCAGCTTCGGCGTAAACGCGCAGCCGCAAAGAACCGCAACAAGGAACAGCCTCGATAGAGGAAAAGAACCCATAGTCGCATCCAAACACAAAAATCCTCATCAACACAAAGTTTCTTTTGAATCAATTGAATGAAGTGCCTATTGGTGAACCGGGCGCGCCTACGCCCTACCCGCCGCTGGGCTACAATGATAGATGGGCCAGCGGGCGGGTTTCCCTGCCGAGCACGCCAGAGAGCCAAAATTTTCAGAACAGACAGCAAGGAGCTTTCAACTATATGGCGATTCCCGCCACGCAAATGCGTCCCGGCATGATTATCAAGCACAACGACCAGTTGCATCTGGTCTTCAAGGTGG
>CAZHKN010000249.1:0-7531 GCA_964532725.1 uncultured Occallatibacter sp.
CGCTGCACGTAAGTTGAATATCTCCGGCCATGGGTCTCCTCGTGGAGATTGTACATGCAAACTTCGATTTTTCTTAGAAAGATTTATTTGAAAGCAAAATGGTTAGCGGTAAGAGACAGATTAAGGGGCGGTGCAAAGGGGAACGATGGCTCAGTTCCATTCACGGGTTTCTCTTCATCGAGCACGAATGCCGGTGAAGGATGCTGCCGCGGCAGCATCCAAAAGCGGAATTTCCCGATTCAGTTTATCCCCAATTCGTTTTCTTAAGGGGCAGGTCCGGTTTGTAAAACGACTTCCTCGCTCAAGTTCGGAGTCGGCTTACCGATATAGGCGTTGAGCGCCGACAATGCCTGGGGAGTTTCCCAGAGCAGGCGAGTGAGTGGACGCAATGGATGAATTGACGAGGGAGTTCCTGATAGAGAGCCAGGAGGGATTGGACCGCATGGAGCGGTGCATGACCGAACTGGAAGAGCGGCCGGATGACTCCGGCCTGATTGCGGATATCTTTCGCTCGGTGCATACGATCAAGGGAACCACCGGCTTCCTGGGCTTCAAGCGCCTGGAAAAGCTGGCCCATTCCGGCGAGAATCTGCTGGGTCTGCTGCGCGAGAACAAACTGGTCGCCGATGGACCTATTATTACTGGCCTGTTGCAGCTTCTGGATGGGCTGCGCGGGATCTTGAAGAATATCGAGGCCACCGAGAGCGAGGGCGAAGGTTCGGATGGTGAACTGATCAACCGGCTGGAAGAGTTGCAGGCGCCGGCCAAAAGCAAAGTGGCGCAGCCGGTCCATGCCAAAGCGGCGGTTCATGAAGTGGCCGGTGAATCCGCTGTTGCGAAGGCGCCGCCGCCGGTTGCGGCATCCGCGGCACCGCCTCCTGTTGCTCCACAAGCTTCTGTTCCTGCTCCTGCAGCTCCGGCAGTTGTTGAAGCCGCTGCAAAAGCTCCTGCTGACGCGGATGCCGATGCCGGGAAGCAACGGACGTCTGCTGCCGGTTCGGCTGCCGAGAGCACGCTGCGCGTCGATGTGGCGCTGTTGAATCGGATGATGAACCTGGTGGGCGAGCTGGTGTTGACCCGCAACCAGGTGCTGCAAGCGACTGCCTCGGACCCTAATTTGACGCTTCTTTCGCGCCGCCTGGATATGGTGACGGCCGATCTGCGCGAGTCAGTGATGAAGGCCAGGATGCAGCCGGTTTCGAATATCTTCTCGAAGATGCCGCGCATTGTCCGTGACCTTTCGCAGTCGCTGGGTCGCAAAGTGCGGCTGCAGATGGAAGGCCAGGACACGGAGCTGGACAAGAGCCTTCTGGAGGCGATCAAGGATCCGCTGACCCATGCGGTGCGCAACTCGCTGGACCACGGCATTGAGCCGCCCGATATACGGGAGGCCAATGGCAAGGATCCGGAAGGGACGCTGAAGCTGCGGGCGCTGCAAGAGGGAAGCCACGTCATTATCGAAGTGGCCGATGACGGGGCCGGCATCAACGTGGAGCGGGTGCGTCAGAAGGCCATTGAGCGGGGATTAATCACCGCCGAGCGCGCCTCCGGCCTGGTTGAGCGGGAGCTGCTGCAACTGATCTTCCTGCCCGGCTTTTCAACTGCCGCCGCGGTCACGAATGTGAGCGGGCGCGGCGTGGGCATGGATGTGGTGCGCACCAACGTGGAGAAGATCGGCGGCAAGGTGGAGATCGACTCGCGCGCCGGCAAGGGAACAACACTGCGGCTGCGGATTCCTCTGACGCTGGCGATTATTCCCGCGCTGATTGTGCGCAGCGTGAACCAGAGCTTTGCCCTGCCGCAGGGCGCGCTCTCTGAACTCGTACATATTCCGCCGGAGCAGGCGGCGGCGGCGATTGAGTGGATTGAAGACGCGCCGCTTTACCGGCTGCGCGGCAAGCTGCTGCCGCTGGTTTTTCTGGACCGGCTGCTGGTTCCCGGAGGAGATCATCAGGACGCCAGTCAGAAAGAGAACTTTATCGCGGTTCTCGATGCGGATGGACGGCGTTTCGGGCTGGTGGTGGACGGACTGGCCGACCCTGAGGAGATTGTGGTGAAGCCGCTTTCAGCGGTGTTGAAGGAGATCGGCCTCTATTCCGGCGCAACCGTGCTGGGCAATGCCGATCTGGCTTTGATTCTGGATCCGGGCTCGATTGCACTGAAAGCCGGGGTGACGATGACCTCGGAGGAAGAAGCGGCCTACGCGGCAGTTGCCGGCACCGCCGAAGAGGCAAACGGAAATATGGAGTATCTGCTGGTGGAGGCTGCCGAACGGCAGGCTGCGGTTCCGTTGGGCGATGTGCTGCGCATCGAGCAGTTGCCCGTCTCGCGGATCGAGTATATCGGCTACCGGCCCGTGCTGAACTTCGAGGGGCAACTGTTGCCGGTGGAAGATTCGGGCGGCGTACTGGCGGCGGTGCAGGGCAGGCCGGAGGCGCAGATCATCGTGGTGGTTTGCCGCGAGGGCAACCGGCAGGTGGGCATCGCGGTTACGCATGTGCTGGATGTGGCCTCCGGTTCCGACCTCTTCGAGGCGGGCACGACGCAACGGGCCGGCGGCGTCACGCTGTTGAAGGACCGGGTTACCGGGGTTGTTGATCTGGGCGCGGTGCCGCCGCTTCCAGCCGAACAAACGCAGAGCAGTGAATGGAATCAATACGCGGAGAAGGTGGGATGAGCGCACTCGATACAGGACTGCATCGCAAGGAAAAGACAGGGCACGCGCTGGTGGAAATGTGTTCAGTGCGGCTGGCCCAGCAGTTGTTTGGCGTTCCGATCACGCACATTCTGGAGATCGTCGGCAGCGCGCGTCCGCAGCCGGTGCCGCTGGCGCCGGGATTTGTGGGCGGCCTGGTTCACTATCGCGGTGACGTGCTGACGACGGTGAGCCTGCGCCAACTGCTCGACTTGCCGCCGAAAGAAGGAACGCAGGACATTCTGGTGCTGGAGAGCAGCGGCGGTTGCTTCGGCCTGCTGGTGGACTCAGTGGGCGAAGTGCTGACTGTTTCGTCGGCAGACCATGAACCGAATCCCTCGACGCTGAGTGAAAAGCGGCGGGCGCTGTTTGCCGGGACGTACAAATTGAAGGAAGGGCTGCTGGTGATGCTGGACCCCGAGCGGCTAGACCCCATGCGTCTGGGCGAGGCGCAGGCGGCTTAAGGCAGTGATCGCGTATTGCGAGAGAATTCGAGGGCATTTCCGGTGTTCTCAAGGACGGCTGGCTTAAACCCGGTCGTAGATCACGGCATTGCAAACTGGCGGAGAGATCGGAAAGCCGCCGCAACGAATACAGCCTGGAGGTGACCATGCGAGCACTGATAGTCGATGATTCCCGCTTTGTGCGCGGATATCTGCGCGGCCTGCTCGAAGAGAAGGGAATCGAGTGCGAAGAGGCGGCCGACGGGCAGCAAGGGATTGACCGGCTGACCGATGGCGCGCCCTTTGACGTGGCGCTGGTGGACTGGAATATGCCGGTGATGGACGGGTTGGAGATGCTCAAGACCATGCGCTCGCAAGGCTACAGCGATGTAAAGGTGATGATGGTGACCACCGAGGCGGAGAACGATTTTATTGTCCGCGCGTTGGATGCCGGCGCGGACGAATATCTGATGAAGCCCTTCGACGATGAAGCTTTGACGGAAAAGCTGGCCATGATGGGTCTGGTGGAGGCCTGAACGATGACGGCAGGCCGCCGCACCAGGATATTGATTGTGGACGACTCCGCAGTGATTCGGAGCCTGCTGCGCACGGTTGTGAGCGCGGACGCCGGCCTGGAAGTGGCCGGCACCGCCGCCGACGGCGAATCGGCGCTGGGTACGGTTGTGTCTCTTCGCCCTGACCTGATTCTTCTGGATGTGGAGATGCCGGTGATGGATGGTTTGGTCACTTTGCGAAAGCTACGCGCCCGCGGACACAAAATGCCGGTGATCATGTGCAGTTCGCTGACCCAGCGCGGCGCGAAGGTGACGATCGAGGCTCTGGCCAGTGGCGCATCGGATTATGTGGCCAAGCCGGCGGGGCAGGCAGGGCGCGATGCGGCCATCCGTACGCTGAGCGGAGACCTGCTGCCCAAGATTCACGCTCTTACCAATCAGGCGCCTGTGGCAGTGCCCGCGATTTTTCCGGCTGGGGGGCGGACGCCGTTGCTGTATTCTCTGCTGCCGCCTCCCAAGGCGCAGGCAGTCACTGCGATACCGACGGCGCTGGTGATTGGAATTTCAACGGGAGGGCCAGCGGCGCTGGATGTGTTGCTTCCTGCTCTGCCGGCTACATTTCCGCTTCCGGTGATGATTGTGCAGCATATGCCGGAGCTGTTTACCAAGCTTTTTGCCGAACGCCTGAATGGCCGCTGCGCGCTGAATGTGCGCGAGGCCGCAGAAGGGGATCTGGCTCGGCCAGGGACAGTCTATGTGGCTCGCGGAAACTGGCATATGGAAGTGCAGTCCGCTTCGAGATCCGGCCTGCCTGCCTCACTGCGCCTGACCCAGAGCGCGCCGGAGAATCACTGCCGGCCCGCGGCAGATGTGCTTTTTCGTTCCGCGGCGGTGGTGTATGGCGCAGGAACGCTTGCGGTGGTGATGACTGGCATGGGTTCCGACGGCACGTTGGGCTGCAAGATCATTCGCGATCACGGCGGCAGCGTATTGGCGCAGGATCAGGCATCGAGCGCGGTCTGGGGAATGCCCGGCGCGGTGACCAACGCAGGCTTGGCGCACAAGGTTCTGCCACTGAATGCACTGGCTCCAGAAATCCTCCGGCTCTGCAGCCGGACGCACAACGAAGCCCGAGAGCTTCGGGAATCGGTGGTGTAGAGATGCAAACCTCCGCCAATGTGGATTACGGCTATCTCCGCCAACTGGTCTTCGGACTCTCGCAGAATGTGCTGGACCCATCGCGGGATTATCTTTTTGAGACTCGCCTTACAAAGCTTTTGCGCAATCAGGGAATGAGCCATCTGGAAGAACTGGTGCAACACCTGCGGCTGAGGAAAAATCCCACGCTGGAACGGGCTGTTGCCGAAGCGATGACGATTAACGAAACCAGTTTCTTCCGGGACGGACGGCCCTTTGAGCTATTGCGCACCGAGTTGCTGCCCAAGCTGATTGAGCAGCGCCGCCACGCCCGCAGCCTGCGCTTCTGGAGCGGCGCCTGCTCGACCGGACAGGAAGCCTACAGTCTGATGATGCTGATGCAGGAGCATTTTCCGCTGCTGGCAGGATGGAAGATACAGATCGAAGGCACGGATATCTCCAGCGAGGTGGTGCAGCGCGCGCAGGAGGGACGCTATCACCGCATTGAGATCAACCGTGGCTTGCCCGCGCGCTTTGTGGTGCGCTACTTCGACCACATCGGCGAGGATTGGATTATGAAGCCGGAGGTAAAGAACCATTGCAACTTCCGCGTGGCGAATCTTTGCGCGCCGCAACTGCCCTTCAATCGCGCCGATGACCGCTTTGACGTGATCTTTCTGCGGAATGTGATGCTGTATTTTTCTCACGATACGCGCAAGACGCTGATGGCGAATATCTATCGCACTCTGGCCCCGGACGGCGTGCTGTTCCTTGGCTCCAGCGAACAGCCGGCCGATCCGTCAATCTGGACGCCGATTCTTGCCGGGGGGACTTGCTACTTCAGGCCGAAGTTGCTGAGTTAGCGAGTCAGCAAGCCAGCGGGTTAGCGTCTGGGGACTCATGATTCAGGACTCAAGCTGACGGAGCCAGTCGGCCAATAAAGCAGCTACTTTCTGCGGTTGTTCGTAGGCGGCAAAGTGGCCGGCGTCGGGCAGCAGGTGGAACTCGCAGCCGTTGGGCGCGCCGTGGAAGGATTCCATCTCCGCTGGGGTTGAGGCTGGGTCCTCGCAGGCAGCAATGGCGAGGATGGGTGCAGTAATTGTTGTGACGGTGGGCAGGGAATTGGGGCGAGTGGCCAGGCCGGCCTGCACGGCGACGAGAGCTTCCGGCGTGAGGGTCATGCGGGCGCGCAGTTTGGGAATGATCTCGGGGTTTCGTTCGCGCGTTGTTGCGCCGACCAATGTCTGCGCCATGCCATCGAAGAGGGAGTCGATGCCGCCAGAGCGGGCTTGTGCGATGGTTGCGGCGCGGCGGGGAAGATTGGCCTCGGTATCCGGCTGCGGCTTGGAGCAGACGAAGGCCAGAGCCTTCATCCGCTGCGGGGCTTTGCGCCAAAGCTCCAGCAATATGTAGCCGCCGATGGAGCAGCCGGCAAAGACGGCTTCTTCAATCTCCAGATGATTGAGTAGCACGAGTATATCGTCGGCCAGTTGCACCATTGTGAGAACCGGCGCGTCGGGAACCAGGGAGAAGCCGCCAGCGGGCAGTTCGCCTAACTCGGAGAGGCCGTGGCCGCGGAGATCGGGAACGATGGCCCGGACACCGGCGAGATTATCAACCAATGGCAGCCAATAGGCGCGGTCCAGCGGGGTGGGGTGAAGAAAAATTACCGGCAAACCTGCCCCGGTATCGGAGAAACCCAGCCGCGCACCGTTCGATTCGTAAAAAAGGCTCATACCTGTGGAGGATACGCTCCCGGGAAGGGAACCTGCTCATCTGGGATGCCGATCCAGCCTGCGATGTAGGCCACGGCGACGATTCCGCCGGAGAAAAAGAAGCCCAGAACCGCGAGGATGCGGACGACGGCGACATCCCAACCATTGGCCTGCGCCAGGCCGATGCAGACACCGGCAATTGTGCGACCGGCGTGGGGCCTGTACAGCGGACGGCCCGGCATGGGCTGGGTGAATTGCAGGGTCGCGCCGCAGTTGGAACAGAAACGCGCTGTGGGAGGCAGCCCGGTTCCGCATTGATGACAGTAGACAGTCATGGAAAACTCCTTGAGGAGAATTCTCTCACTCGCATTTTAAATACGGAGTGGGCGGGGCGGCGGTTCCATTGTTGCTGAGCACGAAGAGTGGGTTTTGCAACCGTCAGCTTGTTTTTGCAAAGTCGGCCAGATAAGCCCGTAGTTCGCCTCGGACCCGCCGAAAGCCTGCCAGCCGTTCGTTCTCTGTGCCGTCCAGCGCCGCCGGATCGTCGAAGCTATGATGCAGCCGCTTCGCCGCGCTGAAGAACACCGGACAGTCTTCGCGGGCGTTATCGCATACAGTAATGACGTAATCGAATTTCTGCCCCTCAAATTCTTCGACGTGCTTTGCGCGGCGCCCGGAAATATCAATGCCAAGCTCCTGCATGGCGGCAATTGCTTCCGGGCGCACGGTGCTAGGTTTGGCGCCCGCGCTTTCCACATCGAACAGCTCTCCAGCATCATGGCGCAGCAACCCTTCTGCCATTTGACTACGGGCGGAATTGCCGGTGCATAGAATTAGAACTCGTTTCTTACTGTTCATACTTTGGCCTCTGTGTGTGAAGGATGAGAAACCACTACGGAAGCAGCGTCTCTCGGCAGAGATGGAACCAGCCAGCGAAACAGGAGCGTTGCCGCCGCCGCTCCCGCGAGTTGAGCCAGAATGAAACCCGGCGCATCGGCGGGCCTTATTCCTGCGAAGGTATCGCTT